>NZHD01000005.1 GCA_002691205.1 Deltaproteobacteria bacterium
TCGTGCTCTAGCCAGCTGAGCTATTCCCGCGCATGGCTGGTGGAGAGGGGAGGATTCGAACCTCCGTAGGCATAAGCCAGCAGATTTACAGTCTGCCCCGGTTGGCCGCTTCGGTACCTCTCCATTTCTATATTCAAACCACCCTGAGTCTTGACCCTATTTTCTCCGGAGGAAGCGGCCTCAGTGAGAATGGACTCACCGCCTTTTCACCCTCGAACACTTGGCCTTGCTCGACGTCTGTCCCGCTTTTCCTTGCTACAGCTTTTATTCGAGGTAGAGAATCAACCTGAAGGGTTCAAAATTCTTGTGGCTCTTTCGAACCCGTTCGCCCCACAAGGGCAAACTATCCCGTTGTGTCCGGGCGCCCCTGATCACTAATTTCCTAAGGGAAGCAACTCGAACCCACACTGGACTTTGATTGATTTTCTTTTTGTCGGATCACCCTGCTTGAATCAGGTGCGATCTAAAACGGCTAGCACTGAATGCGGAACTCAGTCTCGATGATTATCGTCTTCTGTTTTCCTTCTGGTTAAATAACCTTAAATCGTTCGTTTAAAGCCCCTCTCGGCCTGTCGCTAAAGTGCAAACCGGGTAGACGGGCGTTGATAAGTTGTCTTTATTTTTAAACAGCCATTCAAGAGCCGGCTGTCTGAAAGCGTTTTAGTTGGCGTTTTACTTCATTCAAATTCAACGAGGCGTTTTGTTTTTAAATGATTGATCTCAATTTTGATTCGACGTATTCCTCGTTCACTCACTCAGAATGAAAAACAATTTTTCGTGCCCACCCAGACGATTCATTGTCTCTCACCCGTGGAGCTGGCGAGGGGACTTGAACCCTTAACCTTCGGATTACAAATCCGATGCTCTACCAATTGAGCTACGCCAGCATGAATCTGGGCCCCGCAGAATATACCGGAGGTCTGCCTCGCAGCAACCGCACGCCCCGGGGAAAATGCGCATTATGCAGAAAACTTTAAAAATTTATCCGTGTCTTTTAAGACACACCCCGCTTAATCGGACTTAGATCGGTACCTTCGCCGGCGCAAGATCTCGTACAAAAGCACAGCCCCTGCGGTGGCGACATTCAGGGAAGCTACGCGGCCCAGCATAGGCAAACTGACCTGATGATCCACCTCAGCCCGGACTCCCGGCCTCAATCCCTTCCCCTCGGCGCCCAAAACCACGACGAGATCCCCTGTCAGAAGCGCATCTGGAAAGTTAAAAAGAACTCGATCCGCTTCAGGGTCAGCGGCCAAAACCCAAAAACCCTTTTTTTTGAGGTCCTTGAGGCCTCTAACCAGATTTGGGACCCGGGCGACCGGCTGCCATTCAATGGCCCCAGCACTGGCCCTAGAGAGCGCGGGAGTGAGCGGAGCGGAACGCCGGTCCGTCATCAAGAGCCCCACAGCCCCCGCCGCATCCGCGACTCGAGCCAGGCTCCCAACATTCTGCGGATCCTCCACACCGTCTAAAGCCAAGATCACTTTCCCGGAGGGGTCCCGCGGGGTCGAGTCGCAGAGCGCGTCCACACCTTCCAAAACGGGCAGTGGACCCGCCTCCAGCACGCAGCCTTGAAGTTGCACATCCCTTTCTCCGCTTTCAAGGTCGCTCCACTGCCGGGGGTCGAGCCTAACCACCGGTACGCCCTTTTCTTTCGCCAAATCAAGCACTGCGCTCCACTCAGGAGCCAATGAGCCCTCGCGAGCACTCAGACGCACAAATTCTCTTCGATCCGCGCGTAAGGCCTCCTCCACCACATGACGTCCGTGAAGAATCTCGTGCATCGAAGCTTTCCGCGGCGCTCGCTTTTTTTGACCTCGGTTTTTACGACTTCCCGCCATCGTCGACTCTCTCCCTTAGTTCTCAATCACTTCATGGAGGACTAAAAAACTTGAAACCCCGCGTCTTGAGAATGCGTCTCCTACAGTCAGTCTGATCATCCCTTGAACCCCAACGCCCTGAACCGGTATGCTCAGACCTCGCTATGAAACCACACGGCCATTACAAACTAAGATATCGATCTACTCCGAGCGATGTTTCCTACATGGATCCCTTCGGGTACGGCCCCGCTCGTGCCCAACGGGTCATAGACTCCTTGAGGTACCAGATCCTCCAAGGCGGACCGGATCAATCCCTCCGGATTCGCCAGATATTCTCGACTCCTCGAGAGGTTTTCCGAATCGAGATCCTTGAGACGGACCCAGAGTATAAGCGCACCACCCTCATTGACCGCGATGCGCTCGAGGATCTCCTCGAGTGCGACCAGGTTCGCGAGCGACTCGTGAACCGAGCCAACGCCTCACTTTAAACAACCGCCCTGCTCGACGGGTTGCGCTTTCTCGCTCACCAGGGCCTCCAGCGGGAAAGGTGGTGCCCGGAGCAGGATTCGAACCTGCACGACACAAGGTCAGACGATTTTAAGTCGTCCGCGTCTACCCATTTCGCCACCCGGGCGGAGACCATACCCTGTCAGTCTATACTTCCTCTGGCCGCTAGCCCACACCGATCGACCAGTTATCGACCCGCGAACGTCAAGAGAGAGAAAAAAACAGAGGAGCACCCAATGTTCCACGGCAAAAAGATCATCGTCGTGATGCCGGCATACAATGCAGGCCCTACGATCGAAAAGACATTTAAAGAAATCCCGCTCGATCTCGTGGATGAGGTGGTGGTCACCGATGACGCCAGCTCAGATGACACCGTGGAAATCGCTCGGCGGCTCGGCCTCAAACTGCGCCTTCATGCGGAAAACCGAGGATACGGAGGCAACCAGAAAACCTGCTATCAGGCCGCGCTCGATCTTGGGGCCGACGTCGTCGTCATGCTCCACCCCGATTATCAGTACACTCCGAAGCTGATCCCAGCCATGATCAGTATGCTGACAGACGGACCCTACGATGTCGTCCTCGGCTCCAGAATCCTCGGAGGCGCTGCCCTCAGGGGAGGAATGCCCCTCTATAAATATGTCGCGAATCGAAGTTTGACCGCCATTCAAAACATTCTGTGCGGTGCGAAGCTATCCGAGTACCACACGGGCTATCGAGCCTTCACGCGGGAGGTTTTGATTGAACTGCCTCTGCTTGAGAACTCGGAGGACTTCGTCTTTGACAACCAAATGCTGGCCCAAGTCATTCACCGAAGGTTTGCCATTGGCGAGATATCATGCCCAGCAGCCTACTTTGAAGAAGCCTCTTCGATCAATTTCAGTCGTTCGGTCCAGTATGGACTCGGGGTTTTAAGAACCTCGGTGCAGTTGTTCTTTGAGAACAGAGGCTGGGGCTCGGCGTCCATCTTTAAGCAGGACGGGAAAAAGTTAAATCCCACCCCGGCAGAAGCCCAGGGGCTTTAATCTGGGCCCGTGCGGTGGATTTCAAGCAGGGGAAGAAGCCGAAGCCGCCGAAGCCGAAAGCAGGACCCCTCCTTCAGCCGAAACCTTTTCCTTCTCGTCCCGAACCACACTTCGCACAGTCTCACGACAAGTCCCACAGCCCGACCCGGCTCCAGTCGCCTGAGAGACCTGGCTCACCTTCCGGTGGCCCTTCCGCACAGCCTTGCGAATGGCTTTCTCAGAAACCCTTCGGCACTGACAAACGATCATTTAGGGCCCTTTCGAGAAACAGCTTAAACTGCCTCATCGGCTTCGCTTTACCCGAAACCGCTCACCTAAGCGCTCTTATGAGACTTACAAACTTAAAGTGAATGTCAATATCATTATCTTTTAGAGCCTCCTCCTTCAGCTCAGCTCGGTCCACGCGTCGTTCCAGCGGCAAATGGCCCAGGGGGAGACCGAGAAACAAAGCCTTGTGGACGCCAGGCGCATGTGACCGAAAACGGGGAGCCCCCGATGGCCTCTGTGTAAAAGGCATGGTGGAGGCGGCGACCGGATTCGAACCGGTGATCAGGGCTTTGCAGGCCCGTGCCTTACCACTTGGCTACGCCGCCATCCTGGACACTTTTTTGGCGCTCTCGGGGATCGTAATTCACCCGCGCGCGAATGCGAGGGGTAACGCGCACAAGCGCTCACGTCAACGCACCACTCACTCACCCTCGTCTTTACTCTTCAAGCCCTTCAGGAAGAGGTCTTCGGTCTCCCTCCAACTCCACCGACCAGCCGTCCGACTCCTCGCGAACGGCCCCCAAAAACTCGGCCTGTGCGGAATGAGAAAAGCGAGCCCAGAGCCCCTCAGAAAGTAAATCGCGTTTGACCCGACAGAGAAAGGCTCCGTCGAGCCCCGAAACCTCAAGTCCGGCCAGATCAAAAGTCTCTATCGTGCCGTCAGAAAGACGAAGCTGTCCTGCATCCAAATCCAATTCCAGCACGAAGAACCCGGCTTCCTCAACCTCAATCTGCCCTCTAAAATGCCCCAACCTCACCACGTACTTGGCTTCATCAGGGAGATAAACCACCGACCGATCAAATGCCTCTCTCAATCGACGATTCAAAATCGACTGGCCCTCATGACTCCACCGACCGTCATGATGAAGTCTCAGACCGAAAGGACGGAGTGGAGGCGGACCCTGGGTTGATTCACCGATGGCACTCACCGCGCTTGACCCATAGTTTTCGCCCCCAACAATGCTTTGGTCTCTCACGACCGCACGCCTAGATTCGCTCTTAACGGCCTTTACGCGAACTCAGAAACCATGGCTCGTTCAACGGCCCCGCGCGCCCTTGACCCCAAACCTTCCTGAAAGGAATTCAGCTCACGAGACACTGAGGTCATTTGAACGCCATCCAGACCGCATGGAACGATCAAATCAAACCCACTTAAGTCTAGAGTCACGTTTAGAGCAAAACCATGAAAAGTTATCCAGCGACGTACGCCAACACCGATCGACGCGATTTTATAATCAAGGGAAGGACCGGCCACTGCCCTCTTCATAAAAACACCGGTTTTTCCCGGAACTCTAACCGCCTCAAGGTCCAATTCCGCGAGCGCACGGATCAATCCTGACTCCACTCGACGTAAAAAAACATGAACATCTCTCTCAGATCGTCGGTCGAGATCGACGATTAGATATCCCACCAGCTGACCAGGCGCGTGATACGTGACGTCACCCCCTCGAGCCACCTCGTGGATCTCAACTCGGCGACGGGCCAGCTCGTCCGGAGAAGCGAGTACATTCTCCTTATGACTTCCACGCCCCAACGTAATCACCGGGGGATGCTCAAGCAAGATCAGACGATCGCGGCCCGCGGGCTGCCCACAGGCCTCCACCGCATCGGCTTGCAAACGAAGGCTCTCCCGATAATCCACCTGACCGAGCCAATCAACTAAAAGAGGTTGATTCTCTCTCGTAGTCACGGCGGATTCAGATTTCAATCTCGGCGGCCTCAAGAAGCTCTCGCACGCGGTAAAGGAAAGCATTGGCCGGTGCACCATCAACGGCACGGTGATCATACGAAAGCGCCGCATACATCATGGGCCGAATGGCGATACTGTCTTGGCCCCCCGAGCTTAGAACCACCGCTCGTTTTTTGATCTCACCCACCCGAAGAATACCCACCTGGGGCTGATTGATTATGGCAAAACCATACAAGTTACCCTGCCGACCCGGGTTCGAGATCGTAAAGGTCCCCCCACTTAAATCGTCTGCGCTCAATCTTCGACTGCGAGCTCGTTCGACGAGGTCTTCAATCTCCGCAGCGAGGCCAGTCAAAGAAAATCGATCGGCATTCCGAACCACCGGCACGACGAGTCCCCGGTCGGTCTCCGCCGCCAGGCCAATGTGAATCGCCCTTTTCTCAACAATGGCCTCTTCGAGAACAGAAGCGTTCAAGGCCGGAAATTCCCGAAGGGCCTTGACCACGGCGTGAGCGATAAAGGGCAAGTAGGTCAGACTAAAACCATGCGTCTCTTTGAAAGCTTGTTTGTGAGAACGCCTCAACTGGTCGACCGCTGACATATCAATCTCAGCCACCGTGCCCACGTGAGGACTGGTGTGCTTTGAGTAGACCATATGTTCAGCGATCACGCGACGTACGGGCGACATGGGAACCACCCGATCGCCGGATTGCAAGGTGTAGCGCGCATACGCAGGTGTGTTTTTCACGCTCCCCTGGCTCGCCTTCGGCTGCTCTTCCATGACCGCTGGCGGTCGACTTGGCTCAGCTTCGACGGCGTGCCTCAATACATCCTGTTTCGTAATACGCCCCCCACTTCCGCTCCCCTCGATCCGTTCGAGCGGCAAACGAGCCTCTTCGGCCATGCGGCGTGCAACGGGCGTTGCGCGAGGCTCGGCTAAATCGCTCTTCACAACTTCAGGGGCCGGTGACGGTGCGGCCGTCTCTCCAACCAATGAGGCCACGGCCTCCGGTTTCTTTTCGGGAGGCGGTGCCGATCCACGCGCCTCTGTATCAATTTGCGCCAGAACCGCACCCACCTGAACCACATCCCCTTCCTGAGCCTGAAGGGAAAGGATGACACCCGCTGAAGGAGAGGGAATTTCAGCGTCTACTTTATCTGTCGTCACCTCAACCAGGGGCTGATCCACCGTCACCGTGTCACCCTCCGCCACGAGCCAGCGAGACACGGTTCCTTCTACGACGCTCTCGCCCAAAGAAGGCAATTCGACTGAAATAGGCATGCGATCTGTTATCTCCGACTGGTTGAACGATTCGGGGAAAGCCCCTCCGACCCTCGCGGAGTCGCGCAACTCCCCAACTGCACCTCTCGGACGCATTTAAAGTCCATCAAGGCTCTCTATGCAGTACCTCCTCGTGGCCCAGGCGGCAAGCGGCGATAGATTTATCCGCAGAAAAAATGTCCATTCACTGGCCGCGGAAAACCGATGCCAAAAGATTCTCAAGCCCTCCCCTCGCCGTAACCGAAGCCCGGCCTTCCTTCGCCGCACACCCAACTATGGGGTATCCTCAAGGCTCAGCACCAAATCAATCAAACGGTTGACAGCCCACATCAGGAGCCTTGAGCGACGCGATCATGAACGCAACCGACTCAGCCAATGGAGCTGCTCCCTCTCAGCCGAACCGGACACGTGAATTTTTAGCATGGACGGTTCACCTCCTAACGGCAAGCGGGGCCGTTTGGGGGCTCCTCGCCATTTTCGCTCTGATGAGAGACGAATTCGGGCTTGCCACGATCTTCATGATCGTGGCGCTTGGCATTGACTCCATCGATGGCTCATTCGCTCGGAAGCTTGAAGTCTCCAAATATGCCCCCGGAATTGATGGACGGCGAATGGATGACATTGTGGATTACCTGAACTTCGTCATCGTCCCCTGTGTCTTTATGGTGACCGCGGGGAGCGTTCTGTCGCCCTACTGGGTGACCTTGCCTGCACTCGCGAGTGCGTTCGGATTTTCTCAAAATGACGCCAAGACCGACGATCACTTTTTTTTAGGCTGGCCTTCGTATTGGAATATCCTTGCCCTTTACCTCTGGCTCCTTGAGATCACGCCGCTCTATGGAACACTTTGCGTAATCTTCTTCTCCATTGCGATTTTTATCCCGTATAAATACATCTACCCGAGTCGACTCAAAAACAGAACCTTGCGTTATTTCGTGAGCTACTCGGGGCTCATCTGGGCACTCGTCATCGTGTGGGCCGTTCTCGACCCCTCTTCTACAAGCCGATTCTCCTTAGTCGAAATCAGCTTGCTGTATCCTGCTCTTTATATGGGCCTCTCATTCAAACTCGGCGGACTACACAGAAGCTAAGTCGCTTCGCTCAAAAAAATATGCAAAACAGCACCCCCTCTTCGAAACATCCGACTGGCGTCCTCTTAGTCAATCTTGGAACGCCCGCCTCTCCCTCCACCCGAGACATTCGACGATTCCTACGCGAATTCCTAAGTGATCCGAGAGTTCTAACCATGGCCCCGGCATTTCGCTGGGCCCTTTTAAATTTAATTATTCTGCCTTTCCGCCCTAAGAGAATCGCGCCAGCCTACGAACAGATTTGGCTAGAGGAAGGCTCTCCCTTACTCGTACACTCTCGCGCTCTGCGGGAAGGCGTGAGCCAGAGACTGGGCGACGCCTTTTGTGTGGATCTCGCCATGCGCTACCAACAGCCCGACATCCATTCCGCCCTCTTAAGAATGCAACAAGCGGGGGTCCAGAAACTGGTCGTCCTCCCTCTTTTTCCTCAATATTCGGAATCCGCCACTGGCTCAGCGATCGCTCGGGTGGAAGAAGAGGCCACGAGAATCGGTGATCCTTTTGAATTAATCATCCGCTACGACTTCAATGATGATCCCGGATTTATCCGATCTCAAGCCGAGACGATTCGACCTATCCTCTCGAACGATACGTGGGATCACGTGCTCTTCAGCTATCATGGACTCCCAGAGTCACAGATTCGAGCCGTTCAAGGATGTCTCAGCACGTCAGACTGTTGCGACGTGAACTACAAGCCCGGCAATCGCTGCTATCGAGCCCAATGTTTTGGCACAAGTCGAGCCCTCGCCGAATCCCTTGATCTAAAGCCCGACTCCTACAGCAGTTCGTTTCAATCTCGACTCACTCGCGAGCCCTGGATCAAGCCGTACACCGATTTCGTCCTGCCTGATCTTTACAAGGAGGGGGTTCGACGCCTACTCGTGGCGTGCCCTGCTTTTACGGCCGATAACTTAGAAACGGTCGAGGAAATCAACATACGACTCAGAGACCAATGGGCCGAACTCGGCGGAGCAGCTTTTGCCCTCGCCCCTTGCGTGAATGATTCCCAGACCTTCATCGACGCCATCTCACAGTGGGCCGTGGCTATGGCTCAGACCACCGCCCCTGATTCCGGGCCCCCTATTTCAGCGCCCTCACAGCTGCAGTAAAGGCACGCACGCCCTCAACCGGTGTCCCTGGCAAACACCCATGCCCGAGGTTCATGATGTGACCACGGGCCGGCGAGGCTTCTTTCACCAAAGACCGAACCATCTCCTGAATCTCTTCCTCGGGCGCCGCCAAGGCCGCCGGGTCTAGATTTCCTTGCAAGGACACACTCTGCCCAAACTTTTGAGCTGCCTCTCCCATCGATGCTCTCCAATCAAGCGAGATCACATCCGCGCCCGAGTCCGCCATCTCCGCCACCACATGAGCACCGTTGTTCACGTAAAGAATGAGAGGGGCTTGGGACTCACGCATTCGCTCCGCAATTTCGCGATGAACAGGAAGGATCCATTCCCGATACAACTGAGGAGACAACAGCCCCGCCCAGGTATCAAAAAGCTGGACGACCTGCGCTCCCGCTTCGATTTGAGCACTCAAGTAATTCACCGTCATCTCGGTCAACTTCGCCAACAAGGCCCGTAAGATTTCCGGCTCTCGATGCAACATTCTTTTGAGAACACCGAAATCTTTCGAGCCGCTGCCCTCGATCATGTAAGCAGCCAATGTAAAAGGCGCACCGGCGAAACCCAAAAGAGGGATTCTCCTCGAAGCCAATTCGTCTCGTAAGATGCGAATAATCTCAAACACAAATGGAACCGACTCTCGACTCTCAGGAACCCGCAATTTACCTACGTCTGCCATGCTCCGAATCGGACTCGCCATCACGGGGCCTGGTGCAAAATCCAACTCCATCCCCATGGCGGGAATGGGCGTGAAGATATCTTGAAACAAGATCACCGCCTCGCTTCCCACAAGATCAATCGGCTGCAGTGACACCGTGACCGCCCTCTCGACATCACGACAAAGTTCCAGGAAAGAAACGTCTTTTCGGACCTCTCGATACTCGGGCAGATATCGACCGGCCTGGCGCATGAGCCAAACCGGAGGGCGGTCTACGCTCTCACCACGGCAGCTACGAATCAAGCGTTCATCGGGTTTCAACGGGCTTTTTCTCCTGAAGGCCAATGCCGTGCCACCGGACCACGGCTCCCAGAGTGTACAGGGGAGCTATAAATCTGCCTCCCTTCCATGCTTTCGCTAGTCTCTCTTCTATGAGAGTGCTTCTTGCCAATCCCAGAGGTTTCTGCGCAGGTGTCGATCGGGCTATCGAGATCGTTGAACGAGCCCTGAAGAAAAACGACGGACCCGTCTACGTCAGGCACGAAATCGTACACAACCGACATGTCGTCGATAATCTGCAGAAGAAAGGAGCGCGATTCGTAGACGATCCCACAGATGCTCCGATCAACGCACCGCTGATTTATAGCGCCCACGGCGTATCGCCAGCCATTCGCCAGGCCGCTGCCGATCGAAACCTCAACGTGACCGATGCCACGTGCCCCTTGGTGACGAAGGTACACCGAGAAGTTGAACGCATGCAGCGCGACGGATACGAACTCATCATGATTGGTCACGCCGGTCATGTGGAAGTCGAAGGCACCATGGGACATGCGCCCGGGGCCATGCACCTCGTTGAAAATGTAGATGATGTTAAAAACCTTGATGTTAAAAACCCGTCCAAACTTGGCTGCGTCACTCAAACCACCCTCTCCGTCGACGACACTCGAGAAATCATGGACGCTTTAAAGGCTCGATTCCCAAAGGTTCGGCTGCCACGACAAGATGACATCTGCTACGCGACTCAAAACCGACAAAATGCGGTCAAAGAACTGGCCGCTGTTTCAAACCTCGTATTGATCGTGGGGGCCCCCAGTTCGTCGAACAGCAACAGACTGGTGGAAGTCGCAGCTAAACGCGGCGCCCAAAGCTACCTGATCAGCTCGGCTCAGGACATTCAGGCCGAATGGCTCAATGGCGTCGAATGCGTGGGAGTGAGTGCAGGCGCCTCGACGCCCGAAGTCTTGGTGGAAGAAGTCGTAGACACCCTGACGAAACTCGCCGGCGACGGTACGGTCTGTGACGCCTTGCCCGAAGTCGATGAAGGGATGCACTTCAAACTACCCAAGGAACTCCGAGACTAGCGCGAAGGAGGCCCTCTGAGAGAAATCTCGAACGCCACCGACCCTAGGAGTTACGGGAACCTTATTCTGCCACAACCCTTGACTCGCTGATCTCTGAGGAAAGAGGCCTTAAAGCAGACTGCGGTTGCGAAGCATCTTTACGCTCCGTCATTCCTTCAAGCAAGCGATCAATTTCAGTGGTTTCAGAACCAATCACAGTAAACTCGGCTGCTTCCTCTCCGAGGGCTCTCCATCCGAAACCCTTTCGAGTCTTGCAATGCAGACTTCCGCCCGCATTTAAAATAAAGGTCTCATTCCCCACCGTGGCTTCAAGCTGACCCTTCTGACACAGAATCAAAACTTCGCCTCGGGGGCCCAAGCCTGGGGCCAGCAAGCCTTGGCCAGGAGCATGAATTACACGCCAAGTACTGAACTGAGCGTCCATGATCTCACCCGTCAAATGCACAGACCGCTTTGACTCAAGTTCGCCCCCCGAGTCAGCCCGATGAATGACGTCACTCATTCCAAATGAATCATCCAGAAGGTCCATCGGATTGTGTCCAAGACCTCTCGCAATTTTAAAGAGCACAGCAATCGTGGGAACCATCTGCTGGCTCTCCACTTTCTGAATCGTACTCGCAGCCACCCCACTCCGCTTTGCCACCTGCTGAAGCGTCATGCCCATGGTGGCTCGCCAATCTCTCACTTTCGCGGCGATACGCTCTAAATAATGATCAACATCCATGATGACTGCCCCTGCCCCGCACGCTCAAGTTTTGCTCGCCCATGCGGCCCACTCTCGTTAACAGATAGGCTCGGCCCCTCACTTTTCTCACGGCATCCAGACACTGAATGCAGCCCCCCTGAGTGCCGACCCCTCAAAACTTTCAAGCAGAGCCCTCATACTCGAAAGAACTTCAATAGGATGTATGCATCATATCATGCATACATCCTATTAGACACAGAAATGAACGGGGGATGAATCACATTTAGAGCATCCGCTCAGGCGTCATGGCGACGAACTCAAAAGAGAAGCGGAATAATGCACCCGGTCACGCTCACCGGAGAAACCTAAAGCGAACCCATGGGCGGAATCGCTTGAATCCGCGCTCAACGACCTATTGGGCCGCGACAGCCTCTGGGAACTCTAAAACAAATCCATCGTTCCCGGCGTCCACGACGACACGTCCCCCTTTGGACAGTCGCCCAAAGAGGACTTCATCGGACAATGGGTCCTTAATCTCCCGTTGAATCAATCGGGCCAAGGGGCGCGCACCGAAATCGGGGTCGTACCCCTTTTCGGCCAGACGGTCTAGGGCCGCAGAAGTAAGCTCAATCTGAATTTTTCGCTCGAGCAACTGGGACTTCATCTCAATTAAGAACTTCCCGACCACTTTGACCATGACCTGTTCGCCCAGGTTGGAGAAACGAACGATCTCGTCGAGACGATTTCTGAATTCAGGACTGAACAATTTTTCGATTTCACGAGTGCCATCACCTGCACGTGAACCGCTGAATCCAATTGCTTGAGCGGCCATCTCCCGTGCCCCCGCATTTGAGGTCATGATCAGAGTGACATGGCGGAAGTCTGCCTCTCTTCCTTGATTGTCCGTCAATGTGGCGTGATCCATGACCTGAAGCAGAATGTCAAAAATATCAGGATGCGCCTTCTCAATCTCATCAAGCAGCAGCACCGCGTAGGGATTTTTTCGAACTTGCTCAATCAATGCTCCCCCTTGATCGTATCCGACATATCCAGGCGGAGCGCCAATCAGTCGAGAGACTGCATGCTTCTCCATATACTCACTCATATCAAATCGGAGAAACGGCACATTCAAAGATTTAGCCAGCTGCTTGCTCAATTCAGTCTTGCCGACACCCGTGGGACCGACGAACAAAAAGGAGCCAATGGGTCGATCCAAACCTCCCAGACCGGCCCTTGAGCGCTTGATCGCAGTGGCTACGGAACGAACGGCATCATCTTGACCAAAGACTTCGCGGAGCAGGTCGTCTTCGAGATGAGAAAGCTTTTGATTTTCTTTAGTGGCCGTGCGTTGCAAGGGGACATTGGTCATGCTTGAAACCACGAGTTCAACGTCTCGTATTCCCACCGTCTTTCGTCGTTTCGAGGTCGGCCGAAGCCTCACAGTGGCGCCCGTTTCATCCATCACATCGATCGCTTTGTCAGGAAGAAAGCGTTCATTGATATGACGGGCGGAAAGTTCGACGCATCCTTTAAGAGCTGCCGCTGTGTACCGCACCCCATGATGTTCTTCGTACCTCGACGCCAACCCCTTTAAAATTCGCAGACATTCGTCTTCCGAAGGCTCGGGCACGTCGACCTTCTGAAAACGACGCGAAAGAGCCCGATCACGTTCAAAATGCCGATATTCTTGATATGTCGTAGACCCCATACAACGCAATGAACCGTCGGCCAAACCTGGCTTCAACATATTGGAGGCGTCGACAGTCGTTCCCTGTGCCGAACCCGCCCCCAAAATCGTATGGATCTCATCAATAAAGAGAATCGCACGGTCCTCTTCCATGAGAGCCGACAAGAGCCCTTTGAAACGCGCCTCGAAATCACCTCGATAACGTGTTCCTGCCAGCAGAGCGCCTACGTCAAGAGAATAAATATTGGCCCCTTGTAAATCTTCCGGAACACGACCCTCGTGAATTCGCGCCGCCAGGCCCTCGGCAATACTTGTCTTGCCGACTCCAGTCTCACCTACGAAGAGAGGGTTATTCTTCCTTCGCCGTGCCAAGATATGGATGGCCCGTTCGAGCTCCGCAGCGCGACCGATCATGGGGTCAAGGCGCCCGTCGGCTGCACGCTGAGTCAAATTTGTGGCAAAGGCCTCAAGCGGATTCTCTTCAGAAAGCTCTCCGTCCTCCATCCCCTCGGCAAGCTTGCGCTCAAAATCGCTGCCCGATCCGCCTTCGCCCGACTTGAGTTTGGATTCTCCATGAGAGATGTATCTGGTGACATCCAACCGAGCCACCTCTTGGGCACGAAGTAAATTCACGGCAAAAGAATCGGGCTCCTGAAAAAGAGCGACCAAAAGGTCTGAAATATCAACTTCCTCTTTCTCAGCACTTTCTGCATGGTCCACGGCGTGCTGAACGACTCGGTGGAAAGCCAAAGTTTGCAGCGTGTCCACCGGATCATCTCCCGGCACCTTGTCTAAATCATCACTAAAAAATCTTTCAAGGTCCTGTGCCAGAATCTCAACCTGAGCCCCAGAGTGCCTCAGGATATCGAGTCCTTCATCAGAATGAATCAAGGCGTAAAGAAGGTGTTCCACGGTGAGATACGCATGCCGTCTCGAAATCGCCTCGCTGTGCGCAGCTTGAAGCGTCATCTGTAGCTCTCGACTAATTCGACTCATTCTTTTTCCACGCCCGCCCTTAGAGGATATCCTCTTTCTCCAGCAGCTTGATGAACGGCAGCGACCTTTGTCTCTGCCACTTCCAACATGTAGACACCAGCGACCCCAAGTCCAGTTCTATGAATCTGCAACATAATGTGTGTCGCCGCAGAGGGCCCCTTCCCGAAGATTTGCTCAAGAACCGAGACGACGAATTCCATGGGCGTAAAGTCATCATTATGAAGAAGGACTTTATACTTATCAGGCCTCGCCACGCGCTTGCGAGTCTCGGTGAGAACCCCGCCTTCGCCCTGCGGGTCCTTTGAATTCCCATTGCCACCGGCTGAATGACTCGGAGGTCCCATCTGGCTCTTTCTACTCTTCACTGGACACGTCAGATGCCCGATGATTTAGAGTCTAGCCACTGAAAGACAGGTTCGCCTCGACCCACTCCATCGCCAACCCGTTAAACTGAGTCTCATGACAGAACATGGACTTGCGGACGGGATCTCTTCTATTCCGGCCGACGAATGGAACCACCTCGTGGGCGATGAATCCCCTTTTTTAGAATGGGAGTGGTTAGCCTCCCTCGAGGAAGCGGGAACCCTATCCGCTCGCACGGGCTGGGAACCTCGCCCTCTGGTTGTGCGAGAAGAAGGTCAGTTGGTCGCGGCCTGCCCCCTTTATCTAAAGCAACACAGTGAAGGCGAGTTCGTCTTTGACTGGGGCTGGGCACAAGCCGCTGAGAATGCCGGAATCAGCTACTACCCCAAAATGCTGGTGGGAGTGCCTTTTACACCCGTAACAGGCGGACGCATGCTTGTTGCACCCGACGCAGACAGAGCGCTCTGGCTGCAGCACCTGGGTCAATGTTTGCGGGAAACTTGTGTGGGCAACCAACTCTCGGGCGTCCACGTCAACTTTTGCAGAGAAGACGAGATCGAGGCCTTGAATTCCCTCGGTTTTCTCACTCGATTCGGCCTTCAATACCACTGGTCGAATAACGACTACTCTTCATTCGAGGATTACCTCCAGCAGTTCAGAAGCAAAAGAAGAAATCAAATTCGCAGGGAGAGGCGGGAACTTGAACGTCAGGGGGTTGTCGTAGAAACCTTTGTCGGTGCCTCCATCCCCGATTCCCTGTTTGCGCCCATGTACCAGTTCTACTTGGCCACCATCAAGCACAACCCGTGGGGACGTCAGTATCTCAATTTCCCATTTTTCGAACTTCTTCGCGACTGTTTTCGCGAGCGACTTGTCTTCATCGTCGCTCGCCGAGGCGATGAATTCATAGGCGGTACGTTTAATGTCACCAAGGGAGATACGCTCTACGGGCGCTATTGGGGGGCGACTGAGCCACTGAGATACCTGCACTTCAACGTCTGCTACTACGCGGCCGTGGAGTATTGCATCGAAGCCGGAATCGCTCGTTTTGAACCGGGTGCAGGCGGAGAATACAAACAGCTGCGAGGATTCGATGCTCGCCCGACTCGAAGTGCACACTTTCTGAGTGACCCTCGGCTTTCTCAAGCCGTCGAACGTTTCCTTGAAGCCGAGCGAGACCATGTTGACGAGACCATTGATTGGTACACCGAACGAAGCGCCCTCAAATCCACGCCTAAGTAAGAGTGGGCGGCTCAACCTCTTTCGAAAGCGAAGCGCGGCGCGCCGCTTGTAGGCGCTTGAAATCCTCCCCCGCGTGATAGGACGACCGCGTCAGGGGCGAAGCCGAAACCAGCAGAAAACCTCGCTCCTGAGCCTCCTGAGCATAGGCCTCAAATTCATCCGGTTCGACATAACGAGCCACCGCAGCGTGTCTGGGCGTTGGCCTCAAGTATTGACCTACGGTTAAAAAGTCAACTTCCGCCAAGCGTAAATCGTCCATCACCCGAAGCACTTCGCTTCGCGTCTCGCCCAGTCCCACCATGATTCCTGACTTAGTAAAGACGCTAGGCGAAAGATCCCGGGCTTTTTTAAGAATCGAGAGCGAATGCGTATACTCCGCTCCAGGCCGGATACGACGGTAGAGGCTCGGAACAGTCTCAAGGTTGTGATTAAAGACATCGGGGCCGGCCTCTAGAATGCCCCCAAGCACATGATCTCGACGACGGAAATCCGGAGTTAAGATTTCAATCGTAGTCTGAGGGGCCTGCTCTTGGATCGCTTCGATACAGGCGACAAACTGGGAAGCCCCGCCGTCGGCCAAGTCATCTCGATCCACCGAGGTAATCACAACATGAGCCAACTCCAACTCCGCCACTGCGCGAGCAAGGCGAGCCGGCTCATTGGGATCCACGGCATCCGGTCGCCCTGTGGCAACGTTGCAGAAGGCGCACGCCCGCGTGCAAACGCTCCCCAAGATCATCACCGTGGCATGACGTTTCGACCAGCACTCCGGCAAATTCGGACAAGCCGCCTCCTCACAGACCGTGTTCAATGATTGACGCCTGACAAGAGCCCGAGTTTCCTCCACCACGGCTCCATTTTGAAGCCTCACGCGGAGCCATGGCGGCTTTCGCTCGACCGACGGTCGAGCCAAGGCTTCTCCCACGTTTACGCTCACGGAATTTCCCATTAATCGCTCAGTCAAATGTGAATCGCCTGGTCGTACGCCGCAAGCACAGATTCGTGCATCATTTCTGACAAGGTGGGGTGCGCGAACACCGTCTGCATCAACTCGGCCTCAGTCGTCTCAAGATTCATGGCGATGACGAAGCCCTGAATCAACTCGGTCACCTCAGCGCCCACCATGTGGGCCCCGAGCAGCTCACCCGTCTCGGCATCAAAAACGGTCTTGACCAAGCCATCCGACTCGCCCAAAGCAATGGCCTTGCCGTTCCCGGCGAAAGGAAATTTCCCCACTCGAACTTTAAATCCCTCTTCCAAGGCTGCAGCCTCGGTCAAACCCACGCTTGCGATCTGCGGACGGCAATAGGTGCACCCTGGAATCCGGTTCTTATCCAAGGGATGCGTGTTCTCATTGCCGGCGATTCGCTCTGCCGCGAGAACCCCTTCGTGGGTCGCTTTATGGGCCAGCCAAGGCGGGCCTGTGACATCCCCTATGGCATAAATACCAGGCTCGGCGGTCTCGCAACCCGCATCCGTTGAGATGTGGCCGCGATCCACTTCGACTTTCGTCGTCTCCAACCCAAGATCTTCCACATTCCCCACGATTCCCACAGCTAGAATGACTCGGTCAGCTGTCACCGAAAGCGACTCACCGCCCTTCGACTCAATTTGCGCCGTGACACCGGTCGCCTCGCGAACCAACGAGGACACGCTCGCAGAGGTGACAAACTGAATTCCCTGACGTTCAAACTGCTTTCGGGCTTGCGCCGAAATCTCTTCATCTTCCACAGGAAGAATGCGTGACTCCATCTCCACCACCGTGACGTCAGCTCCGAGGTCACGATAAAAGCTCGCAAACTCCATCCCGATCGCGCCTGACCCCACCACAAGCAGGGACTCGGGCATGGTCTCAGGGACCATTGCTTCCTTATAGGTCCAAACACGGTCCCCATCGGGCTCTAAGCCGGGAAGCACTCGAGCCCGCGCGCCCGTCGCCAGGACAATATTGGATGCCGAGAGTTCAGCCGCAA
>NZHD01000006.1 GCA_002691205.1 Deltaproteobacteria bacterium
AAAGCGCTCGCGCGACCCAATTTAGTCTCCGAAATTCCCTGATGCAAGACTAAAAAAATCAAAAACGGGACCGGCGCTTCGCCGAGCACCCTCAACGCTCAGCGCCCCTGCCATCTCCGAAACAGCCCCTTTACTCGCCAATATATGGGTGACCCCATCGCACGACGTTTGCCAAGTTGTGCGTATGTTTAAGACTCTCCGCACCGCGTAGCGACAGGTAGTTCTTTTATGCTCTCTAGAGTAAAAGCCCACTCTCAATCGGGTAAAAATTTGTGCTTGCCTCTATCAAAGACCTCGCCGTCAGATCTCTGACTCCATGCACCTCTGTCGTTACCCCATAGGTGTCAATGATTTTCTTGAGCAACAAAGCAAAGTCTCCGTCTCCCGACAAGAGCACAACATGATCTACAGTGGGTGCGGCCTCCATCACATCGATCGTGATTCCGACATCCCAATCGCCCTTTGCAGAGCCGTCTTTACGTTGGATATAGGGCTTGAGTTTTACATTAAAACCGATGTGCTTGAGTGCACTTTGAAATTTTTTTTGCTGGTCATCGTCCCTTGCTATCGCATAGGCATTTGCATGAACGATGTCCCCTTCCCGGCTCACGCGACTCCACAACTCTCTATAGTTAAATTGACGTTGATGGACCTGGCGGCAGGTGTAGTAGATATTCTGAACGTCGGCGAACAGCGCAATCTTTTTCACAGAGTCCCCATTTCAATCAAACTAGCCCTAATTCGTAAAGTTGCCCCAAACGGGCACAAGGCCCAAGGTCGCCACACCCGGTGGCTTTAAAACGGACCGAAACGTATGGGCCAAAAGGAGAACACGCCCCTGGGAACTAAACTCAAAATGAAGCCCCATCATTTCGTATTCGTGTCGGTTTTAAAGCCTTCCCGTGATGCGATAGGCAAAAGGTCATCCGATTTTCGAGTGAGACAGACCAAGGTTTCGACATGCTCCGTAAATGGGAAGAAGTCAAAAACTTCGACGCTTTGGATTTGCAAACCATCGGGGCGATGAAGTAGCTCAAGCTCCTTTAGAAGGCTAGGCAGGCCGCATGCAAGGTAGATGAGTCTCTGAGGTGGACTTCTCACGAGCGCTTGGAGCAGCGGTTGATCGAGGCCTTTTCGGGGGGGGTCCACGATGACGACGCCGGCTCCCCGCAGCCCCTCCAGACAGTCGCCCGCCGCACCCGGGAAAACCTGGGCGCGCTCGCGTTCGCTTGCAGGTCGAGCTGCGATTCCAGCTTCTAAACCACGCAGTCCATCTGGACTTTGCTCGTTAAATCTGACTTGATGACTACGCTTAAGAAGGCCGAGGCCGATTGCACCAACGCCAGAGTAGAACTCAGCAATGATCTCCTTAGATGGGGTCAACTCTGAGATTCTGTCGACCGCTTGCGAAAAGAGAGGCAGATGATTTTGGCCAAAGGCGCCCGGTGGGTAAAAAACGTCGGCACCTCCGAAGACCTCGCGAAGAGTTGTATGGCCAGCCAGATGAGTCGTATTCGCGCCAAAAATACTGTTGCTCCGGTCCGGTTGTGAATTAAAGAAGAGACCTTGCAGTCGATTTCCAAGCAAACGAGCGTACACATCCGGTAGGTCTCCCAATACATCAGGCGTTTCACCGTTTCCGACAAGCACGACTTGAACCTGACTTGCAGCCCGGTCCACGACAACTTGGACGTAACGCAGCGCGCCCGCGTGGGGTCTGTCAGCATACGGTGGTATGCCGGTCTCACGCATCGCCTGACGGAGTACTTGTGCCGCCTCATTGATCAGCGGATGGTGGACACGACAATTCGGAATATCGACGATGCGATGAGAGCCCGCCTGAAAGAGGCCAACTTTGGGACTTCGAGCGCGACCACGTATCGCTAGGCGGGCACGGTGGCGATGCCCGAATCTCTCTTCTTCGTGCACAACCGGTGGAGGAACCCCCACCCGCTCGCAAAGAGCACGTAGTAAATCCATCGACGTCGATGGCATTGAGGACTCCCCGAAGCGAGGACATCCCGGACAAGTTGGCCGATGTGAGCATGAGGCGAGTTCAAACACAGGGAGACTCTAACGCGTGTCGGCGAGGATGAGACCGCCGGGCAGCCATCCCGATTGCGATCCGTCCGTCCTGCTGAAATTGGTCAAACAGCCCTCCAGTCACCAAACATCTACAAACTTGAAGTATCCGCGTGAAAGAGCGTGTATTATGCTGAAATTGTACGGGTCAAAGAGGACGCCTGAAAAAGAACCTCGTTCCTTTCCGTTAAAATAAAGTGGCTCTAAACCCGAGAATGCTCCGCTTAAAAAGGCCGCCAAGTTGAAAATACCGGAAATCGATCCAGGTGCTCGTGCCCTACGAGAAGCCGTTTCTGCTTCGATCACTCCGACGGCTTCCCTGTTGGCTGCACTCTACGGCTTACTCGCTTTTATTCACCCTTTTATCCTGTCTGGCGACAACCGCTGGACCATGTCTTTGCTGGCCGCCTTTTCCGCATTGCTGAGCGCGGCCATCGCTGTCACATGGAAAAAGAATCCTCGACAAAGTCAAGCCCATCTGGCAAGCGTCCTATTGTCGATCATCGCACTCATCAACACAGTGGTTCACTTCGCCCTGTTTAGGCAAGCCGTCAACACCACCAACTTTGTTGTCCTTATTCTAGGCATAGGCCTTGTCATGTTGTCGAGAATCTCTTTCTACTCCATTGTCGCGGTCGCCCTCGCCGCTTGGGTCACCATCGTGGCTCGCTTCGATGTTCCCGAGCCTTCAGAGTGGGGATGGTTTCTATTTTTCGCAGCTTTCGCTGGCGGCATCCTCGAAGAACAGCGGATACATGCGACTCGTGCCTCCGGCACGCGAGTCGACCTATTACTGCAAAGAAGCGAAGTGCTTCAAAACCTTGTTAAAGCACCAGCCCTCTCGGATACAAATGTGAGACCCGTGCTAAATCTGATCTCCGAAGCAGCCCGAGTCAATCTAACAGCCTCAAGCGTCACGATCTGGTTAATCGAGGGCGAAAAACATGAACTCCAACTGGTCGCATCAGATCAAGAAGACATGGCGGATCGCAGGACAGATCCACCACCCACTCTGAATCTCAGTAAGCAATCTATACAGCTTCTGTTCGAAAGCCGGACAGTGACCTCGCTTCGTCACCCGGATCGTACATCTTCGAAAGCGATCTCCCACCGTCAAGAAACCGACTGGCCCACTCTCTACGTCGGAATCATCAGCTCACGAAATTTAGCGGGTGTGATTGTCATTGAACGAAAATCCATCGACTCAGAGTGGACCCTTGAAGACCAAATGTTTGCCGCCTCCATCGCTGACCTCGCGAACTTAGCCTTGCAAACTCGCCAGCGTATTTCTTTAGAGGGTCAAGCTCGAAAAGCAGAGCATCTTGAAAGTCTAGGTGTGCTCGCAGGCGGCGTTGCACATGATTTCAATAACCTCCTCACTGTAATCCTGGGCAATATTGAATTAATGCAAGAATCCGAGGGCCAGTCAGGCGAAACAAAGACCAGCCTCGAGTCCATGATGGAGGCCGGCGTACGCGCGAGAGACTTAGCCCAGCAAATGCTTGCCTACGCCGGAAGAGCTCATCGCGAAACTCAAACCATCGACCTCGCCGCCTTCGGTTCGGAGATCGACCAAGACTGGGCCCATGACCTGCTTGAAGGAATTGAAGTCGTCTTCGATATCGATCGTACAAGAATATTAGCTGTGGACGTTGACCCTACTCAAATCCGCCAAGTCATTCTCAACCTTCTCACCAATGCGCGCGACTCCGGGGCCTCCAAGATTACGATCTCAGTCGGGTCCGAAGATAATCTCAGACTCTCGGGAGACGACTCCATCCTCAATAATTCAGATTGCCACTGGCTCATGGTCACGGACAACGGCTCGGGTATGCCCCCGGGCGAAATCGAGCGAATTTTTGAACCGTTTTACACAACTCGTGAGACGGGAACTGGACTGGGCCTTGCCGCTTCGAGGGGCATCATGCGCGCGCATCTCGGCGCCTTGACGGTGGAATCGACCCTGAACCGAGGCAGTCAATTCCGCATGCTCCTTCCCCGCTCATCGAAAATTCCCCAAATGATTTCACCCGAAGAACTCGGCCAACTTGTCAGCGTCCCGGAAAAAACGAAGGTTTTGCTCATCGAAGATGAGACTCTCGTGGCTCAACTCGCGACGACCATGCTGAAGCAAAGCGGACGCCAAGTACAGTGGCTGGACAGCTTGACCGCTTTTCAAAATGAACTTCCTTCGATAAATCTTAAGAAAATAGAATTTGCTCTCATTGATGTGACTCTTGGTGATGGCAGCGGTCTCGATGCAGCCACCCTTCTTCGCGAGCGGCAACCCAGACTTCCAATTATTCTAGTCAGTGGCTATGACGCTCGAAATGTATTGAAAGACCAAAGGCTAGGCGATTCATTTGAGTTTCTAGCCAAGCCATTTTCACGGGGCGGACTCCAGACGTCCATCGACAACGCCATCGCAAGGATCGAGACTCCATAAGTCAACGACTAAAAGAATGTGAGAGCTCCCGTCACCGCTGAGTGCGAACCCAAGATGGGAATCGGGACAGGAGCAGACACTGTTTCGGTTCAGCGCCTTCATCGCGAACCGAGTTGGCGTGTTGGACTAAGTCCCTCGTCCGCCTACGGACTGGCCCCCATTCTCAATACGAGGAACACCAGCCCGGGGAGCAAATGCGGATCCCCCAAGAGGAGCCAGGGAGAGGATGCCATGGAAAAACGTCGCTTCCTCGCCAATCAGCCTGTTGAGCAAGCCGTATTAGCGCGGCCAGGGGGAAACCCCTCTTTGGGGATCAACCGCTGGGCACTGACCACGGGCAGCAGGCTCTTGAATCAGTATTCGTCGGTGAATTGGTCTTCGCTCACGTTTTATCTCGGGGAACACGGATCGCGACATCGCCGTTCATCGACGCCTCACTCGAAAGCTCTGCCGGAGCTGGACGAAACACAGAGTCTGGCAGGTGACAATCATTGTACTACGTTTAGGATGGAAATCCTAAACCGTCAATTCGACCCTCTTTCATCCTGCCTGAGAAACTCCCGCCCGTGCCCAATCAAACGACCACTCGCGAGCGCATCCTTGAAGCGAGCCTCAAACTCTTCAACGAGAAGAGCTATGCCGGAACTCCTGTTTCAGAGATCGCGGCCGCGGCCGGAATCGCCACCGGGAATCTCACCTATCACTTCGGAACGAAGCGAGAACTCGCCGAAGCGTTGGAAAAACAAACCCGGCGCCGGCGGCGCGAGTCTCATTCGAATTTCGAGACAGGGGCCATCGCGAACGACTACGTCGAAGTCCTGAGATCCTCGATGATTATGAGTTGGGAGAACAGGTTTCTCCTTCGAGACCATGCTCAATTTCGGGAAGGCAAGCAAGCTCGCCTTCCCGATCGAGACTTAGTCGAGGATGTTGAGATACTTGAAGACTTTCTCAAAAGGATGCGCAAAGAAGACATGCTTCGAAAAGATCTCCAAGTCGATCTGAATATCCTCGCGCGATCTCTGTTTGTCCTGACCCGCTACTGGATGGATCATCTGCGTGAAATCGACGGCTTGGAGCAGGTTTCCTGGGAAGACCAAGAGCGCGGACTAAAGCATCACCTCGCCGTCCTCTCTCCGTGCCTCACCGCGTCGGCAAGGAAGGACTTCGATTCCGCGCTGGTATGCCTCGCGGGCGGCCAAGCCCTTGGAGGAGTTGATGACAAGGACGAGCCCTAAGCGCACAGGTTCTCCAACCAGCCCTCTACGAAAAATTGGTCCCATACGAATGGCTCCACCCGAACATAAAGGAATGGACATGATTGATCTCGATCGCGACGGCGACATTCACGTGATCACATTGAACAACGGCCCCAACATGATCGAGCCTTCTTGGCAGACTCGCATGCTGGAGGTCCTCGACTCCGTGGAAAGCCACTCCGAAGGCAACGCAGCCCTTGTGCTCACCGGAGTCGGAAAATTCTTTAGCAACGGCCTAAACGTTGAAGTGGTCATGGGCCTCAAGGGCCAGGACATGGCGAAATTCGGCACCAACATGACGTGGATCATGAGGCGTCTTACAATGCTGCCGATCCCCACCGTAGCCGCCATCAACGGTCACGCATTTGCCGCCGGGGCCTTCCTCGCACTGGCCTGCGACTACAGATTGATCCGCGAAGATCGCGGCTGGATTTGCGTATCGGAGGTCGACGTCGGCGTCCCCATTTCAGCCCCCATGATGAACCTGCTGAAAGCAAAACTGCCCGCCAACACAGCGCGGGATGCAGTCCTAAGCGGAAAACGATATGCCGCCGACGAAGCGATCGCGTGCGGATTCGCCGATGGAAAAGCCAGCGAAGCGAATCTCGGGCGCGAAGCCAAGAAACTCGCATCGAGCCTCGCGAGCAAAGAACGCCGCATCTTCAGAAGCCTCAAGCAACAGCTAAATGCGGACGTAGACGCGGGCTTCACTGAAAAATAGCGGGCAACGGCCAGCTTGTTGTCATCGCAACGCGCGCAAACAACCCTTCCCATTCAGCCCTCTAAGCACGGAGAACAAATACCATGAAAGTCGAGAACGCGGTCAACCCAACAACAGAGCAAATCATGGAACTCACCGAGGATGGCCACGACAGCCCAATCTACATGGTGAACCTCCTCAGGTTCAAGGACAAGGCTGAATACGAAGACGGACGACAGACTGAACTAACCGGACAAGAGGCCTACAGCATCTACCTCGACGAAGTGGCAGCGCATCTAAAAAAAGTCGGAGGTCGACCTGGGATCGCCGGCGAGGTGACCGGACTCCGCCTGGGCACGGTGGAGGATCTGTGGGATATGGTCGCCATCGCGATCTATCCGAATCGCAAAGCGATGTTCGCTATGGTGATGGATCCCGACTATCGAAAGAGTGCCGAACATCGCTCCGCCGGACTCGCAGGCCAACTCAATATTGAAATGGTCCTACCGGAAAGCGGAATCGCAGCTGCACTCCCCCACAAATGATCCTCGGAGAAAGAAAAATGAAAAAGAAACTTCTGACAATCGCGGGAACCCTCGTACTCGGCGCCTTGCTCCTCGGCCTCTCTCTGCCGACGATCGTCCATGGACTCGGCCTCCATCCCACGTACAAGGGCGAAACATACGATCTCAACGGATTGCGTGCGCTCGTGATCACGACCAGCCATTCTGTACTGAACGCACCGGGCGAGACCGAGGGCGATCCAACGGGCGTCATGGCCTCGGAGTTCACCCATCCGTACTATGGCTTCCTTGATGCCGGCATGGAAGTCGATATGGCAAGCATTCGAGGAGGACCGATTCCCGTCGATCCACAAACGCTCAACTTCGTGATCCGAACTGCTGAGGACGAACGCTTCCTCCAAGACCCGACGCTTCAGGCGAAGGTGAAGAACTCGCTTCGAATCGACGACGTCGACTTCACGCAGTACGACGCGATTTTCCTGTCCGGCGGATGGGGGGCCGCGTACGATCTCGGCTACTCCGACGTGCTCGGCCAGAAAGTGAGCGAGGCCTACTACGCCGAGACGCCGATACTGGGCTCCGTTTGTCACGGTGCCCTTGGCTTCATTCGAGCCAAGAACAGGGATGGGGAGCTCTTGATCGCGGGCCGGAAGATGACGGGGGTGAGCGACAAGCAGGTTCGCGAACTTGGGATCGAAATCACACCCCAGCACCCCGAGACAGAGCTGCGAAAGGCGGGGGCGGTGTATGAGAGCGCGACAGCCTTTCGCGATCTATTCGCCACGCACGTCGTGATCGACGACGAACAGCGCTTCGTCACCGGCCAAAACCAGAACTCTGGACAAGAGACCGCGCACGAGATGATGCGCCTGATCGCGCAGCGGTCCCAGCCGTGAACCGCCTTCTCAAGAGAGCACTGCGCATCTTTCTTTTCCTTCCGGCCGTCGGCTTTCTCGTCACAGGACTGCGGTTCGCCGTGGAACCCGCCGGGGCCGTGAAGGGCCTCGCAATGCCCCTCCTCCATGGAGCGGCGCGAAGCTCTCAGATCGGTGACGTGGGCGCACTTTTTCTGGGCATGGGGCTGATGATCCTCACCGCACTCGTCACGCTTAAACGAACATGGTTCGTCGCGCCAGCGATTCTACTCTTTCTCGTCGCCCTCTTGCGGGTTCTGGCCTGGCTCTTCCATGATGCAGCGCTCATGACCCCCATGATCGCTACTGAGATCGTGGTGGGCGGGCTCCTGCTGCTGGCCGCGACAAAGCTTGCTCGCGGGGAGTGATTCCAATGACTCGCGTCATCGCTATTTTCGTTTCTGCCTATGTCCTGGTTGCTGCGTTTCCAGCCTGGGCCGAGTCTCCTCGGCCGAACATCGTCCTCATCCTGGCCGACGATCTCGGCTTCAGCGATGTGGCCCCCTACGGCAGCGAGATCGCAACGCCCACGATCACAGCTCTCGCCGAGGAGGGGGTGCGTTTCACCAACTACCATACGGCGGCGAGTTGCGCGCCCTCCCGAGCAATGCTTTTGACCGGCGTCGACAGCCATCGGGCCGGCGTTCCGAACATCCCCGAAATGCTGCCCCCCGAGCATCTTGAGCAGTCGGGAAACCAGGGCACACTTGGCCATAACGTAGTCACTGTGGCGACGCTCCTGCAGGATTCAGGGTACCGCACCTACGTCGCCGGAAAGTGGCATCTGGGCATGACGCCCAACCTGCTCCCGAGCCGGCGGGGATTCGAACGAACATTCGTGCTCGCCGACAGTGGAGCTGACAATTGGGAGCAGAAGCCGTATCTCCCGATCTACGACAAGGCCAACTGGTTCGCAGACGGCGAAGAAACGGAACTCCCCGAGAACTTCTACTCGTCACGCTTTATTGTCGATAAGACCATCGAGTTCATCGACAGTCATGCGGACGACGACCGCCCCTTCTTCGCCTACTTGCCGTTTCAGGCCGTTCACCTGCCCGTCCAGGCTCCTCAGGAATTTATCGACCGATACATGGGCGTCTATGACGAGGGCTGGGATCGCTTACGCTACGAGCGCCGACAGCGCGCCGTCGAGTTGGGAATCGTGCCGGAGGACGCCGGCATGGTCGCCATGCCCACCACCGAGGATTGGTTCGCTCTCTCGTCTGAACAGAAGCGGTACCAGGCGAAGCGCATGGCCGTGTATGCCGGAATGGTCGAGGCTATGGATTTCAACATCGGGCGCCTGGTCGAGCACTTGAGGGAGATCGGCGAGTACGAAAATACGATTTTCATCTTTACGTCCGACAACGGCAGCGAAGCGGCAGGGCCCGAGGAGCCCGAGTCCCCTCTCACTCGATTCGGCCTGGGAAGCCAGGGGTACTCCACCGACTACGAGACCCTAGGATTGAAGGGAAGCTTCAATTCCATCGGCTCTTCCTTCGCCAGTGCCGCAGCGTCTCCCCTGGCCTACTACAAGTTCTATCTGGGTGAGGGCGGGCTTCGCGTGCCGCTGATTCTCTCCGGAGTGCCCCTTCAAAATGACAAACGAGTCGGGCGAATCGAGTCTGCGTTCACCTGGGTGACGGACATCGCTCCGACGATTCTGGAACTCACTGGCGCGGCGCCCGCCGGCGAGAGATATGGCGGTCGAGTGGTAGAGCCCATGATCGGGCACAGCCTCGTGCCCTTCATCGAAGGTCGAGTGGATCGCGTCTATGCCGAAAAGGATGCCGTCGGGACGGAACTCGCGGGCCACGCTGCGCTCTTCCAAGGCGACTACAAGATCGTGCGGAATCGTGGCCCCGTCGGCGACGGGGAGTGGCGTCTCTACAACATCACCCTCGATCCCGGCGAGACCACCGATCTCGCCCGCACACAGCCCGCGCAACTTCAACGCATGCTCTCTCAGTATCAAGAGTATGCGACGCGGAACGGCGTTCTTGCTGTGCGCCCTGAATACGACCCGCAAAGGCAAGTCGCGATCAACGGCCTGCGAAACCGGGCCCGAACAGGGATCTTGATCGGCCTCTTACTGGGACTGACTTTGCTCTCCTTCTTTTTCTTCAGCCGAGCCTTCTCGGCCAGATAGAGAAAATGAGCGAGAGCGGGGCCTTTGATCCACCAAGCGGGCTGAGTTCCGTCGATAAAAACGAGCCTTTCGATTTATTTAAAACAATTAAATAAATACTGCGGGGAGGCGGCCGGTATACTTTTGCTGGCGTCCTTTTGGGGCGAACAAACGGCAGAAAGGTCGACCTTTCTGGAGGGACGTTAGCCATCGATTCAAATCACGAAAACGTTTGCCTAGCCCTCTTGGTCGCGGCCGGCCTGCTGGTCCTATCGGTTATACCGATCTGGCCTTACGGACTTTATACCGTGCTCCGTCTCGTGATCACCGGTGTTGCACTCTTTGCGATCTATGGACTGGGAATCAGCAATACGAAACAGACTATTGGACTCGTCGTTGTCGCATTGCTCTTCAATCCGGTGGTTCCGATTCCTCTGCCTCAGTTTATCTGGATTCCCATCGACCTGAGCGTCGCCTTTTGGTTCTGGAAAATTTCTCAAAGCGATGCAGTGATCAACGAATCTGGAGAATAGAGCATTCGAAAGACCCCCTCACCACGACCCCTCTTTTTCCGAACGGCGAAAACCTCTCGATGCCCTTCGAGCATCGTCGCAAGATGGACAGTCGAAAGAAAACACACGCCCAAGATCGGGCCAGCGCTCAAAACTGACATTTTTACCGACAAAAATGCTGGGATGACATAAAGAGTTGAGATTGCAACGCCCTAGCCCTTCACCAACAGGGCGGCATCCACTGGAAGAGCGCGAAGGGGTCATGCCTTGAAACCTTCGCAGAAAGAAAACCAACCGATCCACTAAGCGCCTGATCCATGGCGCGTGCACCCATCGCCCACCTCGTCCGCGTTTCCCGCCGGGAAGTCTCGCCCATTCGTGACGGGCACCGCCGAACACGCATCTCGACGATTCTGACATTTGTGTGATAATCTGTCAGAATCGCGAGTGGTGCCCAGGACGGCTTGACTCATCCGAAGCCAGTCCGCGAATAAATAGAAGAAGTTCCTTATGAGAGGCTGAATGAAGAATTGGATGCTCCGAATCATCTTTTTTCTACTTATGGGAGCCGCGATCATTTGGATCTTTTTTCCCGATGGTTACGCCCTTCGCGGTCCGCTCCTTGACTCAATGTTAGGGCGTGAGGCCCCGGCCCCGACACAGGAGATGTCCGACGGAAGACTCCGTGCGCCGGATGGTTACGACGTGACACTCTGGGCCCAAAACTTGGGGGATGCTCGTTTTCTTCGCGTGACCCCTGAAGGCTCACTGCTCGTATCGCAGACGCGGCTCGGCCAGATCTCGCTCGTTCTTGCAGACCATGACGGAGACGGCCTTTCCGACGGCTCTCGCGTCATCGTAGAAAACCTTGACCGTCCCCACGGCTTCGACCTTAGAGAAGGCTCGATCTATATCGGTGAGGCGACGGCCATTGCGCGAGTCCCCTTCGAAGAGTCGGGCCTTGACACCATTTCTCTCACAGGGGAAGTTGAACGAATCGCAGAGGGCATACCCGAAGGAGGAAATCATTGGCGACGCAGCCTTCGGTTCGGCCCGGATGGGCGCATCTACGTGACAGTCGGATCTAGCTGCAACGTCTGCGAAGAGGAAGATCCCCGCCGAGCGGCCCTTCTTCGATTTGAGGCCGACGGCTCTGGCGAAACAACTTTCGCCACAGGACTCCGAAATACAGTGGGGTTCGATTGGCAGCCGGGGACCGATGCCCTCTACGGAACCGACAATGGTCGCGATTTGCTTGGCGACGACGAGCCGGCCTGCGAGCTCAATCACATCATCGAGGATGGCTTTTATGGCTGGCCCTACGCAAACGCAAACGCGAACTCTCAAATTGAGGCAGACCCCGACTTCGGCCCCGGCAACGAAGACCGGATTGCCGACAGCCTCGCACCCGCCCATTCCTTTCGTGCACATAACGCCCCGCTCGGGATCACATTCATTCGCCGCAGGGACGCAGACCCCGCGTATCGCGGCGCCGCACTCGTAGCCCTGCACGGCTCTTGGAACCGCTCCACCCTCGACGGATATCAAGTCGTTTCGCTTCACTGGGGCGCAGACGGCCAGATTACCGAACGCCCCTTTCTAACAGGCTTTGAGGAAAATGGAGACGTCATGGGGCGCCCGGTTGACATCGCAGAGGGAACGGACGGAGCGATTTACATCAGCGACGACTACGGGAAAGCGGTCTATCGAGTTTCCAGACATGACTCGAATGCACCGAGCTTAAAAAGACCCAATGCATTTAGAGCGGCTACCGCTACCCCACGCACAAGCGGCTTCACTGCAGGCGAGCGACTCGACGACCTGTCCCCGACAAACCGAGTCGCCTTGGAGGAGCGCGGGGGCGAAATATTCAAGGAAAAGGCCTGCGCGACCTGCCATATCGCCTCTGAATCGCTCCCCGGGGTCTCACTCAAAAAACTCGAAAACCTTAGATCTCGGTACAACATCGATGAGCTCGCAATATTCTTTGCTGCACCCCAACCCCCCATGCCCATCGTTGACCTTTCCGAAGCGCAAAGGCGTGCGCTCGCGGTCTACGTGCTTTCAACCTACGGCGACTAACACATTTCCGCTCGGCTGCGAAAATGACTAGTCCTCCCAACCTGTCTATCACACGCGCACAGCGCATTAAGGATCTCTCATGAAGTCTCGACGCCTCGGTACCAGCGCCATAGCTGTTTCTGAAATTTGCATGGGCACAATGACCTTCGGCAACCAGGCCGACGAGAAGATGAGCCTGCGCATCCTGGACAAGGCCTTCGACGCCGGGATCAACTTCTACGACACGGCCGAAAACTACCCTGTCCCGCCAGATCTGAAGTGGGTGGGTCGCACTGAAGAGATCATTGGAAAGTGGCTCGCAACAAAAGATCGCGACGCCATCATCCTCGCCACAAAAGTCTGCGGCCCAAGCCATGGATGGCTGAAAGCCTCACAGCGTGCCGGCATGACCGCTCTCGATCGACACAACATCACTCGCGCGGTCGAAGCCAGCCTCAAACGACTCGGCACAGATTATGTCGACCTCTATCAGACGCATTGGCCGGATCATGGCACCGCTTTCGATGACACCATGGAGGCACTCAACGAGCTGATCTGCGCTGGCAAGGTGCGCATAGTCGGCTGCAGCAATGAAACCAGTTGGGGTCTGATGAAGAGCCTCGAAACGTCGCGCCGGCGCGGAGTCGCCGAATACCAGACGATTCAAAACAACTTCAGCATGAATAATCGCCGATTCGAGGATGAACTGGCACAAGTCTGTCGTGAGGAAGGCGTCAGCCTCATTCCCTATTCGCCGTTGGCCGGTGGCGTCCTATCGGGAAAGTACAACGGCGGCGCACGACCCGAAGGCGCGCGCTTCTCACAGTACTCTGAAATGGGCAAACGGCAGGCCGCTATGACCAATCGGTTTGCAGGCGAGAAGGCCCTCGCCTCCACGGAACGCCTCATGGCCATCGCCGCGGATCTTGAAATGTCTCCCGTCACACTCGCGATCGCCTGGTCAAAGCAACATGACTTCGTGGCTTCAACCATCGTCGGCGCGACCCATGAAGACCAACTGCCCGAAATTTTTGCGGCGAGCAACATTGAGCTGGACAAGCCCACCATGAGGGCCATCAAGGGCGTCAGCCGAGACATCCGGTACCCGATGGGATAGCCGCGACGGTGAAATCGACCATCACACTCACGAAGTGAGACTCGCACTCTCTTGAGTCCTCAGACTTAACGCGTGCGCCTAAAGTGAGCCGGCCCTCTTCGAAAGCCTTGAAACATCGAACTTAAGGCAACCCCAGCTAACAATGAAAACCCCCGAACATCTCGTATTCATGAGATAGTTCGGGGGCTTAGATGGAGCACGAGACCAGATTCGAACTGGCGACCCTCACGTTGGCAACGTGATGCTCTACCAGCTGAGCTACTCGTGCCGAAAACTTGCGCGGGAGTGGATTTTTACTGAACTGCAGCCCTGGAGTCAACAATCTTAGGCCTGGCTCTCTAAAATGATTATCCCCGCAGGAAAACCTTTAGAGCTTAACTACATTCGCGTAGTGTCCCTCGAGCCTCTGAGTGGCGTTGCGAGTGTCAAAAATACAACGGCCTTTTGCGACCAGGCCGGCGTAATCCACCTCCGAATGGTCGGTCAAAATAACGATGATATCCGCCTCCTGGATGACTTCGTCCGTGAGATCGACACCCTTAAAACGATGCTCGCCCACCTCGCATTCGGCCACATATGGGTCGTGAAAGCTCAACTCGGCTCCTCGCTCGGCCAAATGACTCATCACATCCAGTGCGGGAGACTCGCGCATATCGCCAATATCCCGCTTGTAAGCCACTCCCATAATAAGCACCCGTGCGCCATTCACAGCCAATCTCTGTCCGTTGAGCAGGTCCGCCACTCGGTCAACGACATGCTCGGGCATCGAACTATTAATTTCTGTCGCCAGTTCGATAAAGCGAGCGGAAAAGTTAAGCGACTTCATCCGCCACGAGAGATAGCTGGGATCCACGGGGATACAGTGCCCTCCGAGTCCCGGGCCGGGTAAGAACTTCATAAAACCGTACGGCTTCGTGGCTGCGGCCTCAATCACTTCCCAAACGTCGAGCCCCAGCCGTTCACACATCAACGCCACTTCATTGGCCAAGCCAATATTGATTGCTCTAAATGTATTTTCGAGCAGCTTGACCATCTCGGCCGACTGCGTAGAAGAGACAGGGACAATTTCATCAAAAATGCTGGCAAACAAACGGCCCGCCAAGTCGGTGCAAAGAGGGGTCTCCCCGCCCACCACCTTAGGCACATTGCGAACGACGAACTTTTCGTTGCCTGGGTCAATTCGTTCCGGCGCAAAAGCCAAAGCGAAATCTTCGCCCACGCGCAATCCCGTCCCCTCCAATTCCGGAATAAAGAGGTCATGCGTGGTCCCGGGATAGGTGGTACTTCCGAGTACGATCAACTCCCCTTCGTGCAGCCGATCGCGCACCTGCTCCACAGCGCGAGCCATAAAAGACACGTCAGGATCTCGAGTCTTCGTCAGGGGCGTGGGCACACAGATATTCACCACCTGAACCTGATGAAGTGCGTCAAAGTCTGTTGTCGCGGAGATGCGGCCCGCCTCCCGCATCGCCAGCAGATCAGAACTCGATACGTCGCCGATATACGACCGACCAGCCTCGATGGCCTCGATCTTTTCAGCATCGATATCAAAACCGATGACATGAAAGCCTGCTTTGGCAAACTCGACGGCCAGAGGTAAGCCTACGTATCCCAAACCGATCACTCCGATCTGGGCCGTTCGGTCATCGATCTTTTGTCCTAGTTCCTCAAGCCTCTCTCGACTCATCCCTCGGCTCCTTGGGATTGCTCATTTCTATTCAATCCCCCAAAATAATCCGCAAAATAGACATACCCTGACCAAAGGGTGAGTGCCGTTGCAATGCCCAAAAGTGTCAAACCCACTTTCTGGGCCGGCAACCCTAAAGTCGTATAGTGAAATAAAAGGGCCCCCACAGAGAAGTTCTGCATCAAAGACTTCAATTTCCCTTGCCACGAAGCTCCCACCACGTGACCGTCCGAAGAAGCCATCCCTCGTAAACCGGTGACCGCCAACTCTCGACCGATAATGACCACCACCATAAACGAGGCCCAGATAGGAATCCGGCCACACGCCACCAACATAATTAAGGCCGTTGAGACCAATAGTTTGTCCGCCAGCGGATCAAGCAATTTGCCCATACGAGTAATGCTGGCCCCCCCGCTTCGGCGCGCCAGCCAGCCATCCAAGATGTCCGATAGGGCCGCCACAATAAAAGCCCAGGCCATCACTTGGCTGCCCAATTTTGTCTGCCCCCATTCCGTAGGCACTAAAAGAAGTGCGGGGACCATGGCAATGCGAACCATCGTGACCGTATTGGGCCAATTCCAAAATGTCTCTCGATGTTCTCGCCGCATCGCAAAGCCGGAACGAGCCGCTGGCTTAGAGCGGTCGCCTTCGGAATCGGAGCCGGATGGATCAGTCCGCTCACTCGTCATTCGCTCTGGATCCTCCATTTCGGAGTCATCGACCACTTTGGACACATCTCCCCAAAACTCACTCCATTCCCATAAGCGGGACAGCGCTGCCCCCACCCGATTCAGAAATGAGTTATTCGCGACCGTCAGCCGATACTACTTCAGAATTCCGGTGGATCAAAAACCACTTTTCACTGGTCAATGAGACGGGAGGACCTGACTTCTTGCCACAGACTCACTGATCGGCGGCAAGAAGCGGCCACGCCCGCGTATACTTGGTATAAAACCTCAACACTCGAGCCACATAGGCGCGGGTTTCTGGATAGGGTGGAACGCCCTCGTAGCGGTCCACCGTCGTAGGCCCTGCATTGTAGGCGGCCAGCGCGTGCTCAAGCGCATCATATCTTTCGAGCAACGATTTGAGGTACTGCACCCCACCGCGCACGTTTTGAGACGGCTCAAATGGAGCCTCGACCCCCAATTCGGCGGCCGTTTCTGGCATCAATTGCATCAAGCCAAGTGCGCCCGCACGAGAAATCGCATTCGTCTGAAAATTGGATTCTGCCGCCACCACGGCCTTAACGAGTGCGGGATCCACTTCTTGCGCATCCGCGATCTCCTCGATGAGTCGATTTAATTCACGACGAGATAACGGATGAGAAGTGGCCTGTGGAGACAAAGCCAGCCCTCTTTCCGGCATAATCATGGCTCGATAGCGATGATCCTGAGGCCGATCCGTGAAATGAACGGTTCCGTGTGCGTCCGTAAACATAAAAACCCCAGATTCCGCTGAGTCCGGAAGACCTAAGAAGAAGACGCCCAGAAAGCCGAGAAACATCGCGTAAGAAAGCCAAACCTTGGGCGGCTTCTCTCGATGAATCACAAATGCTCTCGCCGAGCTCCACTTCAACATTGAACGTTCTCTTCTGTTTACGGTTCTGAAAGGTTGCGCTCTCCTCAAACGCGCTCACTCACCTATCGGACAGCCCGGGACTTCACCTGAGCGATGCCCCAGGGGGCGACTGGGACGCAGATCTGCCCTTGAGCCGAATGTCCTGGCCAGCCAAAACGGGTCCGTGAATGGATCCATATCGTTTCAGAATGAAGGCATGCCCTGTAGGTCCAGAGAGCTAGTCTATGGCCTTACTCATCACACAGAGGTCTTTTGAGGCGTGTCTCACCGCTTCTAAAAGGCTTCCGAGGAATTTTCGCATCTACGCTCTCCCACGGTCACACCCCAATATCCCATGTGGGCCCACGCGAGGCGGCCGCTGCTCCTCTTCTGGGATTGTCTCCTTTCCATGGCTGGAAGTCTTCAAGAAGCGAACCCTGATCTCGGTTCTCATCGCAGGAACCCTATCGATCTGCATGACGGCTCCCCTCCATGCACTCATCCTCGATGACGGGGATGGATCTGGAAATGTCAGCGCACCCGATCCGGACCCGGGTTGGAGCCATGTCGCTCAGCACCTCGGCGGGCCTTCGGCCGTCTACCTCGGCTGCCAATGGGTGCTCACAACAGAACATGTTGGCGTCACCATCGTTGTGATCGAAGGCGAACGGTTTAATCCCGTTCCAGGGTCCGTCACACCCGTCATGAATATCGACGATACGCCCACTGACCTCGTCCTTTTCCGAATCAGCCAAGACCCCAATTTGGCACCTCTTACTCTCGCTTCTCGGTCTCCTCTTTTTGAACAGCCCGTGGTCATGATGGGGTACGGTGCTTCTCGAGGCTCAGCTTTGACGGTTCCTCTCTTTGAACGTGGACTCATGGATGGTTTTTTGTGGACCAAAGGAGGAATCAAACAGTGGGGGACAAACCGAATCTCAGGAAGCCGGCAGTGGATTGAGCACAACGGAACCCGAACGCTGGCTTTCCCTCTGATCTTTGATCGAATCGAGCACCCAGACGGAACGCGTCAAGAAGCAGCCGCAGGCCGAGGCGATTCAGGTGGAGCCGTGTTCGCCGATATGGACCCCGTCTTTCCAGAAAGAGGGTCGGTCCTCGCAGGCTTACTCTTCAGCGTGAGCAGCACGGATTCGCAGCCCCCCAATTCAACCATGTACGGCAATACCAGCTGGGTCGCTGATCTCGCTCACTATCATGATCAAATTGTAGAAGTCGTCTCATCCGCCCCAGCCAGCGCGCCCGAACTCAGTGCCAATCATTTCCCTACACCTTTCGTGTGCTCCGATTCGACCTATTCTCCGCCACCTTCGCGTCTCGCTCTGGCCCTCGGCGGATCACTGCTTGTCCTCTCTTTGCTTGGGTTCGGACTGCTTTTGCGTAGGGGCCTAAGGAGACGACGGACACCTCCTCTTTAGAAAACGCGATAGATCAACCCAAAAGCGCCCAGAGACGAAAAGAGAAGGACCCCTTGGCGGATTCGGGATCCACCAAAATGATCGGCCATGCGCGTCGAAGCCCAAAAACCCAAAGCCGCAGCTGGCACCAAAATCAGGCCTGCAGCTAGGGCCGATAAAGTAAAGCGCCCTGTCCAAGTCAAGCCGAGCAAGGAAAACGCATTTCCCACGACGAAGAAGTGGGCCAGCGTTCCTCGCAAACGACCCGGCGAAACATCTTGATGGAGCAAGGCGAGCGGCGGGCCGGGAATAGAAGCGGTGGTTCCCATAAAACCCGAGAGCACTCCTGCGGCTAACAGGGATCCGGGCCGAGGGGCTACCTTTAATCCGAACAAAGACAGACTCACTGCGATGAGAATCATCGCACCGATGAGTAGCGAGAGGTTACGCGGCTCGATCCAACTCAAAACACCGAGAGCCACGATCACACCCAACGCTTGTCCACTCATGGGCACACCTAAAGTACGGCGATCCACAGCGCCTCTCTCTCGCCAACTAATCGCTAAAGAAAGTATCAACATCGTGACTAAGATCGGTCCGGGAACCCAGTTCGGATTTAGATAAATCAAAACGGGAGCCGCCATCAACGCAAGCCCGAAACCAAAAAGCCCCTGCGCAAGGGCCCCCAGGAAGACCACCAAAAGCGGCAGTCCCAGTGCGACCCACGAAACATCGAAAACCACTGACTATTCCGGTGTTACATAGGCCGATGTAATCCCGCCGTCCACCATAAAGGTCGTCCCTGTGACATACGATGAAGCATCGGAAGCCAGATAGAGAACGGCCTTGGCCAACTCATCGGCCTCGGCCAAGCGGCCCATGGGGATATGGACCAGACGTTTGGCCTTCTGAACAGGATCCGCCAGAAATTCCTCAAGCAGCGGAGTCCGAACAGGACCCGGGCAAAGCGCATTGGCGCGTATTCCTTGCCGCGCATATTCAACTGCGATTTCGCGCGTCATCGCCAAGACCCCTCCCTTACTTGCCGTGTAGGCAATTTGCGAGGTGGCCGCCCCCATGACCGCAACAAAGGAGGCTGTATTGATGATCGACCCACCCCCACTGTCGAGCATCGCCGGAATCCCATACTTACAGCCAAGGAAAACGCCTTTCAGGTTTACATCAATCACCCAATCCCAGATATCTAAGGGGGTCTCAACAGGCGAGCCGTCGCCTTCAGGAAAGATGCCAGCATTGTTGAAGAGGATGTGCAGTCCACCCGTATGACTCACCGCCGCCTCAACCGCCGCTCGCATCTGATCATCATCAGACACATCCGCCAAGACAAGGACGGCTTTTCCTCCGGCCGTCTCCACTTGCTCCACAGTGACACGTCCACTTTCCTCATCTCGATCGCAGACAACAACATGGGCGCCCTCGGCTGCGAGTGTCAACGCAGCCTCGCGGCCGATACCACTGCCTGCGCCTGTGATCAAAGCCGTCCGGCCGTCAAGCGATGTTTCTTTTGCGTGTCCCATCTCACCCTCTCTTCGCCGGTTTACATTGACTTGTATTTTACAGAACACACCGTCTTCATAAAGGTCAGGCTTACGAATGTTTCGTGGGTCCTACGCCGCTACGTTCCCCCCCCGCCAAGACAGAGCCTGGACTCAGGCCCTATGCGGCCCCACCCAAAGCTTTGGAACCTCATGATCTCTCAAGTGAATCGAAGCCGACCGAGATCAAGCAGCAAGCCAACTCGCGCTCGAATCTGCTCTTCAGATTCAGGAATCACCTCGAGCATGCGCTCGAAATCAAAACCCGCTTGCGCTAATTCCAAAATCGAAACCGACAAAGGATCCAGCTCATAGCCCTCCTTCTCACCGTTCTCTAAATGCACGGAAAAAGTGGTACAGGGCGTTAAACTCTCCAAGGCTTCCGATTCAAGACCGCTCATGGACTCAATCCAAGAGAGAAACAACGGACGGACCTCTTGCATTGGAGGAATGAAAGCAATCGCTACACCCGGCACGCGGTTCCCCTGAGACGATTCAGACCGTCCCACTCCCTCTCCCCTCAAAACAAGCACCGGTGGTTTGCCCTGAACCGAAAAGGCCACCTCCACAGGCTCACGAAATGAAATGACGGCCTCTGTGGCTACAAAAACGCCTCCTTTTGAGAGCTCCATTTCATAAGCGTCCCGTGCGCCTTGAACACTCTCGAAAGAAACAGCCAGGTGCTGGCTATCGAGCAGATCAGCTTCATCAGAGTCACGCTTTGTCATAGCTTGGTTTGTATCGGCGACTCTCGAGTAAAACTGGGGCCAAGAACCAATCGAGCTGCACACGCACAGGCATTTATGCCCAGCATCTCCGTTTTCCGTCAGATGCGCTCAAAATATCGGGCGCGCTCAAAGTCAGTCACGGCCCGTTGGGAGGCTTTGAGCTCTGTCCTCGCAAAGTGCAGCAAGTGCTCTACGACCTCGCCTCCAAAAGCCTTTTTGGGGAAATCACTTGCCGAAAATGCCGCAATCGCCTGCTCTAGCGTTTCTGGGACGCGGGGGAGATCATGCGCCAAGTACCCATTTCCCTCAAATAGAGGGCCCGGATCTATCCGTTGCTCGATCCCTTCCAGCGCCGCGGCCAAGAGACCGGCGTAGACCAGATAGGGATTCGCATCGCCGCCCGGAATGCGACATTCCACACGCAAACTTGGGCCGTGCCCCACAACTCGAAAGCCCACGGTCCGGTTGTCGTAGCTCCAAGCAATCCGGGTGGGCGCGAAGGTATCCTCCACATAACGTTTATAAGAATTTGAGTTGGGCGCAAAAATTAATGCCAAGCACGAAGCGTGCTCCAGCAAGCCGCCTACAGCGTGCCTAAAAGACTCGCTAGGCCGAGCACTCGTCCCCGGAATAGGCTCCCCGTCCCCTGCAAAAAGAGATTGACCGTCTGGATCGGTCAAACTCATATGAACGTGCAGACTATTGCCGGCATGGTCAGTATGCCACTTCGCCATAAATGTCAGCGAAGCCTCATTTTGAGCCGCTATTTCCTTAGCGGCCAGTTTATAGATCACATGCCGATCGGCCATCTCCATCGCTTCGGCATAGCGCAGATTGATTTCATGTTGGCCCGGACTTGCTTCTCCCTTACTGAACTCAACAGGGATCCCCGAAGCA
>NZHD01000007.1 GCA_002691205.1 Deltaproteobacteria bacterium
GGGGCTCTCATGACTCATTTGAGTGATGCTAATCCCAAGCACTTCCAACCGATGAATGTGAACTTTGGACTTTTCCCGCCCCTGGATGAGCCTCTCAAGCGAGGTCGGAAAAAGAGACCGAAGCGGGAGAAGAATGAGGCGCATGCCGCACGTGCCCTGGCTGCGATTACAGCTTATGTCCATCAAGAAGAGGCTCGCCCAGCATGAACTGGAAAAAGGCGATGGGCGATTTTGAGCGGCATCTCCGTGCAGAGCGCGGCTTTTCTGTTCATACGCGGCGCGCCTATCTTTCGGATGTGTCCCAGCTTGCCGATTTTGCAACGGACTCTGTAGATCCGGATCAAGTGGATGCGGAGTTGATTCGGAATTGGCTCGCCAGCCTCTATGGCGCGCGGAGTCCGTCGACTCTAGGCCGTCGTTTGGCGGGTGTGAGAGCTTTCTTTCGTTTTCTCCAGCGTGGTGAGCATGTGGCTTTGGATCCCACGGCTGGACTACCGGCTCCCAAGACACCCAAAGGGGCGCCCCGGCCGCTTTCAGTGGATGATTGTTTTGCATTGGCCGACAAGGGGAAGTCACCCTCGGCCAAGAAGCCTTCTCCTCGCCAAGCTCTGGCCGCTCTACGGGATAACGGGATCGTCGAATTGCTTTACGGCACAGGAATTCGCGTTGGCGAATTGGTGGCCCTCGATGTTCGAGATGTAGATCTCAATCGAGGAGATGTTCGAGTCATGGGTAAGGGAGGGAAAGAGCGAATTGTTCCAATCCCCGAGCAGGCATTATTGGCACTCGAGAATTGGCTCAAGGTGCGAAGCCGCCCAGGCGTTCTGTCGGAGCCTCTTTTTATCGTTTTAAGAAAGGTTGATGCTGCTGAAGTAAAGCGGTTGGGGGCTCGCGATATTCGTAGAATGCTCGAGAAGCGCGGAAATCAGGGCGGCATACAGGACCGTGTCCATCCACATCGACTCCGTCACAGTTATGCGACTCATTTGTTGGACATGGGAGCGGATTTGCGGGAAATTCAAGAGTTATTGGGACACGCGAGTTTATCTACGACGCAGAAATACACGGCCGTATCAGTGGAACATTTGCGTCAAGTCTACGATAGTGCACACCCTCGGGCCCGCGAAAGCATGAAGATCTCTGATGTGCGGCCGATTCGATCTTCGGAGTTCGAACAGGGAGCGGGTGAAGTGAAAAGAAAAAATACGAATAAGAGGGAGAAGTCGGAATGAGCCAGGGGACACCCCGGGTCCGGTCTACCACCGTCGTGGCGGTGTTGCGTGAAGGTCAAGTCGCTATGGCGGCTGATGGTCAAGTCACCGTGGGCGAGATGGTGATGAAGCAAGGCGCCGAGAAAGTGAGGAAGATCGCCAAAGGAAAGGCTGTCGTCGGTTTCGCCGGGGGCGTGGCCGATGCGCTGACGTTGCTCGAGCGTCTGGAGGGGAAATTTGAGACCTATCCAGGAAATGTTCGACGAGCTGCGGTGGAGCTTGCACGAGACTGGCGTACGGATCGAATGCTACGCCGTCTCGAAGCAATGATGGTGGTGGCTGATTCGGAAACCCTTCTTGTCGTATCCGGAAATGGAGATGTGATTGAGCCTGATGATGGGGTAGCGGCGATTGGCTCCGGAGGCTCCTATGCTCTGGCCGCCGCGCGAGCCTTGTCGAGGCACACATCACTCTCAGCTGAAGAAATTGCATCGGAAGCCATTCGAATTGCTTCTGAAATTTGTATTTACACCAATGATTCGATTAAGGTAGAAATCCTCCCGTGAATGAACTCCCTACTTTTACTCCACGAGAAATTGTCTCTGAACTAGATCGTTATATTGTCGGACAGCGAGAGGCCAAGAGGGCAGTAGCGATTGCACTGCGTAACCGATGGCGACGTCGCCAAGTTCCAGAGGAATTAAGAGACGAGATCGCGCCCAAGAATATTATTATGATAGGGGCGACTGGCGTCGGGAAAACTGAAGTGGCCAGGCGCCTAGCTCGACTCGCACAAGCTCCATTTATTAAAGTTGAAGCCTCTAAGTTCACCGAGGTGGGGTATGTCGGACGAGATGTCGAGTCCATTATTCGAGATCTCATGGAGCTGTCGGTGGGCTTGGTGACGGAGGAACTAAAGAAGAGTGTTGTGGCGAAGGCGGAAGAGCGAGCCGAGGAGCGTATCCTTGATGCCTTGTTGCCGGCGCCCCCAGTGGCCGGCGTCGCCGATGATGCGGCTCAAGACCGGTCCAGTGCGACTCGCGAGAAGCTTGAAAAGTTGTTGAGACTGGGTGAACTCGATGAACGCGAAATTGAAGTCGAACTCACGGAAGAAGGGCCGGGCCCTTCTATGTCGATTATGACGCCGCAAGGGGTTGAGGAGATGGGCGTGCAGTTCAAAGATCTTCTCGGCGGAATGTTTCCGAGTCAGACCAAACAGAGACGTATGAGTGTCGCCGACGCACGAGTGGCTTACACGAATGAGGAAGCGACTCGACTTGTGGACCCGGATGAAGTTCGTGACCTCGCGGTGACACGCGTCGAGCAGAGCGGGATCGTGTTTGTGGACGAGATCGACAAGGTGGCCGTAGGAAGCGGAGGCAAGCAGGGGCCGGATGTTTCACGTGAAGGTGTGCAGCGAGACCTGCTTCCCATCGTGGAAGGCTCAACCGTCCAGACAAAGCATGGCCCGGTGGTCACAGACCATATTTTGTTCATTGCAGCAGGGGCGTTTCATCTCGCGAAGCCCTCAGACCTGATTCCGGAACTCCAGGGCCGTTTTCCGATTCGAGTTGAGTTGGCCAGTTTGACACGGGACGACCTCTTTAGAATTTTGACTGAGCCAACGAACTCCTTGGTTCGGCAGTACTCGGCTCTCATGGCGACTGAAGGGATCGACTTGGTCTTTGAAGACGATGGGGTCCACGCCATCGCCGATTTTGCGGCGAGCATCAATGAGAGAAATGCAGATATTGGCGCCCGGCGTCTACATACCGTGATGGAGCGTCTTTTGGACGACTTGAGCTTTGAGGCCCCGGACATGCCTCCTCGTCGTGTGACCATTGACTCAGACCACGTGAAAAATCGTCTGGGAGACCTAATCGAAGATCAGGATCTATCGCAGTATATTCTCTGAACAGTCTTTGTGGCATGTTTTTCGGTTCATCTCTGGAGAGCGCATGAGCGACGTCGATATGGAAATCCTGGTCATTGATGACGAGCAGCATTATCGCGAGAGTATCCGCCAAACTCTCAGCGAAGCGGGTTTGCCTTGTCGCGTAGCGAGTTCCATGGGCGAAGCTCGTGAGAGAGCAGGGGTTTCGCCGCCTGCTTTGGTGCTTTTAGATCTGGGGTTGCCGAACTCTGACGGCCTTGAAAGCTTGGCTGAATGGCTCTTGGGAGCGAATGCGCCCAAAGTGATCGTGCTCTCTGATGTTTCTGCCCAAGGAGAGGTACTTGAGGCTTTGAGACGGGGGGCTTCCGACTATCTGGCTAAGCCTTTGCATGAAGAAGAGCTTTGTTTGGCGGTGAGACGGAATTTGGAGGCTTGGGCGGTCGCCCGAAATCTACGTAACCTTGAAACGCAACTTGAGACACTTGCGATACGAAGCGAGAGCCTTCACCGAGAGTCAGAGGCCACACCGGTGGCGGATGAGTTCATTCGGCAAGGCGTGGTTGATTTGGCATGTGACGTTCTGAAAGCGCAAAGAGCGTCATTATTACTTCTCGATACCGCGGGCAAGCACTTGGTTGTGGTGGCGCGATCAGGAACTTTGAGTTCCCGCGAAGGCATGGAACCCATTCCCTGTGGTGAGGGCGTGTCGGGCTTTGTCTTTTCGCGCGCAAAGCCGATGTGGGTGGAGGACATGGAGACCCATCCTGATCTGGCGACCCTTTCGAACCCTGGACGGTACCGAAGCAAGAGTTTTGTTGCGGTGCCTATTTTTCACGCAGAGTCTCTGCTGGGCCTCCTTTTTGTGTCCGAGCCAATGGGGCGCAAGGCTTTTGCAAAGGGCGATCTTTCACTTCTCAGGTGGGCCGCTCAGCCTTTGGCTGAGAACCTTCGTTCGTCCTCGGCTCATGGGCGGAATGGAGGGGGGCTGGATAAGGACGGAAGCCGTTTTAGGGAATCGCTGAGGGAGGCTTCTCCGGCCCTGAATGCAGAGGTTCTGTCTAAGCCCGACTCAGACGGTGAAATGGAACTGGAATCGGAGATGGCACGAGAGATCTGCCAAGCGGTCGCAGATGAGATCGATCCGGCCAGGGTCATCGGAGTGGCACTGGGTCGAGTGGCTGCGCTGCTTCCTGCTGCACCGGTTTCTCTCTATCTAGCAGATTCAGTGAGTGGAGAATTGCGCTGTGAAGCGACTTTAGACGGGGGCGTGTGTGAGGACCGTCCAGATTTAGAGCTGCGGAGAGGTCTCACAGGCGTGGCCATTCAAACGGGTCAACTTGTGGCGAGTGAAGATCCCTCGTCAGACCCCAGGTTTGATGTTGAAGTGGATACGCCGATGGGAGGGAAGGCTCAGCCCATGATGTGTCTCCCCCTCAGATTGCGAGGTAAGTCTGTGGGCCTCTTTAGGGCGTTTCTGCCTGAAGGTGAGCCTGTTTCGCCTCGTACGGCCGAAGTGCTCTCCGCCGCCCTGTCAGCAGCACTTCGTAGTGTGCTTCTGTACCGTAGTCTCGTTGAGTCTATCGAAGAAGTGGCCGAGGCTCGCAAAGACAGGCGTAGCTAAGATCGATTTAAATTTTGAATGCAATTCAAAAAGAGAGTGGCATACAAAAGCGAGTTTGATTGGACTGATTTCGGTCTGAATCGAAGGAGAGATTTGAGAGCATGAGGAGCCTTGTAGAGAAGGCTGAGGTCTTGATCGAGGCATTGCCGTATATCAGGCGTTTTTTCGGCAAGACGATTGTGATCAAGTACGGCGGCCACGCCATGCTTGAAGCGGACTTGCGCGCTTCTTTCGCGGATGATGTCGTGCTGCTCAAGTATGTGGGTCTTCGGCCTGTCATTGTGCATGGGGGTGGGCCTCAAATCGCACGTCAGCTCGATCGAATCGGAAAGCAAGCCACTTTTGTGGATGGTCTCAGAGTCACCGATGACGAAACGATGGAAGTCGTGGAGATGGTCCTCGGCGGAACGGTCAATCGAGAAATCGTAGGCTTGATCCAGGGGGCCGGAGGTCGAGCAGCGGGCCTTACGGGCTGCGATGGGAGCCTTCTTAGAGTAGAAAAGAAGATCATAGAGGGTCGGGATATTGGGCGAGTGGGGCAGGTCATCAATGTGGACCCAACGGCTCTTTCCGCGGTCTCCGAAGGTGGATTTGTTCCTGTGATCGCCCCGATCGGTCTTGATGAGTCCGGATTGACCTACAATGTGAACGCCGATGAGGCGGCCGGTGCGATCGCGGTGGCGCTGGGTGCCGAAAAATTTTTATTACTGACGGATGTGGAGGGCGTTCTCGATGGCCAAGGCGAACGCGTGAGCGAGATGACTCGGTCCTCGACTCAGAAGCTGATAGAGGATGGCATCATTCTGGGCGGGATGATTCCGAAGGTTGAATGCTGCTTAAGCGCGCTTGCGGGAGGGGTGTCGAAGGCCCACATCGTCGACGGTCGCGTTTCCCATGCGATTCTGCTCGAGATGTTTACAGACGATGCAGGTGTGGGAACGGTTTTTACTCCCTGACGGGGTGCTCTTCGAAGGGAGCGGGTATGCCTAAAGATTTTTTGACAGTGGCTGATTGGACGGCCAGCGAATTAGGAGAGATTCTTTCTCGCGCACAGACCTTGCGAGAATTGCATCGCGCAGGAGAGCGACCGCAAACGCTTTTGGGTCGGACCTTGGCAATGTATTTCGAAAAGCCCTCACTTCGAACACATGTGACGTTCGAAGCGGGAATCGAACAACTGGGAGGCCACGCCGTTTTATTGCGGCCTGAACAGGTTGGTATCGGAACGAGAGAGAGCCCAAGAGATGTGGCCCTCAACCTTTCAAGATGGGTGGATGGCTTGATGGCACGGACCTTCAGTCATGAACTTCTTGAGCAATTGGCGCAAGAGGCGTCGATTCCAGTCATCAATGGGCTAACGGATCTATTACATCCCTGTCAGGCAATGGCCGATCTACAGACGATCGCAGCCATCATGGAGCCTGGGGAAGCGGTTGTTGCTTTTGTCGGCGATGGAAACAATGTGTCTCATTCGTTGATGCTCTTGAGTGCCGTCATGGGTATGAAAATTCGAATCGCAACGCCTCAAGGTCATCAGCCCGCAGTTGAGATTCAGCGGCAGGCAGAGGGAATCGCCTCGAGTACCGGAGCGCAGATTTTGCTCACGGAGGATCCCTTCGAAGCCGTGATCGGGTCGAACTTTATCTACACCGATACGTGGACGAGTATGGGCCAAGAAGATGAGGCTGAGTTAAGGCGACAAATTTTTGCACCCTATCAGGTGAATCAAAAATTGGTTGAAGTGGCGCCGGAAGCTTGGTTGATGCACTGCTTGCCAGCCCATCGCGGCGAGGAGATCACGAGTGAACTCCTCGATGGGGGGCAAAGCCTGATTTACGAACAGGCGGAGAATCGTCTTCATGCCCAAAAGGCCGTGCTTGAGCGTCTACTCGTAGCCACGCCTCCCACATAGCCCCTCGGGGCCCATGCCTTTCCTTCTGATCACGCTTTTTCCCCGACTTCGGTGGATTGGGCTCTTCGCTCACGGTCTTCGCTCAGGTTCTTAGAGGACCGGCCGATATTTACTGATAGTGGGCGTGACATGATGGAATGGTCACGCCTCTGGAGGCGGCAATGCAGGAGCAGGAAAGTGGGACAGCCGTGGGAAGGCGCGTTCTCAGGCTCGCACCGGGTTTTGATCCGGGCGGGATCAAGCCTTCGTCCGTGGAGTTCTTTCTTCTTTCCCGTATCGATGGGCGAACGCCTTGGCGTGTGTTGCGAGAGATGGGAGGCATGTCGGTCGAGGAGTCTGATTTGTGCCTTGAGAGTTGGTTGGCGGCTGGGTTCGTAGAAGTTTGTCACAGCGATTGCGGGGACCAGGGTCTTCGTAGGTCGCTCTCTTGCGAAGGGAGTACCAAAGTATCTGACTCACTTCGGGTTGATCCAAGTCTCGATCTCGACCTTCAAACACAGCGGCGGGTGACTGAATTACTCGGTCTGCTGGAAGGCCCTGATGCGCTGCTGTTGGGCGTGAGCGACGAGGCAAACGAGAAAGATCTGAAACGCGCATATTTCAAGTTGTCGCGAGAGTTTCACCCGGACCGCTACTTCAGGCGAAATTTAGGCCCCTATCGAAATCAGATCGAGATCATTTTTAAGGGAATTCAGAAAGCCTACGAAAATTTGTCTCGGCCTCCGCTGGCTTCATCTGTTGTCAGGGATGCTGTTCTCAGGAAAAAAGAGAATGGAATTTTGTCATCGGACTCAGGTCATTCGCAAGATGAGTCGACGCCTGGTGACTTTCAAGGTTTACGCTCAGAGCGCGAGCAGAGAGCGCGCGAGTTAATGCGGGCTGCGGCCCAAGCGATTTCACAGAATCACTTTTCGGAGGCTCGGAGGTGTCTAGAAATTGTTGCTGATTTCGAGCCTGAGACTCCCTTCCTTCGTCAAACTCTGGCTCACGTGCGCTCAAGGTCAGTTGATCCTGTTGAGGCCGTGGTAAAAGAAGAAGTAGGCCAAAGTCTATTTTCGTCACCGAGTCGCAAATCGGAAACTCGTCATCGATATGTTCGGACGGGTTGAATAAGGGATTGCATGGGCAGAGTCATTGGAATTGACTTAGGTACGACCAATAGTTGTGTCGCCGTGTTTGAAGACGGGCGGCCTATCGTTGTTCCTAATTCTGGCGGATACAAGACAACCCCTTCCATGTTTGGTGTGGCCGATGACGGCAAGCGACTGGTCGGTCATCTCGCTAAACGACAAGCGATCACGAATGCTCGGCACACGGTCTTCGCGACGAAGAGGCTGATTGGTCGGCGTTTCGACGATACCGAAGCCCAAAGGACGCTTGAGTTTTCTCCATTTGAAATCGTGAGAGGTCCCAACGATGATCCTCGAGTTCGAATTGGAGAGAAAGCTTTCACGTGTCCGGAAATTGCTGGAATTATACTTCGGCGGATGAAGCGGGTCGCTGAGGAATATTTGGGCGAACCCGTTGAGGAAGCGGTCATTACCGTTCCTGCCTATTTCACGGATACGCAGAGGCAGTGCACTCGTGACGCTGGCAAAATTGCGGGACTCGAGGTGTTGCGCATTATTAACGAGCCCACAGCGGCCGCTCTGGCGTATGGCATGACTCGACATGGCGATGAGAAAATTGCCGTCTACGACCTAGGAGGTGGAACCTTCGATATCTCTATTCTTGAGATGTCTTCGGGTGTTCTTGAGGTCTTGGCCACCGCTGGAAATACTTTTCTCGGAGGAGAGGATCTCGACCGCCGAATTGTCACACATCTTGTACAGGGCTTCGAAAAGACCGCCAAGATTGATCTCAAGGGTGATGCCATGGCTTTGCAGCGACTTAAGGATGCAGCTGAAAAAGCGAAATGTGACCTCTCGGTGCGAGAAGTCGCTGAAGTCAACTTGCCGTTTATCACGAGTTCCGGTGGAGAGCCGCAACACTTGAATACGGAAATCAGTCGGGAGACCCTTGAAGATCTCGTCCAAGATATTGTAGAGGAGACTCTCAAGAGTGTTGATGAGTGCTTAGCTGATGCGGGGCTGTCGGCCTCTGAGGTGAATCAGGTCGTGATCGTAGGTGGACAAACGCGCATGCCCATGGTTCAGGAGGCGGTCACTCGTCATTTTGGCCGTCGACCGCATAAGGGCGTCAATCCAGATGAAGTCGTGGCATTGGGGGCGGTGCTTCATGCGCATATGCTGGTTGAGGAAGAAAAAGAGTTGCTGCTCTTGGACGTAACGCCTTTGTCTCTGGGGATCAGCACATTCGGCGGTCACTTTGCTCGTCTCATAGAACGAAATACCACTGTTCCTGTGACGAAGGCACATATCTTCACGACGACCCGAGATGATCAGTCGGCCGTTAAAATTCGTGTTCTTCAGGGCGAAAGTGATTTGGCGGAAGAGAATGATCTTCTTGGAGAATTTATTCTGGCAGGCATACCTCTCGCTCCAAAGGGTGAGCCCGAGATCGAAGTCAGTTTTGATATTGACTCAAGCGGTATGGTGAGTGTCTCTGCGCGAGATTTGGCGACGGGGAGCGAGCAATCGATTGCCGTCAATTCAACGAGTACGTTGACCTCAGAAGAGCTTGAGCAACTCGTAGCCGACCATGAAGCCGGTGAAGTTCGACTCAAGGGGTAGATCCGAACTCTTACTCTTTCCCGGCAAGGAATTGCAGGAGGTAGGGAGTCGAGATCTTCATTAAATCAACTTGAGGATCGAGCTCTTCACCCAAGGCGAAGAGGTACGAAAGCGTTCGGGCGTAGAGAAGCAGATCGTTGGGGAGTTGAAGCCCGGGTGTGTTTTGGAGCAAGGCCTTGGCCTGGTCCTTCAAACCAAGGATTTGAGACCCAGATCGATTCAGAGGAGCGCCGGGATTCTCCGTGCTTTTAATCTTCTGGAACATCTCGGTGACAGCGGCCCGAACCTCCGCCTCTGCGTCGGGGTCGACGATGTCGAGTGCCTTCATGCAGGCTAGGAACTTCTCAAGATCTTGTTGCAAAAGAGCATAAATACTTTGACGGAGTTCCTGGCGAAGGCTTTTTGAGAGCCTTTTGTGAAGGCCGAAGTCGACAAAAAGTACGCAAGGCTTTTGGGCGGCTTCGGGCTCGTCGATGACGAAGAGATTCCCTGGATGTGGGTCGGCATGGAAAAAACCATCGACGAAGACTTGCTTCGCATAGGCACGGGCCAGAATTTCAAGAATGGCCGTCGCGGAGACTCCGAGTCTCGCCAGTCCAGCGCGGTCGCTGACGTTGACACAAGGCTCATACTGCATTGTGAGAACTCTTTTTGAAGAATGAGAATGGATGATGGAAGGCACTTTGACCTGTTTGTCATGGGCCAAATTTTTTGAGATTTCGATGGCGGCTTGAGCCTCTTGCTCAAAGTCGAGTTCATCCCGAAGGCCGGACTCAAACTCTGCGAAGAAGCGAGATCGGTCCACGTATTTGTGGTTTCTAAGCCTCGCTTTGAGAACGAGCCGGCTTATGAGACGCAGCCACATGAGGTCCCGAGAAAGGGAGGCTTGGATCCAGGGGTATTGAACCTTGATGATGACCTCAGAGCCATCCAAGAGTTTGGCACGATGGGCTTGGGCGATGGAGGCCGCCCCCATGGACTGGGTTTCGATGCTGAGGAAAAGCTGATCGAGAGGCGCTCCGAGTTCAGCGTGAATCACTTCCTCAACCCGATTAAACTCCATCGGGGGAACCTGATCCCGTAATTGGGCGAGGGATTGAGCAATGTCTGCGGGCACGAGATCGTGTCGAAGGGATGCAAATTGTCCCGCTTTAGCGAAAGCGCCTTTGAGATCTCCCAGAAGAAAAGTCCAATCGTCGATCAGGCGTCCTCGAAGAGCCTGTCGCCGATGGGTTCGGCGTGCCCGAGGAAGAGTCCAGCCTGTAAGCCGGTCCCACATCAAGGCGGCGAATGTATGCGCGGTTCTCCAAACAATGCGGACGCCTGCCCCCTCGTTGAAGCGTCTTCTGACTGCGTGGGGTTCGATCAATGAATCATTTTTCCAATCGGCAAAGGACGCCTTTCCCCAGAGGGAATGCGTCGTATTTTGAGGGAGTGGCGGGCCTTTGAGTCCATGGGAGAGAGTGGGAAGAAACCCGGCCTAAGGATAGGGCTCTTTTCTTTGATTTCTATTGGTTTCGGGTGGGTGAGGTTCATCGAAAAGTGTCTTATTCCGAATTCCCAGGTGGGGTCGACTGATCCCCCGTTCTCTGACACTCAGTCGGCTAGTCTGATAGCATGATTTCGGACGCAAGGGCGAGGCCCAGCCATGAGGGGTGTCGAGCCAGATCAATGAGCTTCTTCTTCGTAAAACGAGTTCTGACGAAGAGTCGCTTTGAGTATTCTGGGGTCGGTGGTCCTCAGGGATGTTTTGCCTCGACCTTTGTCATCGAAGATTGAAACGAATGTCGGGGTTGGGTTGATCTTGAGTGTGTTTGTGAGTCGGTCACCTCGTTGATCGGCATTGGTTGAGAGAGAGAGACGGCGAGAATTAGGGAGAGGAAGGAACATCAGGATGTTCGGAGTTTGCTTCAAGGCATTGATAATGCTCATGGCGATGGTTTTATTGGGGCTCACAGAGCCAGCCAACGCACAACAGGATGCCGAAGGGGCAGCGCCCGCTTTCAAGGAAGGGGATGTCATCACGTATGAGAATATTGAAGCGCTTAAACCCTACCTCCCCAAGGAATTTTGGAATAACCGCGACTTCTTTTTTTACGAAGGAATGCAGCTTGAGATAGGTCCTTTTCAGAGAGACTATTCTGGGGCGGACGCTTACAAAGCAGCGACCGAGAAGTACCGAGGCCAGGCGAAGATTGGTCCCGATAATGATCTGATTAATTACACGGCGGGTCGCCCATTTCCCTTAGATGAGATCGACTGTGAGAATGACCCTCAGGCAGGGGTCAAGATCATGTGGGATTTTGATTACGTTTGGCGTGGGAGCGGTGTGAACGCTTCTTTTTACTATTCGTATTGGGACCGAGGCGAAGAACTTCCTCTTTACTATGAGGGGAATGGTCGTGAGGTCTTCTTATCCCACCGACTTGAGCCTGAGCACCAGAAAAACAATGGAGATGTCTTCCGGAAGGAGAACAGGAAGTTTGCGTTTGGTGTGAATGTCGATGCACCGTTTGATGCGCGAGGGATCATGCTGATGAGCTATCGATATAAATCGGCCGACAACCCCCGCTCAGAGGCGAAGAATGATGATACCTGGGTCTATCTCCCAACTTTGCGTCGGGTGCGTCGGATCTCTACCGCGCAGAGGACGGATTCGATTTCAGGGACAGACTTCACTTTTGATGATTTACGTAGCTTTGCGGGTATCGTTCCTCAGTATGAATGGGAGTGCCTTGGGGAGACGAAGCTCATAGGCCCCTCGAATACCAAGGTCCAAGCATACCCCTATGATCGAGATCACAATTTTGGTCCCTATGGTCTTTCTTTTGCGGATGACCGCTGGGAGTTGCGAGACGTTTATGTGGTGCGTATGACTCCAAAAAATGAAGACCACCCCTATCATCATAAAGATATTTACATCGACAAAGAGACGATGACCGCCATGTATTCCTTCGCTTATGACCGGAAAGAAGAACTTTGGAAGATTCTTTGGCACAACAAGCGCTGGAGCGAAGATGTTCTGGTCGAAGGGGAGGATTACTTCCCAGGTTGGGAGGGAATCGAGGAGCCTCGAGTTCTTTCCATTGTGAGCGATATCATTGCGAATGTGCAGACCGGAACAGGAAATCGAATCGAGGTCTGGGATCTGGAGGGTTCTCCATTGAAGAGCAAAGGCAAGATACGTCGATTTATTGATGTCGGTCGATTGACGAAGGGCCGTTGATTTAGATGGATCAATTTATTCGAGTCTGCGTTGTTTTTTTGGTTTTCGGTGTGTTGGCTTGCCACGATATCCATCTGGATTACACAGAGCGGCCGGGTGAAATCACTGTCCACGATGATCTTTATTCGGTTTCAGTGGTGGATAATCAGAGTGCGGTTGCAGTGGGTTACTACGGGAGTGCCTACTTTACGCAGGATGGCGGTGAGACTTGGAAGCAGGGCGTAACCGGGACCATGAGTTCTCTGTATAACGTCTCCATGGCCACGCCTGAAGTAGGTTGGGCCGTTGGGCAGAGGGGATTGATTCTTAAAACTTCGGACGGCGGTCAAACTTGGGTGCGTCAGCCGAATCTGAAGGAAAACGAGGGCGCCCACTTGTTCGGAGTCGCTGCCATTGATGAGCAGACCGCATTGGCGATCGGCGAATGGGGAACTCGGATCAGGACGGAAGACGGAGGAAAGACCTGGGTCGATAATTCGTTTACTGTGGATGAGGCCCATCCTATGTTTCAATGGCTGACCTCCCGTGAGCAGGACTTAGTGCGTGCGGGCGAGACAGTTTATGAAGATGTAAGTCTGAATGATATTTACTGTCTTGGGGCCCCGAGCCGGCGCTGTTGGCTCATCGGTGAATTTGGATACATTTTTTACTCCGAGGATGGGGGGCAAACTTGGTTGCCATCCAAGATCTCGGGTGCCGGCGAAATTGCGCCGATCCAGTTGGGCTACAACGAAATCGAGTTTGACGCGGTTCATGAGCCCGCCATGCGTGAATTTGCTCAGGGAATACTGACGGACGCGCACCTGAATGTGGCCATCGAGGCGTTAGCGAGTCCAGAAGAAGTCCAGGTTCTCGGCCGTGAGGGTGACCCCTACGAATTCTTTGAATTGCTCGAAGCGCGTATGCAGGAGGTGCGTTCGGTTCTTGAAGATGCGGGACTCGAATCAGAGAGAGTGCGCTTGCGGGGGCAGCCGCCGTGGGATTACGAAGAATATCTTGAAGAAGACCCAGAGTTCTTAGAGCGTTATTACGCGAGTCGTATCCATGAGACACCCGGAGTCAAGGCACGGGTCATTCAGAATCCTATTCTGTTTACGGTTCGATTCAGAGATGAGAACAACGGAATGATCTCTGGGCTCGGAGGCTTGACTCTGTATACAGAGGATGGTGGCCGGAGTTGGTCTTACAGCAATATCGACCGCACTCTCGCCGTCTTTTCTGTGGATTCGGTGCCGGGTCGGGTTGTCGCAGTGGGCGAGAAGGGGTTGGTTCGAGTCTCGAGCGACAACGGTCGAAGCTGGCAGATGCCTGAGCCAGGAGAATTTCCGGAAGTGTTTACCTTTATGCGAGATGTCGCTTTCGACCCGACGGGCGAAGTGGGTTTCGTTGTAGGTCAAACGGGACGGATTATGAAGTCAGACGATCAAGGTCAAGAATGGCGCATAGTCTTACCGAGGTCTTGAGTGCACATTTCGGCTGATGAGCTGGGCGGTTTTTGAACTTTCAGGTTCGGAGAGGGGTCTGTGTTCACACGAAATGTTCTTCATGGAGCGCTTGAGGTGGGTTCTCTGTAGGGAGTGAGATCGTGGAAGATCGCATAAGGGCTCTACTGGTGGATCCGGGAGGTCTTCTAGGGCCTCGCGTGGAGGAGTCCGAGCTCTCTGAGGTTGATTGGTCTCCCCGTAATTCTTTTGATTGGCTTACTTCGGAGGCCGATTCGTCCCGTTTCGACATCGCGGTCGTGGTCTTAGAGCCTTCCGGCGTTGAGGCGTTTGTGGAGGCCAAGAGTCGGCTTTCGTCGGAGTGGGAAGATGTAAAATGGCTCTCTTTGATTTCGGAGGCGAATGATCAGAGCCGGCTCTCTCTTCGAAGATGCGGGGTCGAAGAATGCTTATCCAGCCCGTGGGATCTCTCAGCCTTGAGAGAGTCGATACTCAAAATTTGCGAGCTGGGTCGCCTCATTCGGGCGAATCGGGCCTTGGCTCAAACCGTGGAAGTGATGAACGGTTGCCAGGCACTCACCGCTTGCTTGGAGTTCGATCAGCTTTATCCGGAACTTCTCGACACGTTGCTCCATGCTCTGGGCCGAGAGAAGGGGGTTGCTCTTTTTCCCCAAGAGCATCCTATGCAGGGTTGGCGTGTGGCCGCGAGAGGACTCGTTGATCGAAATGTTTCAGAACTCGCGAGTGCGCTGCTCGATGAAGGGAAGCCATTCCATGCAGATTTGAATCAGGTAAAAACGGTGGATGGAGGCCCGCTTGCGAACCTGTTCAATGAGCTTGCAGATCAATCGACGTCTGTGCTTGTTGTGCCCTTAGGTTCTTTGAGTGATGGAAGAGGGCGTCTCTTTGTTCTTCAAGAGGACAAGGAGTTTCGTCGTTCGGATATCGAGAGGGCTGAGCTCGTCGCTCGCTACGGGCTTCAGGGATTGAAGAATGCCGAACTGTACGCGTCGGCTAAAGAGCGAGCTTTGATCGACGACGTGACTGGAATTTACAATGTCCGTTATTTTCTAGGGACGTGCGAAAATGAGATTCGCCGCTCCGAGAGGTACGAGTCTCCGCTTTCGCTTCTCTTTATGGACCTCGATCAGTTTAAGAGCGTCAACGAGGAATTCGGTCACCTCACGGGGTCTCGGATCCTCCGTCGCCTTTGCGCGCTACTTCGAAGCGAAGTTCGTGAGGTGGATACACTGGCTCGCTACGGGGGCGATGAGTTCGCCATTCTGTTAGTGGATACAGATCACGCTGAGGCGATGTCGGTGGCGAACCGGATCTTGAAGAGTGTCGCTAAAACGAACTTTGGGGATGATGAGAAACGGCGTATGGACCTGACCTTGTCTATCGGCGTCGCGACGTACCCGAATCATGCTTCGAATCGAGACGATCTGATTCACGTTTCTGACCAAGCGATGTATCGAGCTAAGTCGAAGGGGCGCAATCGGATTTCCTCCGTGGCGGATCTTCTTTGATTAAGGCTGCGGTAGAGGGCATGCCCAAAACGCTGAGTCGTTAGAAATCTTGACACCGTGCTTGGCGACTGCTACCCAAACTCCTGATTTTGCTTGTATTTTTCTGATTACTCCGCGCTTGAGGTTCACGAACCAAAGATGGACCAAGCGCACCAACTGAGGCAAAGCGGGCATGACGGCGGACGGCACTGAACTTGAAGGAATGGGTACGCTGCGTCGTTCTCATAGCTGCGGCGAGATCGATGCGTCTCGGGTTGGAGACGAAGTCGTCGTGGCGGGCTGGGCCCACCGGCGTCGAGATCATGGGGGTGTGATCTTTGTTGATCTGCGTGATCAGAAAGGCCTAGTACAGATCGTTTTTCGACCCGAGACCTCCACCGAGGCTCATCAAAGCGCAGGCGATGTGCGCAGTGAATGGGTTCTTCTTGTGAGAGGAGTGGTAGAAGCCCGTTCGGCGGAGACCGTGAACAGCAAGATGGTCACTGGCGAGATCGAGATTAACGTACATGAATTACGGATCCTTAATTCGGCTACGCCTCCTCCCTTTGCCATTGAGGAAGAGGCGGGGGCCGATGAGGCGGTTCGGATGAAGTATCGGATTCATGATCTCCGTAGGCCTCCTCTTCAACGAGCCCTTGCGGTGCGAGACCGCTTATCCACAGCCCTCCGGGCTTCCTTCGGCCGACAGGGGTTCATGGAGATCGAGACCCCAATGTTGGCGCGAGCCACGCCCGAGGGAGCACGCGATTTCCTCGTACCAAGCCGACTGCATGCGGGTTCTTTTTATGCTCTCCCGCAATCTCCTCAGATCATGAAACAGCTTTTGATGGTCTCTGGGTTTGAACGTTACTATCAAATTGCGCGTTGCTTCCGCGATGAAGATCAACGGGCTGATCGTCAGCTTGAGTTCACACAAGTTGACTTGGAAATGTCTTTCGTAGGTGTTGAAGAGGTTCTCGAAGTCCTTCAGCAACTCACGCTCGACGGTTGCCGAGATGCGGCCGGGGTTGAATTGCCTATGCCGTTTCCTCGAATGTCTTACAAAGAAGCAATGGAGCGATTTGGCTGTGATCGTCCGGATACTCGAATTCTACTCGAGTTGGTCGATCTCACAGATCTTTTTGCGACCAGCGGATTCAAGGCCTTTAGAGGGGCAGTGGATCAGGGCGGAATTGTGAAGTGCTTGCCCGTCCATGACGCGGATGGGGTTTCTCGGAGTGAAATTGACCGTCTCGAGTCTTTTGTTCGTAAAGAGTTAGGCGCGCGGGGGTTGGGCTGGATTCGTATTGCTGAAGACGGCGAATGGCGTTCTCCCATCGTCAAGTTCCTCACCGATGAGGAACGGGCGGAGATCGTGAAGCAGACGGATGCCCGACCGGGTTCACTTCTTTTCTTTCAGGCGGATGCACCGGATAAGGCCAACGCCATTTTGTCGCGATTGCGCATTGATTTGGGCGAGAAACTAGGGCGAGTGGATGGTCGCGAGTGGGATGTTCTGTTCGTTGTGGATTTCCCGCTCTTCGAGCGGGACGACAAGGGGCAGCTGACGTATGTCCATCAACCCTTTGTGGCGCCTCTTGAAGAAGATATTCCCCTCCTGGAGACCGATCCTGAGGCGGTGCGAGGCACCCACTACGATGTGATTATGAACGGGACCGAACTTGGTTCAGGGAGCTTGAGAAACCATCGGGCAGACATCCAGCGTCAGATTCTGAAGGTCCTGGGTTACTCGGATGAAGAAATGAAGCAGAGTTTCGGTTTCATGCTGGACGCCCTTGAGTTGGGCGCTCCGCCGCACGGTGGCTTTGCCTTTGGTTTCGATCGGATGGTGATGGTTTTGGCCCATGCGGAGAGTCTGAGGGATGTGGTGGCCTTTCCGAAGACGCAACGGGGGCAGGACCTGCTGATGCAAGCCCCGTCCCCGGTGGCGGCGGAGTCATTGGACGAACTCTCTATTCGTGTTCGGGCTCCTAAACCCGAATAGCCGGGCCTTTCGGCCAGACCTTGCATCCAGTCGACCCGCGGGAATTTAGGGGCGAGGCAGGATCGGCATCACGTGGTGATCGCATGGGGTTGGCGAGATCGTTCGGAATTCCGTACAAACACTTCCCGAGCTAACCGTCCTGTGAGAACCGAAACAGGTTGGGAGAGGGCTGAATGACCTAGTGGGTCGGCCTGATCTCAGAGGTGAGCTGAGGGCCAGATCTCAACAAGCAAAAGGAGTTCCCAGTGCGAAAGAAGATTGCTCTGATCGGTGGAGGAAATATTGGCGGCGTTCTGGCCGAACAGGCGGCCTATCGGGAACTCGGTGACGTTGTTTTGTTTGACGTCGTGGAAGGGCTTCCGCAGGGAAAAGCTTTGGATATGGCGGAAGGGGCCCCTCTGGTTGGCTCTGACTCAAAGATCAGCGGAGCCAACGACTATGCAGGAATCGCTGGGGCCGATGTGGTGATCATCACAGCAGGGCTGGCTCGGAAGCCGGGAATGTCTCGAGATGATCTTCTGAAAACGAATTTGTCGATCATGAAGCAAGTCGCCGAGGGAGTGAGAGACAATGCCCCTGACGCTTTTGTGATCGTGGTTTCTAATCCGCTCGACGCCATGGTCTATACGTTCAAGGAGGTCTCGGGTTTCCCGAAAAACCGAGTCGTGGGTATGGCTGGGATCCTGGACTCAACGAGATTCCGCTCATTTGTAGCCTGGGAGCTTGATGTCTCGGTCCAAGATGTGAGCGCCTTGGTTTTGGGTGGTCACGGAGACACAATGGTCCCCTTGGTTCGCTACTGCACTGTGGCCGGCGTTCCCATTAGCCAGCTGATTTCTCAGGACCGGATCGATGCGATTGTGGAGCGAACAAAGGGAGCAGGAGGCGAGGTGGTCGGCCTTCTCAAGACAGGCTCCGCTTTTGTTTCGCCGGCCTTGTCGGCGATTGAAATGGCCGAGGCTCATTTGAAAGACAAGAAGCGAGTTTTTGCTTGCGCTTGTCTTTGTGAAGGTGAATACGGAGTCGATGGCCTTTACGTAGGGGTTCCCTGCGTGATGGGAGCCGGAGGCGTTGAGCGAATTCTAGAGGTGGAGTTGGATGCGACTGAGCGTGGGCTATTCGACGCCTCAGTGGATCACGTCAAGACTTTAGTTTCACAGATCGAGATCTAAAACGGCAAGTCGCTCAGCGGCTGGAGGATTCATGAACGTTCACGAGTATCAAGCAAAAGCACTGCTTCACGAATTTGGTGTGCCCGTACCAGAGGGGCACTTGGCGACGACGCCTGAAGAAGCCGAGAAGGCTGCGCGTTCCTTGGGAACGCCCGTGGTTGTAGTGAAGGCTCAGGTCCACGCTGGAGGCCGAGGCAAGGCCGGAGGCGTCAAAGTTGTGAAGTCGCCAGGTGAAGCGAAACAGGCAGCCAGCGAAATTTTAGGAATGACGTTACATACTCCGCAGACCCCGCCTGAAGGCAAGCTGGTTCGGAAGGTGTATGTCGAGGCCGGCTCATCCATTGCTGACGAGCTTTATCTCGCCGTTTTGTTTGATCGTGCCGTGGAGAAGTTCGCACTCGTGGCCTCGACTGAAGGTGGGATGGAGATCGAGGAGGTCGCCGAGCGAACCCCTGAGAAGATCCTGACGGTCCATGTCGACCCCAACGAGGGGCTTCAGGATCATCAGGCCCGTGGGTTGGGTTTTGACCTGGGCCTCCCTGGAGATCAAGTCGGCCGTTTCGTGTCCTTCGTTCGGGGTCTTTTTGATCTTTTCTTGGCTCGAGATTGTAGCCAAGTCGAGATTAACCCTCTCGTGGTGACTGAGACCGGCGAGATTTTGGCGCTTGATGGAAAAATTAATTTTGACGATAACGCTTTGTATCGGCACCCGGACGTAGTGGCTATGCGTGACCCGGAAGAAGAAGATGTGCGCGAACGAGCCGCCCAAGAAATTGATCTGGCGTATGTCGGCCTCGATGGAAATATTGGCTGCATGGTCAATGGTGCTGGATTGGCCATGGCTACCCTCGACATGATTCATCACTGCGGTGGATCGCCTGCAAATTTCTTGGACGCGGGCGGCGGGGCAGACAAAGAGAAGGTGAAGGAAGCTTTTAAATTGATTCTTCGCGACCCGAATGTTGAAGCCATCTTGGTGAATATCTTTGGGGGTATTGTTCGTTGTGATCTGATTGCCGAAGGCGTAGTGGCCGCCGCTCAGGAACTGGGTGTCGAAGTCCCGCTGGTGGTTAGGCTGCAGGGCACGATGTCTGTGGAAGGCCGAGCGATATTGGCGGATTCCGGACTTAATATCACACCCGCGGAAACACTCGCGGATGCAGGGCAGATGGCCGTCGCCGCCGTCGATAAAGGGAGTAAGTGAGCCATGGCAATCCTGTGTGATCGAAATACGAAATTACTTATCCAAGGTGTGGGTCGAATGGGGCAGTTTCATGCGAAACTGTCTCTTGAATACGGAACCCAAGTGGTGGGTGGTGTGGCGCCTGGCAAAGGTGGACAGGAAAAGGAAGGTTTTCCGATCTTCGATACCGTGGCCGAAGCTGTTCGGGAGACGGGTGCAGATGCTTCGGTCATTTTTGTGCCGCCTCCAGGTGCGGCGGACGCCATTCTTGAAGCGGCAGCGGCAGACCTTCGGTTGGCTGTTTGTATCACGGAGGGCATCCCGGTCTTGGATATGGCACGAGCCAAGAGCGCTTTGGCCGATTCGGACATGCGCTTGGTCGGTCCCAATTGCCCGGGGGTCGTGACGCCCGAGCAGTGCCGAATTGGCATTATGCCGGCGGCCATTACGCGACCAGGTCCAGTGGGTGTGATCTCTCGGTCAGGCACATTGACCTATGAGGCGGTGGACCAGCTTTCACGATTGGGTATCGGTCAGTCGACCTGCGTCGGAATCGGCGGAGATCCTGTGATTGGAACAAGCTTTATTGATGCTCTGTCCTTGTTTGAAGCTGACCCCGAGACGAGCGCCGTCGTCATGATTGGGGAGATCGGTGGCTCTGCAGAGGAAGAAGCCGCCGAGTTTGTGAAATCGAATATGACGAAACCGGTTGCAGCTTTTATCGCAGGGCAGAATGCGCCCCCCGGAAAGCGTATGGGGCATGCGGGCGCGATCATCGCAGGAGGCAAGGGCAAGGCCAGCGACAAGATTGCTGCGCTTGAGGCGAACGGTGTATCCGTTGCGCCTTCTCCGGCCGATATCGGTTCGACTCTCGCCCAGGCTGCTCCCGACCTCTTGGGATAGTCATGATGGAGATCAGGGGTTGGAGTTCGTCGGAACTCCAACCTTTGAACGTTCCCTTGCTTCTTCTTTAACGCCTAGGGAGAGAGTGGGGCTTTTCGTTAGCTCACGGTCCAGGTGTCGCCCGAGTGGAGAAGGGCGTGTAGGTCGCCTGCGCCTTTTTGGTCGACGGCTTCTTTGATTTGATCTTCCAAGAGTTCTTCATAGCAAGTCTTCTCGACCTCTCGAATCACACCGACAGGAAGCGGAAAATCAGGTCGGGTGAGGGTGGCCAAGGCCGAAGCGTACGAAGGCGTCTCTAGCTTTTCGTCGTGGATGACAACGCCTCGTTCTTTTGGATCGTCGTCGTCAGCTAGGTCGATGACTTGGGGTCGCCCATCTTGCATCAGAATGCCTTTGCGCTCGCCCTCGGAGCCAAAGACCAGCGGCTCACCGTGTTCAAGCACCAAGGTATTTTTGGCGCGCGTTTTTCGGTCCTCTACGTCCTCCCAGATGCCATCGTTAAACACAGGACAGTTTTGGAGGATCTCGATGAAGGAAGTGCCCTTGTGGTCATGGGCCCGCTTCAGTACTTGCTGCATGTGCTTTGCGTCCACATCAATGGTTCGCGCAACGAAGGTCGCTCCGCATCCAAGCGCGTACGAAATCGGGTCGACAGGGTGGTCGATGGAGCCTTGAGGAGAGGATTTGCTTCGCATTCCTAGGGCTGAAGTGGGTGAGTACTGTCCTTTGGTCAAGCCATAGACTTGATTGTTGAAGAGCAGGATCTGGATATCAAGATTTCGACGAATCGTATGGAGGAGATGATTGCCTCCAATGGAGAGACCGTCGCCGTCTCCTGTGACAACCCATACAGAAAGATTTGGATTGGCCGCTTTCGCTCCAGTCGCAAAGGCGGGGGCTCGTCCGTGGATGGTATGGAAGCCATAGGTATCCATGTAGTAGGGGAACCGGCTTGAGCACCCGATGCCAGAGATAAAAACGATATTTTCACGAGGAACACCGAGTTCAGGCATCACGCGTTGAACATTGGCCAGAATTGAGTAGTCGCCGCATCCGGGGCACCACCGAACTTCTTGATCCGCGACGAAGTCTTTACGAGTGAGTTTGGGGGCAACTTCAGCAGCCATTAGGACTTCTCCGTGAGGAACGAGTCAATTCGCTCCCGAATTTCTTGAACTTTAAAGGGTTGGCCCGCCACTTTTGAGAACGACTGAACGTCCACCAAAAATCGACTTCGTAGAAGCATGGCGAGCTGACCTTCGTTGAGTTCGGGACAAAGGACGTGTTTAAAGCTGGTTAAGACTTCTTTGAGGTTGGATGGGAATGGATTGAGATGCCGGATGTACGCTTGAGAGACCGATAACCCGTCCTCTCGAGCGCTTTCCACAGCGGCTGTAATGGCTCCTCGTGTGCCGCCCCAACCGATGACAAGGAGCTCTCCGCTGTCGGGACCTTCTACTTCAAGGGGCGGAATGTCTTCGGCGATTCGGGCGACTTTCGCGGCCCGCAGGTCGACCATGCGTTGATGGTTCTCCGCGGTATAAACCACATTTCCGCTGATGTCTTCTTTGGTGAGTCCACCGATTCGATGTTCCAAGCCTGGCGTGCCCGGGATGGCCCACGGCCTTGCGAGTGTGGCTGGATCTCTTCGGTAGGGCTCGAATTCCGTATCCGCCCCCATCGTCTCGCGACCGGCAAAGTTTACAGTGCTTCTTGGAAGTGAGTCGACATCTGGGATTTTCCAGGGCTCTGCACTGTTCGCAAGGTAGCCATCGGAGAGAACTACGACGGGCGTCATGTATTTTGTTGCGATGTGGAAGGCTTCAAGGACGATGTGGAAACAATCACCGGGTGTGCTGGCCGCGAGAACGGGCACAGGGCTTTGAGAATGTCGCCCAAAGAGAACGGCGAGGAGGTCCCCTTGTTCTGTTTTCGTGGGTGACCCCGTAGCTGGACCTGCACGCTGTACGTTGATCGCCACCAAAGGCAACTCGACCATCACAGCCAGGCCTAGAGCCTCTTGCTTCAGTATAAATCCCGGTCCACTTGAGATCGTGACACCGAGCTGGCCGGCGAAAGCGGCTCCAATGGTGGAACTGACCGCGGCCATTTCGTCTTCCGCTTGAAACGTCTTGATTCCAAATTCATGATGTCGAGAGACTTCATGAAGAACATCACTGGCGGGCGTAATGGGGTAAGCACCCAGAAAGACAGGCATGGATAACTGCTTGCCTGCAGCCAAAATTCCCCATGCGAGGGCAGAGTTGCCCGTGATGTTTCGATAGGTTCCAGCCTCGATTTTTGCGGATGGGATTGTGTAATGAACGGGGAAGAGTTCTGTGGTCTCGCCGAAAGCAAAGCCGGCTCGCAGCGTCGTCAGGTTCGCTTGGAGAACATCGCCTTTAAATTTCCCCGCAAGCCAGCGCTCGGTCGCTTCAGTAGGTCGGCAATACAGCCAGCAGAGAAGGCCTAGGGCAAAGAAATTTTTACACCGGTCGGCTTCTCGCTGAGAGAGGGAAAGGCCCTGGAGAGCCTCTCGGTTGAGTCGCGTCAGCGGGATCTCGACGAGGGCGTAGCGTGTTTTGAGCTCCTCTCTTGGATCCTCTTCGTAGCCTGCGCGGGTGAGTGCTTTTTGGGTGAAGGCGTCGCTGTTGATGACAACCATGCCCTGTGAACGAACATCTTCCAGGTTGGCACGAAGTGCGGCTGGATTGAAGGCAATGAGAAGGTCGACTCGATCCGCGGGTGTGTGAATGTCATGGGAAGAAAAATGAATCTGAAAACCGGAGACGCCTGCCATGGTGCCCGCCGGCGCACGGATTTCAGCCGGGAAGTCAGGAAATGTGGAAAGGTCATTTCCAGCCATGGCTGTCTCATCGGTGAACTTAGTTCCCGTGAGCTGCATTCCATCGCCTGAGTCTCCGGCAAAACGGATCGCGACATCATCAATTTCGGTCGTGGGCTTCAAGTCGGTCTTCCCATCACTGTCCCCAGAGGTTGGGCCTTGGGGTTCGCTGGTCTTGCTGGACATTTTAAAAGTCTCCGTCGGAGCCCGGGCTCCGATGGGTCTGTTTGATCTGATTCAGCTTAAATTTGAACGCCGGGAAGGCAATTTATCGCTTCATCCTCGCTGCGTACTGGCGCTTGCCAGAGACAGGCGAAGTGTATCCTGAGATGCCGAAGTGGAAAGCCCCCGGAGGCGATTGTCGACCGCTTTCTTTAGGGGATTCTTTGAGCTGGAGTCGAGTTGAGCCTTGGTTTCAGGATCAAGCAAAGAGTCTCAAGGCTTTGGGACTTAAACCCGATAAAACGAGCATGGCTTTTGAAACGACAGAGCAAGAGAATCAACAACCGATTGGAGAAGCTGGGGCCCCTTTTGCGCTTGAGGGTGCGCCTTTGGTCGTGTCGAAGGGCGGCGTCCGGCCTCCATCGAGTGAGGTCTTGAGCCGCTTCCGACTTCAAGGCGAGTCGGCCTCAGCAGGCAGTCCCCAAGGGGCCAGGAGGGCTAAGCCTTTGGCTCGCATCGATCTGCAGTCCAGACGAGACCCGGGCGGGAGTCCGCAGGAGACGAGATTCCTCTTGATGCGGTTGCGGGCTGATTTCTAGCCAAGTTGCTCTAAAAGGAAAAAAATGAATAATATCAATAACTTGAATAAATATTTTCGGACGAAAACCCCTGATTCGAAGGGCTTCGCGGTCTTCGTTGTGATTCTGGTGGGTGCTCTCGGTTTAGGTTGCATGACTTCGGGGCCGGCCCCTTATGAGCCCAACGAGAAACGCTTAGCGGCTTCCGTTCGGGACGTCGGGATCGATCTCCTTAACCAAGGTCGAACCGCAATGGCGATTCGCAAATTACAGGAAGCGAACGCTCGGGATCCTGAAGACCCGATTACATATCTCTCCCTCGGAGAGGCATATCGGCGCAAGGGGCTCCTGGATAAGGCCAAGGAAAATCTGTTGATATCGCTGGAATTGAATCAGGATTCCCAGGATTACAACCACCAAGAAACCCGTCTTAATTTGTCGGCCTTGTACATCCAATTGGGTCAATATGAGTTGGCTCGGAGGGAGTGTGAGAAGTTGGTCGCTGATCCTACGTTTTCAACGCCCTGGCGGGCATTAACAAATCAGGGTTGGGCCGATTACAAGCTTGGAGCTTTCGACCGCGCTCGAGTGAGTTTTGAGGAGGCGCTTGAGTTTTATCCCCGGTACGCACCGGCTCATTTGAACCTCGGAATGCTCGATCAGCGGGAGCAGCATTGGCTGGCCGCGATCAGGCACTATCAGCAAGCCGCTGAATCTAACCGTATGGGGCCTGATGCCATTGCGGAAGCTAATTTTCATATCGCTGAAATTTACGTGTCAATGGGTGAGCGAGATCAGGCGATCTCTCATTTTGATCTGGCGCTTCAAGGATCTCCCTATGGCCAATGGGGTGAACAATCCCAATCATATCTGGAGCTCCTTCGTTAGAATCTGGCCCCGAAGCGTTTTCCTCGCTCAGTGCATCGTGGAAAGCGTTGGAGGAGCTAGGTTTGGACGACTCGGAACAAAATCATAGGCGACGCGGGCTCTTACGCGCTGACGAGGATTCTAAACCCGAAAAGGCGACGAGCTCGATTCCAAAAGCGAGTTTGATTGGCGCTTATTTGAAAGGCCAGAGAGAGCTTCGTGGAGTCTCCATCGATGAGTTGGGGGCCTTGACGCGGATCCCGATTCGCTCGCTCCAGAGGCTTGAGGATGGCCATTTTGACGGCGAAGTGGATGGCTTTTCTCGGGGCTTTGTTCGGACAGTCGCCCTAGGTCTGGGGCTGGATGCCGATGATACGGTGGCGCGGATGCTCCCCGAGCCCGTACGCGATGAGCGTGTTTTGTTTAAACTTTCAAAACGCTGGCCTTGGGCTCTGCTGAGTTTGGTTCTCGTGATGGCCTTTTTTTTGCTTTTTTGGGCCGTCAAAGAGTGGCCGCAGAAAGAGGCTCATTGGCCGCGCGGTGAGCTAGATGAAACCGTTCAGCGTAGGGATCCTGTCCGCGATCTGGCCGCGGCTCAAGGGGGTCTGAAATCATTGGATTCGCGGAGCCATTCCGTCTCCTTGGACGATGGTGACCTGGAAAGGGAAAGTGAGTCACCAAAGACGAGTCCGCCCTGAGGCCCTAGACTCTGGCCATGGCCAGTCTGGAAGGAGAAGCGATCGTTTTAAGAGTCGTTGAATACGGCGAGTCGGATCTAGTCGCTCATCTCCTAATGCCTGAAATCGGGCGATTAACAGTGATCGCCAAGCATGCGCGAAAGAGTCGTCGTCGATTTCCCGGGTCATTGGATATTTTTAATCATCTGACGGTCAGAATATCGCGTCGGCGTCAGAGCGATTTAGGCTTTCTCGAGCAGGCGATTCTGCGCTCGCCTTTTCTCAATCTCCGGCACGGCGTTCGGCACTACGCCCTCGCCAGTTATCTCGTCGAGCTGCTTGACCGGATGGCGCCTGAGGCGGGGGTCGCGCCCGACATGGATCGCCTTTTTGACTTTGCTTTATCGGCCCTCGGGGTGATTGGGGAACTTGAGCCGGACCTAAAGCTTCGTTGTTTCATGGAATTAAAGGCGTTTGATGCTTTGGGCCTTAGGCCTGAACTTGAGCAGTGCGTTCGATGCGGGGATCCTCCTCGTGGACCCAAGGTGGGCTTTTCGGTTCCGGAGGGCGGGGTCCTTTGCGGCGTACACAGTCTGGCCGGGGGGAGCAACTTACTCTCGGTTCATCTCGGGACTTTACGGGTTCTGCGTCAGGCTCTGATTTACGATCTGAAGCACCTAGGGCGCCTAGGCTTGAGTGGAGAAGCCCTCGCCGAGGCGAGCAATGTCGTTTTTCGCTTTCAGAGATTCCATTTGGGGTTTGAATTAAAAAGTGAACGTTTTCTAGAAGAAAGCCTCAGGGGAGTCGCTTGACACCAGCGGCTGCATGGGTGGATACTCCGCCCGGAGCTCTTGCCCTCCGAGCCAGAATGAGTGACGCGTTCATAAATGATGCACCTATCGATGGTCGATTTTGTTCGGCCACGAGCAAATAGACGAAAAGAGATATGTCCGAGCAATCCAAAGACGATCTAGAAAACCAAGCCGAAGACTCTGAGCGTCACCCCCTTTCGATGGAGACCCTCGTCGCTTTTTGTGCGAGTCGCGGATTTATGTTCCCTTCAAGCGAAATTTATGGGGGAATCAATGGGTTCTGGGATTATGGACCTCTGGGTGTTGAATTAAAGAACAACCTCAAGGCGGTTTGGTGGCAGAGGATGGTTCGAGAACGGACTGATGTGGTGGGCATTGACAGTGCGATTATCAGTCACGCTCGGACTTGGGAAGCATCTGGACATGTCGAACATTTCAGCGACCCCATGGTGGACTGTCGGCGTTGCAAGAAACGTTTTAGAGCCGATCAGCTTCCTGACGACTTCTGTTCAGAGACGGTCAAGAAAGATGCAGACCGTTCCTGTGATTTTACCGAGGCACGCGACTTTAATCTCATGCTTCAGACGGAAGTGGGTGCATCTGCGGACGGTCGGGCCGTAGCTTATCTTCGGCCCGAAACGTGTCAGCCGATTTTTACTGATTTTAAGCGTGTTCGAGAGTCGGCCCGTCAGAAGGTTCCGTTCGGAATCGCACAGACAGGAAAAGCTTTTCGAAACGAGATCACTCCTCGGAACTTTACTTTCCGATCGCGAGAATTTGAACAAGCTGAGATGGAGTTCTTTTGTCACCCGTCTGAGCGTGAAGCTTGGTATGAACGTTGGAGAACCGAGAGGGTTCGCTTTCATCGTGATCTTGGCTTTGAGGAATCGAACATTCGGATGCGCCCTCACGCCGACGATGAATTGGCTCACTATGCAAATGCGGCGGAGGACGTGGAGTTCCGGTTTCCGTTTGGTTGGCAAGAAATTGAAGGTGTTCACGATCGAGGAGATTGGGACTTGTCTCGGCACAGTGAATTTTCCGGCAAAGACTTGATTGTGACAGATGAGGAGACGAAAGAGCGATTTACCCCAATGGTGATCGAAACGTCCATGGGAGTGGATCGAACGTGTCTCGCTCTTCTGGTCAATGCGTATTGCGAAGAGTCTCTGGAGGGTGGAGAGACCCGGACAGTCATGCGAATCGCGCCAGCCTTGGCGCCAGTGAAGGTGGCCGTCCTGCCATTGTCGAAGAAGTTGTCTGAACCTGCTCGAGCTCTGCATTCCGACTTGGCTCGACACGTCAACGCCTTTTACGATGAATCGGGAAATATTGGTCGGAGATATCGCAGGCAGGATGAAATCGGGACGCCTTTTTGTGTCACCGTAGATTTTGACTCGCTCGATGATAGTCAGGTCACGATCCGGAATCGAGATGACATGAGCCAAGAGCGGGTCTCGATGGATGGCTTGGGTGCTTGGATTCGAGACAGAGTAGGGACAGCTCTTTGACTCCGTCTAAGAAAAAAAGTGCGAGTCGTCGAAATCAAACGGTGACCTCTAAGCCCAAGTCTCGTAGGAAAGTTGCCGCAAAGAAGAAGGCCTCAAGACGTAAATCTCGAGGCCAAACTCGAGAGAGCGCGAGGCGCGTTTTTTTCTTTGGCGATGGAAAGGCCGATGGAGACAGTCAATTGCGCGAACTCCTAGGTGGCAAAGGGGCCAACCTAGCGGAGATGACGAATCTCGGTGTTCCTGTCCCGCCAGGATTTACTCTTTCGACGGAAGTTTGCATCGAATACCGAAAGAAAAAGTCGAAGTTGGCGGCTGCGGTGAAGGCGGATGTTCTGACGGCATTAGCTGGAGTCGAACGGGTGCGAGGCCGACGCTTTGGAGACGCAGCCAACCCCCTGTTGGTTTCTGTTCGCTCGGGCGCACGAGTTTCTATGCCTGGGATGATGGATACGATTCTGAACCTCGGCTTGAACAGCGAGACCGTAGAGGGTTTGGCAAAGCAGATCGACGAGAGATTCGCGTTTGATAGCTATCGTCGTTTTATTCAGATGTATTCCGATGTTGTTCTGCAGGTGCCTCTCGATCGTTTTGAGTATTGCTTGGAAAATGCCAAGCTAAATAAGGGTGTGGAACTTGACACGGAACTTGAGGGGAGTGACTGGCGGGCGCTCGTAGATGAGTACCTGGAACTGGTGGAGCAGCACAGCGGCGAACCCTTCCCACAGGACCCGAAAGAGCAACTTTGGGGGGCCATTTCGGCTGTTTTCGATTCTTGGGATAACGCGCGAGCCCAGGCTTATCGCAGACTCCACGGCATCGACGACGATTGGGGAACGGCGGTCAATGTTCAGTCGATGGTCTTCGGAAATATGGGAGAGGGGTGTGCGACCGGAGTGGCCTTCACTCGGAATCCCTCTACCGGAGAGAATCAGTTTTACGGAGAATATCTAGAGAATGCGCAAGGAGAGGACGTTGTGGCCGGCGTTCGAACCCCTCAGCCGATTAACGATTCAAGTCGTACGGCTGAGACTTCGGAGATGCCCGTGCTGGCTGAGGAGATGCCGAGCGTCTACGCCGAGTTGGTGCAGATCTACCGAAGGTTGGAGAAGCATTATCGGGATATGCAAGATCTTGAGTTCACCATTGAGCAAGGAGAGCTTTGGATTCTGCAAACCCGATCTGGTAAGCGGACCACTCAGGCGGCCGTTCAGATTGCGGTGGACATGGCCCACGAGAAACTCATCACCCGAAAAGAGGCGGTCATGCGAGTGGATCCCACTTCGCTCGACCAACTTCTTCATCCCACTTTGGATCGAACCGTCGCCCTTGAGGTGATTGCCACCGGCCTCCCGGCCTCCCCGGGAGCTGCCGTGGGGCGTGTCGTTTTTTCTGCTGAGGAAGCTGAAGTTCGCGCCAAAGCGGGAGAGCGAGTGATCTTGGTTCGGATCGAGACTTCGCCCGAGGATATTTTAGGGATGTATGCGGCTCAGGGTATCTTGACCGCACGAGGAGGAATGACTTCTCACGCAGCGGTCGTGGCGCGCGGCATGGGCAAATGTTGCGTGGCTGGCTGCGGGGCTTTGGCCATCGACTATGGAGCTCGAGAGATTCGGGTCGGCGACCGTGTGATTCGTGCAGGGGATTGGATCACTGTGGATGGATCAACCGGGGACGTGGTTCTGGGTCAGTTGCCTACGGTGGTTCCTGAGTTGGGCGTTTCTTTCAAGGAACTGATGAAATGGTCGGATCGGATTCGCAAGCTCAAGGTTCGCACGAACGCGGATACTCCAGACGACGCCGAGCTCGCCCGCAGTTTTGGCGCTGAAGGGATCGGGCTTTGCCGAACTGAACATATGTTTTTCGAAGAGGAGCGTATTTTGGCCGTGCGTCAGATGATTCTGGCCAACGATACGGCGTCTAGAGAGATGGCTCTCTCTAAATTGCTCCCGATGCAGCGGCTAGATTTTGAAGGCATTTTTAGGGCCATGGACGGCTTGCCTGTCACCGTGAGGCTTTTGGACCCGCCTCTGCATGAATTTTTACCGCATCAGGATGATGAAGTGCCTGTCGTGGCAAAGGCGTTGGGTATCTCTGTGGCGGAACTTCGTGCCAAGCTTGATTCACTCCACGAGTTTAATCCAATGTTAGGCCACCGAGGCTGTCGTCTGGGGGTCAGCTTTCCAGAGATTTACAGAATGCAAGTTCAGGCTATTGCCGAAGCGGCTTGCGAGGTCAGCGCGGAAGGCGTCAAGGTGAGGCCAGAGATTATGGTTCCCCTTGTGACTCATCCGGGTGAACTTTCCCTGCTCCGCGAAGAAATTCAGGGCGTGATTGCGCAAGTCCGAAGTCGTTATCCCGGAACGCGAGTTCGGCCGAGTATTGGCACGATGATTGAGGTGCCGCGAGCTGCCTTGACCGCAGATGTAATCGCGGAGCATGCCGATTTCTTTTCTTTCGGAACCAACGATCTCACTCAGATGGGGTACGCGCTTTCTCGGGACGATGCAGGAAGTTTTCTTCCTACATACGTCGAAAAAGGGATTTTGAAAGATGATCCTTTCGTCTCCATTGATGAAGAGGGGATCGGCCAATTGGTTCGACTCGGGAGTGATCTCGGGCGCTCGACGCGTCCACGCTTAAAAGTCGGTGTGTGCGGAGAGCATGGAGGCGACCCGCAAAGCGTGCGGTTTTTTGCTCGGATCGGAGTCGATTATGTTTCGTGTTCTCCCTACCGAGTGCCCGCGGCCCGATTGGCCGCGGCCCAAGCCGAAGTGGAGCAGATGGAGGCTCTCGGATGAGCCGGAGTTCCTCTATCAAACATCTACTTCTCGTGGCGCTGATGCTGCCTGCCTTTTGCAGCGGATGTGCATCCTGGTCGCCTCAAGAGTGGGGCCAGTACGCTCAATACGAGGGCTTCGATCCTTCCTCGCTCAATCGAGGAGGCTCAGGGGACTTCACAATCTTGGTTCCTCTCACCAAGGTCTTCTACGATCGCGTCACCGCGCGGCGCTTTAACAGCTTAGCGACCTATGAGGATCCGGCGCTCCGGGAGTTCTTTCGTACTCAAGAGTCCTTCTCGGACTATTATGCGGCCTTTGCCGAAGCGCTTGACCGCGCGAATTTCGAATACAATCGCCCGACTGCGGTTCGTCTTGAGTCGATTAAGCGCGGGGCCCTTAACAGGGTCGAGGTGCGGGTTTACTTTCGAGGTGAGAATGCCAAGCCCCTGCGCTTTTGGTCCACCCATGTGATGAGGGTGGATCAATGGGAGTTTTCCGGGGGCCGTTGGTGGGTGGTTCCAGGGAAGGTCTGACGGCGCGCAATTTCCTGCGGGGCACCTGAGAGGAAGGGAACTTGGGTTCTGGATAGTGGAAAAGAAATACCCCCCGTCTATTTCTCCTTTAATCTAAAAGGCCTTTAAGATGGGAATTTTCTTTACAAATCGCATGATTATCGTGCACAATTGTCTGGCATTTTAGATGGCATGGGTTTTGCTTATCTCATGGTCTGAAAACAACTCTTGAAAAAAACGAGCAAACTCGCGAAATGATGAAAGAAAGGGGTCAGAGAAGAAAGTGATTCTGTAGGTCGGGTGAGAGTATGCAGGGAACATACTTTCGGAATCTTCAGTCCGGCCCTCGATGATCTTTGAATCTCTGTATTTCTTTCGCCAACAAAGCCGACGAACGCATGGCCCGATTGGACATCCTCTCGCTGGGAAGCTCAGGAAAAGCGAGGCTGTGAATGTCGACCTCTCAGAAAAGCTGGGGCTCAGACCAAGAACTGGTCGAGCGAATCATGTCCGGAAGTCAAACCGACTTTAACCTGCTTTACGATGCCTACTTTAATCGGGTGTATCGATTTGCCCTCAAAAGGTTACGGGATTGTGCAGAGGCTGAGGATGTCGCTCAGGAAGTCTTCATGACTCTTCTGACCGCTCTGCCTTCCTATCAAGGGCAGTCATCTCTCCTCGTTTGGATTTTTGGGATTACGAAGAATAAGGTCAATCGGCGTTTCCGACGTCCCAAGCCCATTCTTGAGCCCCTTGAAGAAGGGGGCGCTTTAGACGTCGAGGGCAAAGAGGTCGGAGTGGAGGAATCCATCGAAGCGCGACGGGTGCTGACCCGGTGCCAAGAAGTGATCGATGAAGAGTTCACGGAGACTCAGCGCGCTATTTTTGACCTGAAGCACCGTCGACATCAACCCATTCGGACCATCGCAAAAACTTTGGGTAAATCCGAAGATGCCGTGAAGGCCAACCTTTACCGAATGAGGCGAGTGATCAATCAGAGTACGCCAGGCTTAAAAGCAATTCTGGATCACTAAACAAAGTCCGGGTCTCGGTTCGCACGAAAAGTTGGGTTTTCTCTCCCAGTGTGGAGACGAGTCTGGGGTGATTTAACCTCTTTGATGCTCTCGTTTAAACACCTTTGACACAGTTGCATCAAGGGAGCCACTCACCCCCAAAGCAGGCGTTTTGGCCCCACTGCGGCCGGCTTCAGCGGTGTATACTGAGGCCCGGCTGAACTGGGGGGCAGGAGGCATCTGTTCCAAAGAAAAGAAGTTGGGGGGTCCAGTCGTGAGTCGTGATAGCTCTGGAGTAAGTTCGCGCGTGAGTCGGAGTGCTTCGCGGAGTCAAGCCGGTTCTCCAAAGTCCCCACCCGTAGAATCCGAACCGAGCAGCCCGGGAGCGAGTAGGGCAGGCCAACCCGCATGGACTCGCATTGATCTGGATTCTGTCCAGGAGGCCATCGATCCGATTGAACTACAGGAATTTCTGGAGGCGGATCGGAGCCACATTCAGGCAAATCCTGTTTTCAAGAATCGGCTTCGGGGACAGCTGTGGCGTCTTATTCAGTCGATGCAGAGTGACAAAGAGGGTGGTTCCTCATCGTCGTAGATCTGACTCGAATCGGCCTGAGCCGCTGCCTACCAGATACATTTGGCCTCCTCGACTCCTCTTGATAAGTTTGAACCGTGCGTAATCCAATCCGCTTAAAGAATTTGAGCTCACGGCTCCTCCCGATCTACTTCATCGGCGCGGTTTTTTTCTTTCTTGCTCATCCGACGTTGGGTTCTTTCTGCTTCGGGCTCCCTGCGCTGGTCGCGGGCCTTTTCTTGCGTGCCTGGGGAGTGGGTCATTTGGTGAAAACAGAACGACTCACTGTGAGCGGACCTTATGCGCATGTTCGAAACCCTTTGTACTTGGGAACCCTCCTCGTTGGGTTGGGCTTCTCGCTCATGCTCAGTGGATGGGTGGGTTGGGGAAGCTTGTCGGTACTGCTGCTTTGGTTTGGCCTAGTTTATTTTCCACGAAAGGAGCAGATTGAATCCAACCGCTTGCGGGATCGTTATGGCGAAACCTATCAGGCGTATTACGAAGCGGTCCCGGCGATCTTGCCTCGTCAAAAGGCTTGGCGCGCCGAGTTTCCGCTCGCCAATGAAATAGATCAGAGCCTCAAGTGGTCCTTTGAGCGCTATGACGCCAACAATGAGTTGGGGACGTTTTTAGCGTGTGTTCTCGGCGTGGGGTTGGTGGTTCTGCGGGCCATGGCTGCCTAGATGAGAGTCTAAGGTGAGTAAATCTAGATCAGCTTCTGAGCACTCCACTTCCGATTTAACTCTTCATTTGGACCGCGCGGGTTTTGAGGCTCGGGTCGAGCGGACTCTTCGGCGGGGGGGACTGGGGAATCCAGATGTCTTTTTAGTGCGCTTGGATCAGCGTTGGGTCGTGGTCAAAGATTTTGCGCCTCGGCCGTTTTGGTTGAGGGAGAGCTTGGGGGCATGGCTGACGGCTCGTGAGCAGAAGGCCTATCAAGCTTTAGAGGATGTCGACTTAGTCCCACGTCTGCTGGGCCGTGTCGATCGGCATGCCTTTGTTCTTGAATATCGCCCTGGTCGCCTTTTATCGCGTTCTCTGCGTGACGAACTCCCGGATCGCTTTTTAGATGAACTTGAGCGAGGGGTTTCGGAGATGCATGATCTGGGGGTGGTTCACTTGGATCTGAGTCACCGAAGCAATGTTCTTCTGGGAGAAGACGGTCGCCCTGTGCTCTTAGATTTTGCCTCGGCGATTCGTTTAGCCCCCATGGGTCGAATTGGGAATCCTTTGTTTCGCTGGCTCGCTCGGGCAGATTATCGAGCTCTCGCAAAATGGAGAAGAAAACTAGGCACTCCAAGCGATGAGACGATCTGACTAGGAAAGCGCCTCATCTTTGTCTTCTTGCGGACTGGTTTTCTCAGGAATGATCTCACTGAGTTCACGGGGCGAAAGGCGGCCTATGTAATGCCGAAAAGTCTCAAGAGTGAGACGCGCATCGGCCAGTGCTCTGTGTTGAACATTTGCGCCGTGGAGAAGTCCGGCCTCAGTGGCGGCTTGTCTGAGTGACAGAGACTTGATGCGTTCTCCGGCGACAAGGGACCAAGAGTAGAAAAGCGTGGCGAGATCGATGACGTGATAGTCGAACGGGTAGGGGATGCCGCATTTTTTGTAGGCGCGTTCCAAGAAGATGACGTCCATCCGGACATTTTGACCGGCTGGAACGACCACCTTATCGGCGGGCATCATGGCGGAGATCTCGGTGAGGACCTGACGCACCGGCGGAGCGACGCTCCAGAGCTCTTCGTCGTATCCGAATATCTTCGCAGCTTCCGCGCTGATTCGTTCAGGCCTGGCTCTGACGCGCCACTGATCTTCCGCAAGCTCAACGAGCCGATAGTCGGTGAGAATGATCCCAACCTCGGTGAGGTCGTGGATTTCTACATCAAGTCCTCCGAACTCGCAGTCGAGAAAAGCAAAAACGAGCTCGGGCGGCATTGATTTGGGGGTCCCTCTTGAGTGGTTTTTTCGAGTGAATAGGGTTTGACGAGCGATCCAGAGGCTTTGCGTAGTTTCGGCAAGGCCCGAGGCCAGAGTATGGTGCTCCCAACGGGACTCGAACCCGTGTTTCAGCCTTGAGAGGGCCGCGTCCTAGGCCTCTAGACGATGGGAGCACTGACGAGCGCCGAACTTTGCCAATTGGCTGAGGCAATGTCAACCGATGCCGTCTCTTCTTGCCGGATCCGCTGATCCAGGAGACCCCCGAGGATTCGTCGAGGTGAGAAACTCCTCCCTGGACCCCTCTGAGACTCCCCGCCGGGCGTGCCTTTCCATTCTCTTTTTGTGAGGCGGAAAAGGGGTTTTCCGATTCAAACCCTCAAGGTTTAGACCTGAGGTTGCCGATAGAAGACCAAAAGGTTTTTTCCTGTTTTTGAAGACAGGTCATTTGGGTGGAACGGTGTCTCGGAAATATTTTTGGATAGCCAGCGAGCCAGGAACGGATCAAGGAGGAACCAGGATGAAAGTCCGATGCCTAAATCGGTCGCAAAAGGCCTTTACGTTGATTGAACTCATGATCGTGGTGGCTCTGATCGGAGTTTTGGCCAGTTTGGCGATCCCTTCATTCAGGACCTATCAAATGAAGAGCAAACGAGCTGAGGCTTTTGGGAATTTGGCGACCTTGGCCCAGACACAAAAATCGTATTTTGCAGAGTTCAGTGGTTTCGTGGCTGCTGCGCCCGAGCCTGGTGCGACTACGGGTGAAGTGCCCACCAGCACAAAGAGAAGTGTGGCCCCGATCTCGGCCGCCTACGCGTCCTTGGGTTGGACCCCGGAAGGTGATGTCTTCTTCGACTATGACACCAGCGTGCCCGGTTTCGGAGACTGTAGTTGCACGGCGTGTTTTACCGCGACAGCGTACGGAGACTTGGATTCCTCAGGTACGATGAGCGAGATTACATTTTTTCATCCTGACTCCAACGGTGGGTTCTGTACGGTGGGCGTCAGTGGTCATGGTCCACCCACTGACGGCGTGACCAGCCAGGTGATTTGGAATTCACCCGTTCGTCATCCATCGTCAGATTTTTTCTGATTAGGGCTTGAGCGTAAAACAAGGAAGTGGTCCTGGAGGGGAACCATGTACTTAGATCAATCAGAAAAAGAGAGAGCACTCGACAGACGGGCGAAGTCGGTGAGGTGGCCTATGCGCTTCATGGGTCTTGTTGCTTTTATGCTTGTTGTCCTCTTAATTGGACTTTCCCATTCTCGGATTCCCGTAAAGAATGATTTGGGTCAGGCTGGGGCTCTGGTCCCAGAGCCCCAGGTTGCGCGGGTGATGTCCATGGGGTTTGAGGCCCTTGTTTCAGATTATTATTGGCTGAAGGCTGTTCAGGTCGCCGGAGGGAATCGCAGTACCGGGCGAGAGGAATATGGAAATTATCTCGCGCGTCTTGTCGATTTGGTGACGAGCCTGAATCCGCACGTGGGTCACGCTTATCGGTTTGCGGCAGTCTGGTTAACGCAAAGTGAGCAAGAGGTTCGCGAAGCGAATCGATTGTTAAGAAGAGGAATCGAGCACCATCCAGAAGATTGGCGGAACTGGTTTTATCTTGGATTTAATCAATTTTATTATCTAGGTGAGAATGAAAAGGCAGCGGATACAATCGCTGTGGCCAGTGATTTGCCTCGGGCCCCAGCTTATCTCTCTCGCTTAGTGGCTCGGCTGAAGGCTGAGTCAGGTGGACTTGAGGTGGCCGAAGTTCTGTTGCGTCAGATGGTTGAAGATGCGAAGGACGACACCTCTCGGAGAGGCTATCTCTCGGCCTTGGATGAGATCGAGATCGAACGCAGGGCTCGCTTTTTAGATTCTGCTCGAGAAAGATTTAAAGAGCTCCAGGGGCGCGATCTCGGCTCTGTGAGTGAGTTAGTGCTTTTGGCTGACCCGGTTTTATTGGGCTTGCCCGAGGCCTATCCAAGTTCAATGGATGTCAGTCCTGGGGAGAACTTCCGCTGGGAGATTGACTCGGATACAGGTCTGATCGTTTCAAGTTATTACGGGCGAAGGTACGCCTTGAATTTTACGCCTGATCGTGCCGTTCGACTCCAGGAGTGGAGAGAGTCGAAAGAGCGCGGGGTGCACATAGGACCAGAGGAGCATTCGTGATGAGGATGAATGTGAAGGAAGATCGCGTTCGTGTTGAGGGTCTGGTTAAGGACTTTAGGCCTGGCCTGGGTCTCCGTAAGAAAAGAATTCTGAAGGATGTTTCATTTTCGGTTCGCGAAGGAGAGATTTATGGCTTTGTGGGACCGAACGGAGCAGGGAAAACGACGACCCTTAAAATTTTGATGGGTTTGATTCGGCCAACGGCCGGCACAGCCAGCATTTTGGGTCATGACGTCTCAGAAAGCGAGTTCAGGCAGCAGATTGGCTTCTTGCCTGAAAATCCCTACTTCTATTCTTTTTTGACGGCGCGTGAAATTCTCGATTTCTATGGACGTCTCTCAGGTCTAGATAGCGCGACCCGAAAAAAGAGAGTCGCGGACTTGCTTTCGAGTGTTGGGCTTGAATACGCCGCCGATTCGCGTCTCAAAACCTACTCCAAAGGGATGCTTCAGCGAGTTGGGATTGCCCAGGCTTTAGTTCACGACCCGCGTGTTGTCTTTCTGGATGAGCCTATGAGCGGGCTCGATCCCATCGGTCGCAAGGAAATTAGAGATATTATTCTGAGGCTGCGTTCTGAGGGGCGAACGGTTTTTATGAATACTCATATTCTGAATGATGTAGAAATGATTTGTGACCGGGTGGCTATCATCGTTCAAGGACGCATCCAGTATGAAGGTGATATTTCTGACCTCTTGTCAGGTGACAGCATGGACAGCGATGTCGTCTTGTCCCAGTTGTCCGCTGAGTTCGGCGCCCATCTTCAGGAACGTTATGGGAGTCGGGTGAAGGGCATGGGGGATAGGATTGAAGTTCAGGTTCGAGATAAAGAGGTGAGTTCTCTGCTCTCGGCCGCCTTGGGCTCAGGGGCCGAGGTTGTGTCTGTAACGCGAAATCGGAATTCTCTGGAGAACGTATTTCTTCAGGCTGTTCGTCTTGATCATGAAAAGGAGAGCATGGCGTGATCGCATCGGCTCATCGGGTTTGGCCCATCGCAATGAATACGCTTCGTGAAGCAATTCGGAATCGTCTTCTTTATGCACTCGTCTTTTTTGGCTTGGCTGTGATCGGCACATCTGTGCTGGTTGCGAGTCTTTCTTATGTTGAAGGCGAAAGGATTATTCAAGACATTGGTCTTGCTGCAATGCAGATCTTTAGCGTGGGAATTGCCATTTTCGTCGGAATTGGCTTGATTCATGGCGAAGTCGAGCGGCGCACCGTGTATACCATTTTGTCGAAGGCGGTGACTCGAAGTGAATTTCTGCTGGGTAAATATTTAGGGCTGCTCTTGACGGTTTGGATGCAACTCGGCCTGATGGCATTGGCCTTCGCAGGTGTTTCAACAGCGGCGGGAGCTCCTCTTTCTTTGGCGCATGCAGCGGCCGTATTGCTGATTGGGGTCGAGATGGCCGTGGTCGTTGCGGTGGCGACACTTTTTTCGACTTTTACAACTCCCATGCTCGCCGCGCTCTTTTCTTTGGGCGTGTACTGCATTGGTCATTTAACTCGCGATCTCAATGCTTTAGGCGGACAGGTCGAAGACTCGGCATTGAGAGCGCTCTCTCACGGGCTTTATCGAGTTCTTCCTGATTTAGACAGTTTCGATCTCTCCGCTGTCGCTATCCACGGATTGCCTCTTACTTCAGCCGATGTGGGGTGGCCTATTCTTTACGGCTTGGGCTATGTCTTGGCATTGCTCTGGGTGGCGACCTATGTTTTCCGAGTGCGTGATCTGAAATAAGGATCGAGTCCATTCTGGGCTTTAGGAGCATTGGGCAAATATGCTGGAGAGCGAAAGCCTCGGCCCCGGTTTTTTGTATTCGGTTGTGGTGATCTTCGGACTTCTCGTAGGTTCGTTTTTGAATGTGGTGATTTATCGCCTCCCGCGTGGAGAATCCATTGTTTTTCCGGGTTCACACTGCCCCGCTTGCTCGGTGGCCGTGAAGCCATGGGATAATCTTCCGGTGCTTTCCTATTTGCTCTTGCGAGGTCGCTGCCGCTCCTGCGGCGGAGCGATCTCTCTTCGCTACCCAGCTGTTGAGTTAATCACCGGCTTGCTTTTTGGGGCTGTTCTTTGGTTCTTTGGGGCAACCTGGACCGCTCCAGTCATGATGGTTTTTGTTGCCGGTTTGTTGGTGGCTGCATTGGTGGATCTAGATCATCAGATCATTCCAGATTCCATCTCGATGGGTGGGTGTGGGTTCGGCTTAATTTTTGTGCCTTGGGTGACCGCTCAGGCAGGGGCCCCGTACGTCGCTTCTTTGAGTTACAGCTTGATGGGTGCCATCGTGGGAGGGGGCTCTCTTTGGTTAGTGGGCTTTTTGCACGCTCGTCTCTCTGTGGCTTTAGGTCGAGAGTTTCCCCACTGGCCGGATGAAGGAGAAGCTCCGCCGAAGCCCTCTGAGGCGGATTATTGGCTCTGGTTTCCAGGCCTTGGCCTCGGCGACGTAAAGCTATTGGCGATGGTCGGTGCGTTTCTTGGGCCTCTCGGTGCATTGGATACCATCGTGGCCGCCTCAATCCTTGGCCTGCTTCTGGGTGGCCTTTGGGCTTTAACTCGCGGCGACTGGAACAGTCCGTTTGGTTTTGGGCCCGCCATCGCAATTGGGGCCCTGTGTTCCGTTTTTATCCCCGTGCATCGCTTGCTTTTGATGGTTTAGGCGGGAAAGCAGGCAGCCTACACCCTCGCGAGACGCTGAAGAGGCGATGGATGTACGGTACTTGGTTCCCCAGCATGGATTCGAACCATGATTCGCGGATTCAGAGTCCGCTGTCCTACCGTTAGACGACCGGGGAGCATGTAACCGAAGTGGCGGGAGTAAGGCCTGTGACTCACTTGCTTTGCCGAAGTTCCGCCTGGCAATCATAGTGCGGCTTAGCGAAATCTCAATCCACTTTGGCCGACTGTATACGTTTCTGGACCAGGGCGATGGCCTCTTCAAGCCGATGGAGACTTCTGGCCTGGCCGATCACTTCAAGGGTTTCGAAGATGCCAGGTGAGTTAGGGCCTCCCGTAACAGCCACACGCACCGGCTGTGCGATTTTTCCGAGCTTCAGATCGTCATGATCGGCCGAGACGTCGTCAAACAGTTGCGAGAGAGAATCTTCTTTCCACTCGGGAATGGATTGGGCTTTCTCGAGCACCGATTCGAGAATGGGGAGAGCGGCCGGTTTGAGGTGTTTCTTGACCGCTTTTTCGTCGTAATCCAGGTCTTCGCGGAGTTGCCAGCGAGCAAGAGTGGCCATTTGGACCAGAGTTGTACTTCGTTCCCGTAAAAGGTCTAGGAGGCGACGAAGGGCAGGCGTGTCCTTGACGGGCCTTCCAGCTTCTCGCTCGAGATGCGGATAGACGCGTTGAAACAGGTCATCCGAATCAAGTTCCTTGATGTAGTGCTGGTTGAGCCACTCGAGTTTGGCGGGGTCGGCCCCAGCCGGGCTTCGTCCGATTCCTTCGAGAGAGAAAGAGTGCTTGAGGTCGTTCAGGGAAAAAAATTCGTTGTCTCCTTGACTCCACCCTAATCGAACGATCCAGTTATCGAGGGCCTCCTGCAAGTAGCCCTCTTCGCGAAATTGTTGGACCGACACGTTATTACGACGCTTCGAGAGCTTTTTCCCTTGTTCATCGACGATCAGAGGGACGTGAGCCATGATCGGTCGTTCGGCACCCAGAGCGTCGTAAAGTGCGAGCTGGAGAACGCAATTGGCCTGGTGGTCTGCGCCCCGGATCACATGTGTGATCTCCATATCGATGTCATCCACGACCACCGCCAAATTATACAGCGGGGTTCCATCGCTTCGCTGAATGATCGCGTCTCCCATCTGGCTTGCATCCTGACCACTCGGGCCGAAGACGGCGTCCTCCCATCCGATCAGGCCTTCTTCGGGCAATCGCAGGCGTACGGTGTGTTCACCGCAGTCAGGCCCCAAATCCAAGTCGCGGCAGTGACCGTCATACGTTCCCGGGCCTCCTGCGGCTAAATCGCGCTGTTTGCCGGCCTCCACCGATTCTCGTGAGCAGTTGCACCGGTACGCATGCCCTGAGGCCAGAAGTTCGCGGGTGGCGGCGAGGTGCCGTTCGCGACGCTCGCTTTGCCGGATGACCTCTCCGTCCCAGTCCAGCCCGAGCCAGCGCATTCCCTCAAGGACGGCTTCTTCATATTCGCCGCGGGAGCGATCAAGGTCCGTATCTTCGATTCGGAGCTTGAATTCGCCTCCCTGATGGCGCGCGAAGGCCCAGTTAAACAGGGCGGTCCGGGCGCTCCCGAGGTGAAGGTACCCCGTGGGGCTTGGTGCAAAGCGAGTGCGGATTAGAGTCATGAGGCGCGCAGTCTACCCCAGGGTTCGTGGCGGGGCCCACAGTCGTTTGCTATTCCCTGGCGCGCCTCAGCAATCGAGGGACATTGGCAACCTCTTGGAATCAAACAAGGAATGAGACGAGTGGGCTCCATTTCAGGAGGTCGACAATGAAGATCTGGGTTGATCGACTCAAAAGCGAGCCTGAACCGATTTCGTACGCGCCAGGAGCGGAATGGTGGCGTGAGCGTTTTGAGGAGGATTCTGGAGGCGAAATTTGCTTGGTGGAGCCGCCTGTTTTCCAGGCCTCTGTGGCTCTTAAGGGCGATGAGGTTGATTTGCGAGGTGGATTTGAGGCGACTCTCGAGACGGAATGCGGTCGCTGTCTCAGGCGCTATCGTCTGCCACTTCAAGATTCATTCCATCTGGGTTTGGACCCTTATGGAGAGAGTGTTGATCTTGATCCCGAAGGGCTGCAGAGCCTAGCGAAGGTTGGGATCTGTTTAGGAGAGGAGCTCGATTCGGGCTGGTATAAAGGGAATGAGCTGGAGCTAGATGGCTTTTTGACGGAGTTGATCTCGCTGGCCTTACCTCTTCAATTTATATGCAGTGAAGATTGTTTAGGGCTTTGTTCTCAGTGTGGAATCGATCGCAGCCAGGCGAGCTGCGAATGTAAAATGCCAAAACCAAAGTCACCTTTTGCAGTGCTTGAGGCGCTGCGCGAAAAAGAAACAGGGAGTTCGTGAGATGGCGGTACCCAAACGTAAAACTTCGAAAGCGAAACGAGATAAGAGACGTTCCCACGATTCATTGGTCGCTCCGGCTCGGAGCACGTGTCCACAGTGTGGCGCCCCAAAGCGTCCGCATCGCGTGTGCGGGGCTTGTGGCACATACAAGGGACGGACCATCATTGAAACGGATGAGGACTGAGTCGTAGCGTGTTGGCTTTGCTTTTTCCCGGTCAGGGATCCCAAGAAATCGGTATGGGGAAGGATGTCTTTGAGGCATCCAAGGCCGCACGTGCAGTGTATGAGTCAGCGGACGAAGCTCTCGGGTTTTCGATTTCCGAGCTTTGCTTTAACGGCCCTGACGAGACATTGAGACGGACAGAAATCCAGCAACCCGCTTTGCTCACCACAAGCGTTGCTCTCTTAAGAGCTCTGGAAGAGCGGGTTGATTTGAAGATGGATTTTGTAGCGGGCCACAGCCTAGGCGAGTATTCGGCGCTGGTGGCTGCCAGGGCTCTAAGTCTTGAAGAGGCCGTTCTGACCGTTCATCGACGGGGTGGCTATATGCAAGAAGCCGTGCCCGAGGGCCTCGGAGCCATGGCGGCGATTATCGGATCGGCCCCAGAGGCTGTTGCAGAGGTGTGTTCTGAGGTGAGCATTGAGACGGGTCGAATCGTTTCCCCTGCTAATTATAATTCCCCCCAGCAGACCGTGATCGCGGGGGAAGCTGAAGGTGTTAAACAGGCTGGCGAGCTCCTTCTCGAGGGGGTGGCCAAAAGAGTAGTTCCGCTCGAGGTTTCGGCCCCCTTTCATTGCTCGTTGATGGCGCCTGCCGCCGAAAAGCTTCAAGTTGACTTGGCGGCTCTTCATTTTCAAACACCGTCGGTGCCCGTTGTGACGAACGTGGAAGCGAGGCCGAATACAGATTCCTCACGCATGGCCCAGCTTCTCTATGAGCAGGTCACAGCCCCTGTTCGATTTACCGAAATGGCGAAGTATTTGGTGGGCGCTGGAGTGACACGCTTCCTTGAAGTAGGGGCGGGGCGAGTTCTGAGTAGCTTGCTGGCACGAATTGAGCGACGGAGCCAGAGGGCGCGATTTGGGGGTCTAGAAGACCTTGAAGGCGTTCAAGAGTTTTTACAGAAAAGCTGATTCTTTGTGCGGTTCGCGGGCGTGGGCGGTTGCGCATTCCGTCTGAAAGCACCACGATTCGTATCTCACACGTATATAGGGCAATTCGTTCGGAGGTTATATATTTATGTCACTTGAAACGAGGATGACGGATTTGATCGTCGAGCAACTGGGTGTGGCACGCGAGGAGGTTGTCATGAAAGCCTCTTTCGTTGATGACCTAGGAGCCGACTCGTTGGATATTGTCGAGTTGGTGATGTGCATCGAAGAATCCTTTGAGATCGAAATCCCTGACGAAGACGCCGAAAAAATTCAGACCATCGGCGATGCTGTCGAATATGTGGAAAAACACGTGGAGTAGTTCGTGCCTTCAGGGAGTTCCTATGGTCGAGGTCGAGTGGTTGTCACGGGGTTCGGCTGTGTCACTCCACTCGGATCGAACTTTGATCTGACTTTCGAAGCGGCGGCGGCGGGTCGATCCGGCGCCGGCCCAATCACGCTCTTTGACGCATCGGACCAATCCTGCCAGATTGCCGCAGAATGCGTAGCCACTCTTGAGCCCGCCGTTCTGCCGAAGAAGGAATTGCGTCGAACGGACCGATGCGTGCTTTTTGCGTTGGAGGCGGCGGGAGAGGCTTTGGCCCACTCGGGTCTTTCGGCAGGTCATTTTGACTCGGAGCGAGTGGGTGTTGGAATTGGGTCCGGAATCGGGGGACTCGGTACGATCTTGGCGAACGAGACGATCTTACGCGAGAAGGGAGCGCGGCGGGTTTCTCCTTTCACGATTCCAATGGGAATTGCCAATATGCCCTCTGGCCTGGTTTCGCTTTACCATGACCTGAAAGGTCCGAATCTGTGTCATGTCAGTGCGTGCGCGACGGGGTCTCATGCCATCGGTGAGGGGGCGCGCATTATTCGCGAGGGACGGGCGGATGTGATGGTCGTCGGGGGCACAGAGGCTCCAATTTTAGGGGTGGCTGTCGCAGGATTTGCATCCATGAAAGCGCTGAGCGTACGAAACGAAGAACCCCAAAAGGCGAGTCGACCCTTTGATACCGATAGGAGTGGCTTTCTGATTGGGGAGGGGGCAGGGGTTCTGGTGCTTGAGTCTCTTGAACATGCCGTGGGTCGGGGCGCAACCATTCGAGCGGAGGTCCTGGGCTATGCAGCCAATGCCGACGCGCATCATATGGTGGCGCCTGATCCAGAGGGGCAGGGCTCCTCTCGGTGCATGACTCAGGCTCTGGAGGATGGGGGGTTGTCTCCCTCCGATGTAGAGGCCATCAACGCGCATGCGACGGGAACTCCGGCGGGCGATCCCGCCGAAGTGCTAGCGATTCGACGTACTTTTGGTGGACATGCAGAAAAGCTGGCGGTTTCAGCGACGAAATCCATGACAGGCCATCTCTTGGGCGCCGCGGGAGCCGTTGAGGCGATTCTGAGCATCGGTTCCATGGAGCAGGGCCTTTTGCTGCCGACGATTAACCTGGATCAAGTCGACTCCGGTTGTGAACTGGATCACGTCAAGGGGCAGGGGAGGCCGGCCCAACCTTCCGTGATCCTCTCTAATTCTTTTGGATTTGGGGGGACCAACGCCTCTTTGATCCTGGGGACCTTTAAGGGTTGAGACCGTGAGGGCGGGGTGCTGGCGAACCTTCTCACGAAGTTTCAGCCAGACCGGCGCGACGTCGCTATTCTCTAGGGCGAAAGCTTTGGGCAAGTACACTCGAGGTTCGATTTTTTCTGAAATAGGTATCTTTCAGGATGCCTGATTGAGGGGTTCGGAGAACGGTAATGGCTGAATCAATGACACCGGCGGTTGACCAAGTCGACGCTGAAATAGGCAATTTGTTGCGTCAGGAGACGCGACGCCAAGCACTCTCCATTGAGTTGATCGCTTCTGAAAATTTCGTCTCTGAAGCCGTTCTTGAGGCGGTTGGGAGTGCGTTGACGAACAAGTATGCGGAAGGCTATCCGGGTCGCCGCTACTACGGTGGCTGTGAAGTCGTCGACGAGGTTGAGAATTTGGCTCGAGATCGAGCGTGTGCTCTTTTTGGCGCTGACCATGCCAACGTACAACCTCACTCCGGGTCTCAAGCGAATGCGGCCGTTTATCACGCGTTACTTGATCCAGGCGACACGCTATTGGCGATGAATCTGGATCACGGAGGGCACTTAACTCACGGAAGCCCGGTGAATTTTTCGGGCAAGACCTATCACGTGATTCCGTATGGAGTCAATCGGGAAACAGAGCGAATTGATCTGGATGAGTTGAGGAAGTTGGCTCTTGAGCATCGCCCCAAGATGATTCAGTGTGGTGCCACGGCCTACTCGCGGGAGATTGATTTTGCGGCCTTTCGATCTATCGCCGATGAGGTGGGGGCATTGGTTTTTGCAGACATTGCTCACATTTCAGGTTTGGTCGCGGCCGGAGTACATGCCTCGCCGCAGGGGCATGCTCATGTGTATGCAACCACGACTCACAAAACGTTGCGCGGACCCCGAGGTGGATTAATTTTGTGCCAGTCGGATTTTGCGAAGAAAATCGACAGTGCAATCTTTCCTGGTTTGCAGGGGGGGCCTTTGATGCATGTGATTGCCGGCAAGGCCGTCGCCTTTAAAGAAGCGCTCTCCGCTGAGTTTAAAGACTACAGTCAGCAAATCGTGAATAACGCCCAGTCGTTGGCTTCGGCTGTGCACGGGCACGGGTACACGATTGTTTCGGGTGGAACAGATAACCATTTGTTCTTGTTGTCGCTGGTTGACCGCGAGACCACCGGGAAAGTCGCCCAGGTAACACTCGACAGGGCAGGGATTACCGCCAATAAAAATATGGTCCCCTTTGATCCGCGTAAGCCCATGGTGACATCTGGGCTGCGAGTCGGGACGCCCGCGGTCACGACGAGGGGGATGAAAGAGCCCGAAATGGAAGCGATTGCGGAATTTATTCATCGAGTTCTAAAGAACCCAGACGATTCTCAGGAAATCGATCACGTGCGGTCTGAAGTTGAGGCCTTGAGCGCGAAATTCCCGCTGTATCCCACGCGCTGGAGAGAGCAGGTTTAGTTCGTGCGTTGTCCTTCCTGCGGCGATGAAACGACGCGTGTGATCGACACCCGCGTGAGTCGGGAAGGGGATGAGATCCGTCGACGTCGAACCTGCGAAGAGTGCGGGAGGCGCTTTACCACTCGTGAGAGGTGCGAGCTTCAACTGCCTAAGATCATTAAGGCAGACAAGCGTCGAGAGGAATTTGATCGCTCGAAGCTACTCAAGGGAATCACACTGGCCTGTGTTAAACGTCCGGTTTCTGTGGACGCAACCGAACGGTTGGTCGACCGATTGGAAGGGTGGTTGCATGAGACCGGTCAACGTGAAGTCGATTCGCGAGAGATTGGGGACCGTGTGATGCGCGAGTTGCGTGTCCTTGACCGAATGGCGGCCATTCGCTTCGCCTCGGTCTATCAGTCGTTCGACACGGCCGATGATTACGCGGCCTTTATGGCCAGCTTTGATGTGTCCTCTGAGGAGGGGTTTTAGTGGCTCGAGGCTTGAAACCGGATCATTTTATGAGTCTGGCATTGCAGAGTGCACGAGCAAAGATGGGGAAGACCTTTCCGAACCCGAGCGTGGGGGCCGTGATCTGGAAAGGGGGAAGGGTTCTCGCTCGAGGTGCGACCCAGCCGCCCGGAGGCCCTCATGCAGAGAGGGTCGCCTTGTCGGCCGCTCTCAGGCGACATGGTCGTGCCATGCTCAGAGGGGCGTCCATGGCTGTGACCCTTGAGCCGTGTTGCTTTGAGGGGCGAACAGGGCCCTGCACAGAGGCCATCATCGAGGCCGGGGTGAAAAAGGTCTATGTCGGTGCACAAGATCCCCACAAGCGCGTTTCGGGTCGCGGAATCAAAAGGCTTCGCAAAGCGGGTGTGGAGGTCGTTCTTGGCGTTCGGGGCGAGGCTTGTTCCGAGCACCACCGAGGCTTCTTCTCGCTGTGCGAACGAGCTCGTCCCTTTGTCACTTTGAAGCTTGCCTCGTCTCTGGACGGACGCATCGCCACACGGTCAGGAGAGTCTCGTTGGATTACTGGGCCCGAAGCACGGGCCTGGGTTCACCGACTGAGAGCCCGGAGTGATGGCGTCATGGTGGGTTCTGAGACCGCCGTGGTTGATGATCCCGAGCTGACCGCTCGTCGTGGAGGGCGGATCGTGTCGCGTCCTGTGCGTATCTTGGTGGACTCCCGTTTGCGTGTTTCTCCGCAGGCTAAGCTTTTTCAGCCGGCTGAAGGAGCTCGAACCCTGGTTTTGACTCGCGCAGCGGCTCGAGGGCGTACTTTACGCGAATCGCAGGGGGCAGAATTGATTGATTTGCCCGGCAAGGTGGGTGCACTTGATTTAAGATCGGGCCTAGAGAGTTTGGGCCAATTGGGTTTGACCACTGTTTTGGTGGAAGGGGGAGGCGGGCTTGCGGCTGCGCTTCTGCGTGCCAATCTGGTTGACGAGATACATTGGATTTTGGCAGCCCGCCTGATCGGTGGAGATGGTCGCTCTGCGCTGGGTTCTCTAGGCGTGGAGCAACTTTGCTCGACACCGGAGTTTGAGTGGCAGAGCGAGCGTAAATTGGGAGCGGACCTGCATATTCAGGTGCGTCCCGTACGAGGGAAGCGGAAGGGGAGTTCGTGAACGTATATGCCCCCAGTTTAGAAGTGGGTGATGAATGCTTTGCGGTCGTGGTTTCTCGTTACAACCAGTTGATCAGCGTAGCTTTACTGGAATCGTGTGAGCAGACGCTCGTTCAGCACGGTGCGAGTTCGAGTCAGATCGATGTCGCCTGGGTGCCTGGAGCCTTCGAAATTCCTCAAGCGGCTCGCGCTCTGGCTGAGACCGGTCGTTATGCGGCCATTATTACGCTTGGCTCGGTGATTCGAGGAGGGACACCCCACTTTGATTACGTTTGTGATGGAGTCATGCAAGGTGTTCGGGAAGTGATTCGAGATACTTCGGTCCCAGTGGCGTTCGGTGTTCTGACCACAGACGATCTCGAGCAAGCCCTGGCGCGCAGCGGTGGAGAGCACGGAAACAAGGGCGAGGAAGCCGCTTTGGCAGCCTTAGAGATGGTGGGCCTCGGGCCGCTTCTTTCGAGTCGCCCAGAAGGGACGGCGAATTGATCGACAAGCTGCCCGGCTCATCTCGACGCCGTGGGCGTGAGGTGGCGCTCCAGGTGCTCTACGCCCTGGATGTCTCGTCATGGAAGGATGCACTGCCCGAAGGGGAAGAGGCCAATGGTTCTCCTGCGATCGATGAGGGGCCCGCTGTCCAGGATGCCTTTGCAGCGGTTGAGGAGAGCTTTGAGATGCCGCCGGGGGCTCGCGACTTTGCACAGCTTTTAGTGACTGAGGTTCGAGACCAAATGCCGTCACTGGATGCTCCCATCAGAGCCCATTCGGCAAATTGGCGAATCGAGCGAATGGCCATTGTGGATCGCAATATCTTGCGGCTGGGGGCCTACGAACTTTTAAGAACTGACACGCCCCTTCAGATCGTGTTGAACGAGGCGGTGGACCTGGCTTGGCGCTTTGGAAGCGACCCCTCGCCGGCCTTCGTAAATGGCATCCTCGACGCTTTGGCTGCAAGCCTACGGGAGCCGGCCTGATGAAGAAAACGGCCCACTTACATTTCCTTCGTGAGCCGGTCGATCGAGTCCCGGCGGATGTGGTGGTGGTTGGTTTTTTTCGGGAGGACCGCCCCTTGCGAGGCGGGGCGGGGCGTTTGGATTGGCGCCTGTGTGGTCAGCTCTCCGGAATGCTCAGTGCCGGCTGGTTGAGTGGCGAGTTTGAAAGCGCAGCTCTCTTGCCGGGAGGAGGGCCTATTGCAGCTTACCGAGTTCTTTTGCTTGGACTTGGGGATCGGTCTGAGTTTACCGTTCGCCGTGCTGAGGAAGTGACCCAGGATGCGGTGAGTCGTTGTCTGAGACTAGGCGCAGAGTCGATTGCGTTGGCGCCGATTGGAATTGCACCGGATGACTTTGCGCGGCACTCGGAGGCGGTGATTGCGGGGTTGAGTCAGGCCTTACTCGGTGTCGAAGCTGACTCAGGCTTGGATCTATCGAAAAGTCTTCAGGTTCGAATGTCGCTCACGGAGCATCAAATGAGAGACGCTAAAGCCACTTTGCCCGAACTCGTTACGCGTTTTGATGATCCTCAGATACGAATCGGGGCTGATTCCCAGGATGGGGGTCTTCAGCAAATGTCCCTGAGAGGGCCTAGGCCTTTAGATCCCTCGCACCCAGACCTGAGTTGATTCTCTGTTTTTTTGTTTTGCCTAGCCGCTGCATATTTCCTCTGAGAGGACAATAAGTGTCACTCGAGTTCCCGTTCAAAAGGGTGCGGGGCTCAAGAAAAATATGCGTGACCCGAAAAGAGGCAAGGGTCTTCAGATGAGAGAAAAGATGAACAGGAGCGTGTGAGGATGATCGCCGCTTGTCCGCATTGCGAGGCTCGATACCGCCTCGATGAGTCTCGGGTCGGGCCCGAGGGAGCACGCTTGCGCTGTGCGCGCTGTCGAAGTCTATTTCGTTTGCCGAGCCATGCCTTTTCCCCGGCTTCTCAAGAAGTCTCTGGACCGTCATTGGTGGAGGGGGAGGCGGGAGAAAGCCCTTCTCGGGCCAACCCTCTAGAAGTTTTTGTTGTCGATGCGCAGCCTCAGCGTGCGCGTGAAACGACTCTTCGCCTTGAGTCGCTCGGAATCTCGGTTGTCCTTGAGTCAGACGGCGTGGAGGCTTTGCTTCGTTTGCAGCAAACGAAGTGTTCACTGGTTGTGGTGGCCTCTGATGTGTCGCGGATTTCGGGCTGGGATCTTTGTGAAATCATCAAGTCGAGCGCCCATTTGGAGCCTATGGGCGTGGTTCTTCTAGCCGATAGATCAACCCGGCCGGAGCCCTCCGGGGTGAAGCGTCTGAACGTAGAACCCGATCTTTTGATCGACAGTCCCGCTTCTTGGTCGGGGTTGAATTCGGTTCTTGATCGCTATGGGATCCCTCATTCGGATCGGGGAAACGATACGCCGATCACTCACTCTTCCGTGGAGCCCAAAACTCTAATCGAGACGGCTTTAGCTCAACCCGATCCACGATCCTGGGAAAAGTCTGAACCGCTCGTGTCGGGCTTGGATGCCGAGCGGGGAAAGGCGGAGAGGCTGTCTCGAATTGTGGTCTCGGATATGCTGCTTTATCACCCGGATCGTTTCGATCGGGTTTCGGATGAAAAAGAATTGCTCGCTATCTTTGAATCTGAACTTCTCGAGGGAACGGCGCTTTTGGAAAAGCGAGTCAAAGCCGCGGTGCTGTGTGAGCGTGATTTTCTGCGTGAAGAGCTTCTGCGTGCGGCTCTACAGCGTTCGCAGGGCTGAATTCGTCCACAGGAGCTCTTTCAGAGAGGCCGCGGCTCGCTTCTGCTATTGATCTGCCGTGTATATGCGAACGCTATTTTTCGGTCTCTTGGTTCTCGGACTCAGTGTGAGCTGTGGCTATCGCCTTTCGGGCTTGCCTCGGCCAGGCGAGGCACCCAAGACCATCGCGGTTTCAACCTTCGAAAATAGTAGTTTTGAGCCGGGCATTGAGCTTATGTTAGGCAGCGCGGTACGTCGTCAGTTCTCTCGACCCGGGGTGGTGGAAGAGGTTAATCAATCCGTCTCACCCGAGTATCTCCTGAGCGGAAGGGTGCTCGGGGTTCGGACGGCCAGTCGAACGCTGACACAGAAGATTCAGGCGATCGAGTTCACGGTGACCGTAACGATTGTTCCTGTTCTGACCCGGGACTCGGATGGCAAAACTTTCAAATTTGACAGACTCGCGCGTTCGGCTTCAGAGGTTTATCTCGCGAGTTTTGACCTTGAAGTCAGTCGCAAGAATCGAGAAGAGGCACTCCGTCAGATTACGGCGGTTTTAGCCAGTCGGATTTATGATGAAGTTGTTTTTCTGACAGCGGAGGCTGAATCGTGAAATTGACAGAGCTTCAAAAAGAGCTGAGCAAAGAAAAACTAAGACCTGCTTACCTTTTGGCGGGCACAGAACCTCTTCTTCAGGAGGAGGCATTGGCTGCGATTCGCGCCGTCGCGCTTGAATCCACCGCCGCTGATTTCAATCTTGATCGTCTTCACGGAGCGGAGACTTCGGCCATTCAACTCGAGGATAGTTTGCGTGTTCTGCCCGTGATGGCCGCTCGACGTTTAGTGATCCTGACTGAACCCGAGCATCGTCGAGGAAAAGCCTCCAAGGCCCTCACCGAACTTTTGGCAAAAGAAGTGGCGGATTGTGCTGATTGGGAGCAGACGGTGTTGGTCGTGAGTGCCACGAAGCTCGATCGTCGCTCGCGCTGGGTGAAAGCCTTCAAGGCACCGGCTGTCGAGGTGGACTGCGCCCCGCCTAAGCCGGGCAAGGCCGTTCTGGCTTTCATTGCGGACGAGGCGGCACGCCAACGTGTGGTATTGGGGCCAGGGGCGGCGCAGGTCTTGTCCGAGCGGATTGGGCCTCAGCTTTTACTGATGCGTCAGGAACTCGCAAAAGTGAGCTTGCTCGTGGGCGAAGGGGAGACGGTGAGTCGAGAACAGGTGATGCTGTCCGCGCACGATATCTCCGAGCAGCCGATTTGGGATCTAACGGATGCCATTGGCGCAGGGCAATCTGCTGATGCCATCTCTCAATTGGGTCGACTCATGGGTTCGGGGGCTCCGGGGCCGGTGATCCTTGCGACGCTGGCCGGACACTTTCGACGCCTAGCTCGGGTCAGGGAAGGTCACCCCGTTCCGGGGCCACCGTTCGTGGTTCGAAAGTTGGAAAAGCAGGCCCAGAGATATAGTTTATTGGGGCTGCGTCGCTGCATTGAGTCGATTCACGGTGTCGACTTGGCCCTCAAAGGCGCGGGAGACCTGCCCGACCACGTGGCTCTGGAGAGCCTCGTGCTTGACTTGACGCACTGAAACTCTTGCCCCCGTCGCGTAGAGCTTAGTCGCCGAGATTCCTCTCAATAGACGAGTCGCACTTCGACTGAGAGCTTCGCCGGTAGAAATGAGCGGTTAACGGAGAAGTCCCTTTAGGGTCTCTCCTCTCGCGGAGTGTTCGAACTACTGGCCTAGAGCGTTTAGGTTTTTGGCGAGCGCACTCACTCGACGATCTGCGCGCTTCTTAGGGATGAGTCCATTGGTTGCTGCTCGCCGGAGCGTGCGTTCCGTCAAGCGAAACTCCTTCTGCGCGGCAGCGGCATCGCCGGATTCAAGGCTTTCCAGAAACTTTTTGATCTGCGTGCGCATTCCACTGCGAGCGTGCTGGTTTCTTTGGCGACGTCTTTCGGTTTGACGGATGCGCTTGATGGCAGACTTATGATTGGCCAAGGCCCTGTTCTCCTTTGGTGTATTGCAATTACCGCTTTGGGCGCCGGATAATACTCCGCCGAGCGTTCATGTCGAGCGTTGGGCGTGAATTCAATGATGCCCCCAGGGGCAAGGCCTTTACGCGTGCCGAGGTTCAGGAGTTTGAAAATTGGCCGATAGAGAGGGAGCCGACCCGTTTTGAACGGGAGGAGGAAACCTGTTTGCCTGGCCCGTCCGTTCAGATTTTACTTTTTGTTTCGCTCAGTGGACTTCTGTGTATTCCGGCCGCTTCCGAGGACCTTCATTCGACTCCGTCCGTCGAGTTCGCAGTGATCTTCGAGGGGGGCGCCCCAGCCTCAAGCTCATCGAGCGTAAGAGAGGCTCTTTTTAATCCATTGGCTTTGGCCCGGGAGCAAGTGGAGATTCCTGCCCGGGCTTTGGTGCTCGACCGAACGGGGGAGAAAAGCTCAGAGCGCGCCAGCCGGGCGGTGGAACTCTCGCCGGGGTTACCCCTTGTTCACTTTTCCCTTGCTCAAGAGCTCTACGAGGAGGGTAAATTTACCTCTGCATTCCATTCGGGACTCCGTGGGCTCAACGTCCTTCCCCATCATCTCGAAGCTCGCCTTTGGTGGCTCGGGTCGGTGGGGACCCTCGTTTCTCTTGTGATGATTTTAAGTGGCCTGATTTCTATTTTGGCGATCGGTTTGACGTTCTTTCGAAGTGCCGCTCACGATCTGGCCGACTTGGTTTCGTTGAGAATGCCTTCGTTCGCGCGAGCCGCTCTCCTGTCCGCATGTTTGCTCGTCCCTTTCTCTATGGGCGAAGGTTTTTTGGGTTTGAGTTTGGCTTTTTTTGCCATAGGCGTGTTGTACGGAGGGGCACGTCATCGCAGAATGTTAATCTTCGCATCGACCTGCCTTGTGATCGGAATTTTCCCAGCGATGGAGTGGTCCGGGCGTGCTCTGACCGCAATCGATGCAGATCTCATTGCGAGTTCCAGCTTGGCCACAGTACGGGGTCGTGAGACTCCGGATCAATTGAGCACGCTCGAGGAGGCGGCAAGGGAAAACGATGATGCCTTGGCCATGCGAAGCTTGGCCTTACACGCGGTTCGGCGTGGAGACGAGGAAAGCGCACGGGCATATCTGAAGGACTTGCTGGTAAAGCAATCCGAGGATTATATGGCCCTCGTTATCCTGGGGAATCTTGCTTTTAACTCAGGAAGAGATGAAGAGTCCATCGCCTTTTATCGCCGGGCTCGTGCTCAGTCAGATCTTTTCGAAGCCAATTTTAATCTTGCCCAGGCCTATGCGCGTACCTTTAAGATTCGTGAATTCGAATCAGCCATGGCTCGAACCCAGAGGCTTGACTCAGAGCGAGCATCAGACTTGGCTCGACTGGCCAATCCGAATCACGTGCTTCATCCGCCGTTCGGGATGGATTTGATTCGCAAGCGCATGTGGTCCAGCGCTGATGGCAGTCCATGGGTTCTGTTTGCCTCGTCCTTTGTGGCGCCAGGATGGATGGGAGAGCAGGTCTGGCACGCGCTCGGCGCCTTTCTGATGGTTTTTCTGTTCGCTTCCATGGCAAAGGGTCGATATCGGCATTCCGGATGTTGTGAGCGGTGTGGCTCGACGATCTGTTCCCGATGCGACGGCAGCATTTGGAGCAGTGAGGTTTGCGAAAGCTGCCATTTCCTTTTCAGTCGACCCCAGGCGGCCGATCCGATTCTTCGTCGGCAACGGATTCAAGCTTTGTGGCTTAGGGATCGCAGAATGGGTTACTTGGCCGCTTTTCTCTCGGCTCTCATACCTGGCTATGCAGGACTTCATGCAAAGAGGCCTGATCTCATGGGAGTCTCGCTTTTTTGTTTTTTGGGTTCAGTTGTCTTTTTTATATTCCGGGGTGGACTCGTTCCAGAACCGCTCGCCACAGGAGAGGTTTCACGCGCGATCTTCATCGCAGTTTCCATTGGTCTTTTCTTTTTTTACGTGATCTTGTCAGGAAGAGGCTTCCTCGCGGCGAGGCGTCGGTGATATGAGTGCGGTTCTACATGGGAATCTGAAGGATTTTGGAATTGCGGACGTCTTTCAACTTATAGGCCAACAACGTAAGACGGGATTGTTGGAGGTTCAGAATGAAGAGGGAGGCATAGAAATTGGATTCAAGAAAGGCCTCATTATTTCCGCGGCGCCTAAGCGAGAAATTCCCTTCCTGGCTCTAGGTGAGTCTCTAGTCGGCAGAGGTTTGCTCTCGTGCTCTGAATTTGAAAGCAGCGTGAGCCAGAGTCGAAGCTCGGCATGTCCTCTTCCTGCTCTTTGGCTTCAGTGCACAGGGGTCGACCAAGACGTACTCGATCAGATGAATGAAAAGGTGAGGCAGGACAGTTTGTTCAATGTCATGCGTTGGTCATCGGGAACGTTCCATTTTTCACCCTTAACATTGAGAGACTCTGACTTGACCGGTTCTCCGCTTGGGGTGGAGCAGGCGCTGATGGAGGGACTGCGTACTCTCGATGAATGGCGGACTTTCCCTGTTGAGGTGCGCCGGCCGGAGAGTCGATTCCGATTGACGAATGCAACCGTAGTCGGTGATCCAGACTCTGAGACGACCGTCGAGGGTCTCCAAATAAAACAGATTCTCGATCTTTTGGATGGTGTTCGATGTGTTGAGCAAGTAGCGGGTCGGTCCGGCTTGACCCAATTCGAAGTAGCGCGTGGTCTGACCGAGTTGTTTCGAGGCGGTCGAGTGGAACGAGTCGAATTGGCTGATTTAGAGACAAGACAAGCTTCAGGAAGTTCCAGATCGCCGATTCTGAGTGCGCTCCGTACATCGGGAGCGGCGATTTTCCCTGTTCTTGTACTTGTACTCGTCGTTTGGCTTTCTTTTGTCTGGAATGCCCCTCAAATCCGCTACGACGCGTTGATCGATGGGAAAAGTCCATGGGCTGAGGCCAGGTGGAGGTACTCGAAAAGGCGCCTGGAGCGCGTGCGAGAGGCTCACGAATATTCATTCGATCATGTGATTTCACAGGCCCGTTCTCAAGTGATGCCCGAGACTTCCCTCGATTTTGGGGAATTGGCGCCAGATTCGTCTGGCGCGTATCCTCAGACCGAGCAGAAGCACACTTCCGTGCTCGCTGCTTCGAGGCGTTGAATCGCAGGAGTTCCCCTCTGGCCGAGGACAGCAGCAGGCAAGTTCTTTCATTTGAAGACAATCTGACGGCCGCCGAACTTTATGGGACGAGGGAGTCGCATCTTCGTTTGCTTCAAAGCGAGTTGGGGGTAGAGGTCCACGCTCGAGGAAACGAGGTCCGGCTTTCGGGGACGGAAGAATCCGTTGAGGTCGCTCGGGTCGTCCTTGAGCAGCTTTACGGCGTGTTGCGCTCAGGGCGAACGGTGAGGTCTCGCGATGTTCGAGAGGCCATCGGAATGGTGGTTGAAAAACCTGATGTGGATCTCAAGCAGGTCTATGAAGACGTTCTGAGTCATGTGGGCTCGCGCCGCATGATCCGCGCGAAGAACCTTTCTCAACGTCGATACGTTGAATTGATTCGCAGCCATGATGTCGCGATTGCGACTGGGCCCGCAGGGACGGGAAAGACTTACTTGGCCATGGCGATGGCGATCGCTGCGCTCAATAGAAAAGAGGTCGCGCGAGTTATCTTGACTCGACCCGCGGTGGAGGCCGGCGAACGGTTAGGTTTTCTTCCGGGCGATCTGGCTGAAAAAGTGAACCCATATATGCGGCCTCTCTATGACGCTTTACATGATATGATGGATTTTGAGCGCGTGACGCGCCTGTCGCAGAGAGATGTCATCGAAGTTGCGCCCCTCGCGTTTATGCGTGGACGTACTCTAAATGACTCGTTTGTGATTTTAGATGAAGCTCAGAATACGACGACGGAACAGATGAAGATGTTTTTGACTCGTCTAGGCTATGGTTCAAAGGCTGTCATTACAGGTGATGTGACTCAGGTAGACCTTCCCACCGGCACGGCCAGTGGGCTGTCGGAGGCGGTTCGAATCCTCAAAGGAGTGAAGGGAATTGGTCTGATGAACTTTTCCCGAGCTGATGTCGTACGGCACCCGCTTGTTCAGTCGATTATTGAGGCCTACGAGAGCAACAGCTCCACTGAAGCATCGAAGCGTGGGCCCGCTGCGCCCAAAGCGGATTGATGCCGGTTGAAATCGTGGGCCCGCCAGTGAATGTTCGAGGGGGCCGAGTGGACCCTGTTCTACTCCGTAAAAGAGCCGCTCGGATGCTCGCCTGTATCGGCCATTCCAAATCGGAACTCTCCATCGCGCTTGTGGACGATTCCGAGATGCGTGTCTTAAATCGGGATTGGCGTAAAAAAGACCGGCCTACAGATGTCCTCTCGTTTTCTTTGCTGGAAGGGGAGGGTGTAGATCTGCCTGGGGCTTTGATGGGCGATGTTGTGGTGAGCGTAGAGACCGCGGCCAGTCAGGCATCGAGCCGTCATCGTGGGCTCGATGAAGAGGTCGCTCGCCTGGTCATTCATGGGGTTCTGCATATCGTGGGCTTCGATCATGAAGATGCTTCTGAGGCCCGAGAAATGCGCCGTGAACAGCGCCGATTGTGGCGAGAGGCCTGTTCCGAGGCCTGAAGGTGATTCCAAGTCATGGCGCGGCGCCGTATGAGCTTCTAGGATCCGGCGCACGCGTAGAACTTCTGTATTTTGTTCTGCTGCAAGCCATCTGTGACCAGAGAGGAACAGCTAATGCCCAATAGTGAAGTGATGAATGCAGACTCAAGTGAAGTGGCCGAGAGGCTTCAAGGTCTGAGGGTTCGATTCGATGAGTTCCGGGGGCGTCTTTGACCCGACGGGCTTACGTCGACGGCATGAAGAACTTGAAGCGCAGATGGCTCGTCCTGATCTTTGGGATGATCGGGAGAAAGCGGAGACAATCGCGCGAGACAAGAGCGCTTTGGAATCTGAGCTTCGACTTTACGATCAACTAGAGTCAGCCATTGATGATGCGACGGTTCTGCTTGAGCTTGCGAATGAGGCCGATGACGAAGAGACTCGGCTTGAGGCGGCGGTCAAGTGCGATGAAATTCGTGATGCGCTTGAGGAGGTTGAGTTGCATGAACTACTCGGCGGACCTCACGATAATTCTCCAGCCATTGTTTCTATTAATTCGGGTGCCGGCGGAACCGATGCGTGTGATTGGGCGGAGATGCTCTTGCGTATGTACCTTAGGTGGTCAGAGCGGCACGGATTCAAGGCGGATGTGTTAGATATTCAAGATGCCGATGAGGCAGGTATTCGAAGCGCCACTCTTTCGATTGCAGGCGACTACGCATACGGGTACTTAAATGCTGAACAAGGGGTCCATCGGCTCGTCAGGATCTCTCCTTTTGATTCTCAGGCCAGACGCCATACGGCCTTTGCGAGTGTGACGGCGGTGCCCGAGATTGACGATGCGGTGGAGGTCGACATTGACGATAGCGATCTGAGGATCGACACTTATCGTTCAAGTGGGGCCGGAGGGCAGCATGTGAATAAAACGGATTCTGCGGTGCGTATCACTCACATGCCCAGCGGAATCGTGGTGCAATGTCAGAATGAACGATCCCAGCATAAGAATAAGGCCACGGCGATGAAAGTGTTGCGGGCTCAACTTTTTGAAAAATCTCGCCGAGAGCAAGAGGTTCGTCTTAAAGAGATCGCGGGCGAGAAACGTGAAATTGGTTTTGGGAGTCAAATTCGCTCGTATACACTCCATCCTCAACAGCGAGTAAAGGATCACCGGACAGACATGGAAGTGGGTAACGTGGCGGGCATTTTGGATGGCGACCTAGATGGCCTTATCCGTGCGGCGCTTCTTCTGCATTCGACGGAGAACCGAACGGAAGCCTAGGTCTCGGAGTGGGTCACTAGGTCGTGGAGCACAGTGAGATGAGCCGGCTCAGATAGAGGGAGGGAAAGTGAGGCAGTTGAGTGAGTGATGTACTTTCCGCCTTCCCTTCGTTGGGAGGTGGCTTGGCGCTGCTGTTTATCGTCGGCCTCGCCACGGCGATCGCGTCCCTTTCAATTGTTTTTGTAGGGTCCGCGGCCATCGTCCTAGAGCGGTTAGCGCGGGCCTCGAGCCGAAGGTTGAGTCGTTTCTGTTCGGGTTTGATAGTGACGTGTGTTGCGACCTTGATCATCCGTGAGATCTCTCCGCTTGCTCTTGGGATAAACGAGGCTGGCGTTCAAAATCAACTTGGCTTTTGGTTGACCGTAGCCGTCGCTGGGTTCATGACATTCTTGAGCATGATGGGGGTTGATTTTCTCTTGCGTCACCTGAGGGCTGATCGTTTCGAGTCTTCTGTTTTTTTGTTTGTGGTCACAGGGGGTGTCTTTGGGGCGGGGTCGGCGGGGTTGCCCGCTTGGTCGGGGGTCGCGACTTTGGCCTTGGTGGGCGTAGGGTTCGGGTTCGCTTGGCGGCGGGGTCGGGGTACTCTGCAATCGTTTGAAATGTGGATCTGGATTCTCGCCTTGGCAGCCCTTTTGGTGACGGGAGTTAGCCTTTTAGCCGAGAATCAGAGGGTCTGGTTTGGGGTTGTTGGGGATGGCTTCATGTATGCCGTTGCGGCTTTTTTTGGGTTGGGTCTCCTGCCCTTGGCCATGTCCGGATTGGCCGACCTGCGTGGTTCGGCCGAGTGGTTTATTGCTTTCCGGTACCTCATCGCTCGTCGGCGTCAGGTCTTTATCTCTGCGATTACGATGATCTGCATTGTGGGCATCGCGGCCGGAGTCTGGTTAATTTTGGTTGTTCTGTCGGTGATGAATGGCTTTGAAGAAACGTGGCGTGAGGAAATTTTGGGGCATCGTGCTCATTTTGTCGTTCATGCAGACGGCGAACTCATTTCGGATTTTATGGCGGTGACGGACGCAGTGAGCGCTGTACCCGGTGTGACTGCGGTTTCCCCTTTCTTGGATGCAGATGCCATGGTACGAGGGCGACTGGGTGAAATTCATGGCTTAAGGTTACGCGGCGTGGAGGCGGAGCGGATCGGTCGGGTGAGTCAGCTCGAGGAGGATCTTATCTTTGGATCGCTGGAATCTCTTGAGACAGAATCCGACAGCCAAGAGAGCGGAGCGCCGGTGATCGTGATTGGGAATCGTTTAGCGATGGCTATGGGGATCGATCTAGGCGACGACTTGCGGGTGATTTCGCCCTTTGGAGGCGCACCCACTCCATTTGGGCCAGCTCCGAGGTTGATGAACTTTGTGGTCGGGGGGATTTTTCGATCGAGTTTTCAGCAATACGACGAGGCGTATGCGTACGTTAATCTGGAGGCCGCTCAGGCGTTTCGACGTGTCGGTCCCGTGATCGATGGGATCGAAGCGCGTACTTCGGATCATTACCGATCTAACGGAGTCGGTGAAGCGGTGGTGTCTGCTCTCGGGCCCCCCTTTCAGGTGCGAGATTGGAAGGAGTACTTTCCTGCGTTCTTCCAGGCTCTCAAGACCGAGAGAATTATGATGTTTCTTCTGTTGACCATGATTATGGTTGTGGCTGCATTTGTGATTGTCGCAACATTGATGATGATGATTATGGAGAAGTCAAGTGACATCGCGATTCTGAAGGCGATGGGTGCGCGGGACTCTCTGATCGAGAGAATTTTTGCTCTAGAAGGGACACTGATCGGTGTCGCGGGTACGGTGCTTGGCGTCGTTGCAGCTTTGGCGGTAACACACCGAATCAGCTGGATTCAGGACCGCATCGAAATGATTACAGGCGTAGATGCTTTGCCTGAGACGGTCTATCAGTTCTCCAGTCTTCCGTCTCGTGTGGACCCTTTGCAAGTTTTAATCGTGATGGGAATTGCTTTAGTCCTCTCGCTCGGAGCCACTTTGCTGCCCAGTCGGCAGGGGGCCAATCTAGACCCAGTGGAGGGATTGCGGCATGAATAAAGAACAGGCTCCGCTTATTGAGACCCGTGGATTGGTGAAACGTTTTGGCCAGCCAGAGGTGGCGATTGAGGTGCTGAAGTCGATTGATTTGCGGCTTGACGAAGGGGACCGAGTCGCGGTTGTCGGTCAATCGGGCGTCGGTAAATCCACTCTCCTTCATATCTTGGGTACTTTGGATCGACCCACAGCGGGTCAAGTTCTCTTTAAGGGGGTGGACGTATTTAGTCAGACCTCAGATGAATTAGCGCAACTTCGGAATCGGTTTTTAGGCTTTGTTTTTCAATTTCATCACTTGCTTCCAGAATTTAGTGCCATCGAAAATGTGATGATGCCCGGCCTACTTCAGTCGAAGGGGTCGGCGGAGATGCGTGAGCGGGCTCAAGCGATTTTGCAAGAGGTGGGTCTAGGGCATCGTCTGGACCATGCTGTGGGGAAAATGTCCGGGGGGGAGCGTCAGCGAGTGGCTGTGGCACGTGCTTTGGTCCTCGATCCCGCAGTGGTCCTGGCGGATGAGCCTACGGGCAACTTGGACCCTGAGACAGGCGAACAGGTCGCCGACCTTTTGCTTCAGATGAATCAAGAGCACGGGACAACTCTGATTGTCGTCACTCACAGTGCCCGAATGGCCGAAAAGCTGGGCCGGACTCTGGTTCTTGAGGATGGGCTTTTAGTGGATGAAGCGAAGGCTCGAGTCGAACTAATTTAGTCTAGTGCACGACAAACGAAGTTCTGACACCGTAGGTGTCCTTTCGGTTGCATTTATTTAGAGGTCCGCAAAAAGGGGCCTAAGTGGCCGGTCAACCCAGGGAAACCGCAGTTCGCCCCTTGTCTATGAATGGGCTGAAGACTAAAATCGCGGGGGCTCGGATCAGGGGGAATCGGGCTGCTGATTGCGGTGTCCCTTCGTCAATTTTTCCTGAAAAGTAGAGGTTGTCCAGCTAGGGCGATCTTGATCGGAGCATTTTGTTGCGCTTAAAGCGTCAGGTCGCAGTCCATAGACTCGCCTCCTTCGTAGGCGTAGCTTTTTTGACTCTTGGATTTATGAGTGTGCCTTCGGCTTGGGGGCAGGGTGCTCCGCCTCCACCGCAGGAGGTGCCTGAGTCGACGTCGACGGAGGCACCGGCCGGTCTCGTTTCGGATGAAACCGTCGTTGCGATTTTGCCGTTTGAGATTAACAGCGCGCGGCCTCTTAAGCACTTGGTGGATGCTTTGCCGAGCCTACTCTCGGCGAAGCTGCAGGCGACCGGGAAAATTGCGGTGGTGGAGCAGTCGCAGGTGGCTGAAGCGATTCCTGAGTCTGGCATTGTTGCTCTCTCGGATGCGAAGCTCAGAGACTTGGCTGTCAAATTGAATGCGTCAGGGGTCGTGCTCGCGAGTGTCACGGAGCTCGCTGGACGCTTCAGTCTCGATGTTCGATTCACGCCAGCCGACCCTGGGCTGCGGAGTCGAAGTCTGGCTTATACAGCCGCGAGCGAAAAGGCCTTGATTGCTCAGTTGGGCAAAGTCTCAGAACAGGTGGTGGCAGCGGTTTCTGGCGATGAGGCCGATCGTATCATTGGTGTAGAAGTTTTGGGTGCGGGAAATCTAGAACCAAAATTCCGTTCCCTCTTAAAGTCACTCGCGGGTACGGAGTACGAACCAGATCAGGTGGAAGCTGACCGAAAGCTCTTGAGTACTCAAGAGAGAGTGGCCCAGGTCACGGTTGATACAGAGCGGCGATCGGGCGGGATTGTTTTGTCTTTTACGGTAGTTCGCACCGAAGCGATCGGTGCGGGGGCCGTAGCTGGAACTGTCCGGTCAGGCGAGGTGGTGTCAGAGGTTCGGATTCGAGGCAACCGCAGGATCGAGTCGGATGCGATTCGGAGTCGGATTCAGACCCGTGCGGGCGATCCTTTGAATCGTGCGAAAGTCGCGGGAGATGTTCGAGAGATTCAGTCTCTCGGTTTCTTTCAGGATGTTTGGGTTTACTCGACGAAGACACCTGAAGGCGTTCGGTTGACGTTTGAAGTGAAGGAAAATCCTGTGATCAGGCAAATCTCCATCACAGGGAACGAGAGCCTCGATACGGATAAAGTGGAAGAAGTACTTACTCTGACAACGGGCTCGACTCTCGACTATCCGCTCTTGCACGAAAACGATGAGCGGATTACTCAACTATACAAACAACAGGGCTTCTATCTGGCGAAGGTTAAATTTAAGATCAGTCCTGAGAAGGACGGTGCGGTCTCAATCGATTTTGATGTTAAGGAAGGTAAGAAGCTCAAGCTGCGTGACGTTGAATTTGTAGGGAATGAGGCTTTTTCCGATAAAGAGCTGAAAGCTAAATTCCAGACAAAAACCTGGAAGTGGTATTCGCACGCGACAAGCTGGCTTGATAAAACAGGGACATATTCTGAGCCGATTTTCATGCGCGATCGCCATGAAGTCGAGACCATGTATATGGACAACGGCTATTTACAGGTTGATATTGGTGAGCCAGAGATTGATGCGAAGGAAGAGGGGCTTTACGTTCGTCTGACGATTAATGAGGGACCGCAATTTCATGTTGGCGCGATTGATGTGGTCGGCGATTCAACCATGGACCTGTCAGCGCTTCGCGAAAAGGTCATGCTTGATGATGGGGATGTCTTTAATCGTTCGTATTTGACCCAAGATGTCGAGATTTTAGAGCGTCATTACACGGACCGAGGTTTCTTTTTGGCCAGTGTAAGGCCCCAGACCCGGCTTTCTCAGGAGGATCTGACGGTCGACGTCGAGTTTGTCGTTGAAAAAGGACCTCTTTATTTCGTTCGAAATGTGAATATCTCGGGCAATACTCGAACCATCGACCCGGTGATTCGACGAGAGATGAAGGTGGTCGAGGGGCAGCTGTATTCGGCTCGCGGCGTTCGCCTCAGTTCATCAAGAATTCGAAGGCTGGGGTTCTTTGAGGATGTGGCTTTCGAGTCTGAGCCTACCGATGACCCGTCTCAACTTGATATGGATGTGAGAGTGGTTGAGCGACCTACGGGCTCGTTTAGTTTTGGAGCGGGATACTCTTCTCAGGATGGCTTGGTCGGAACGGCTTCCCTTGCGCAATCAAACCTCTTTGGCAGAGGGTATGCAGTCAACCTGTCCGTAGACATCGGTAGCCGAACGGATCGTTATGTGGCGTCGATTTCGGATCCGTATTTCATGGGGACGACGTTTAGTCTCTCTGGATCGATTTACATAACGGATATGAATTACGAATCATTTCGGATGAATCAGAAGGGCATCAGTCTTTATATTGGTCATTCGCTGGCGGAGGATAATTCGGCCACAGGATCATTGAGTTACTCCTGGCGAAGTCGAAGCGTTGAGCAGGTGTTCGGAAGAAACGCCGCGGCGCCGATTTATCGCCAAGAATATAACGGAAACGAAAGTGCGAGTATTATTGGGCTGTCCTTCAATCGAGACACACGCGACGATCGCTTCTCGGCGACTCAAGGCACAAACTTTGGCGCGACGGTTCAATATGCCGGGGCTGGGGGCTTCTCTAAGTTCCTCCGCTTCGAAGCTCAAGGCGCTTGGTACATGGGCGCTCCGAGTTGGATGATTGACCGTTCATCGTTTGTACTCAGTGGCCGAGTCGGTTATGCGATCCCCTTCAATGAAATCTCGGATTGGGATCTTGCGGTTGACCAAACGTCCCTGTGCAGTGCGCCGGGAAGTTGCAACGATCAGATCGCTCGTCTGGATCAGATTGATACGGACCTTAAGCTTCCACTCACCGAGAGGTACTTTATTGGCGGGATAGGCCCCTTCCAGTTGCGTGGTTATCGGGCTCGCTCGGTTGGGCCTCGTCGTGCCATTCTGAGACGGACTGATTTCGAGGATGGGGCCCTGTTTCACCCGCTCGGGACGAGAGCAGAATACGACCCTACGAATGATCAATACTTTGCTGTATGCGAGGATAACGGCACTAATTTTGGGAATGGCAACGGTAAGTGCAATCAGCTCAACACCCAAAATGAGGACGATTTTGAAGATATCTTCGAAACGGATGTCGTGGGCGGGAACTCTTTTATATCGACCAGTTTCGAATATAGGTTCGCAATCTCAGAGGCTGTGGGTCTTCAGGGCGTCGTCTTCGTGGATGGCGGTAATGCCTTCTATGAGGGGCAAAACCTGTTCGATGTGACGGAGTGGCGCTACGGTTATGGAGGTGGGGTTCTCTGGTTCTCGCCTTTTGGTCCGCTTCAACTCGTACTTGGTTTTCCGGTTAGTCCAAAGTCATATGAGGAAAGCCCGGTGTTTGAGTTCTCGGTAGGTGGTTTCGGTCTTTAAATGTTTGATCACCCGCTCACCCTGAGAGTTTCAGGATGAGCGGTAAAAATAAATTCAAGGAGAAGACAATTGAGTTCCAATAAGTGGATGGCAGTATTCATTTCAGTGCTCGTGTTGGGTTTTGGGCTTGGGGCAGATACGGAAGGTACCAAGATTGGGGTTGTTGACCCGGAGCAAGCGATTGGTTCCACGGAAGAAGGCAAGGCCGCTCGAGACGAGATAGAGCGAAAAATGCGCGAAGCGGAGCTTGACGCTCAGCCAATGATTGAACGCTACCAGGCCCTGGCCGATGACTATCAGAAGAAGCGCGTAGTTCTTAGCCCTGAGAAGTTGCGCGAGATGGAATTGGATATCACTGAGCTTCAGAATCAGATTAAGCTTAAAGAATCTGAGTTGCAGAATCGCTTGCAACTGGACCAGCAGCGCTTGGTGGGCCCCCTTATGGAGAAGCTAGCCTCGATCGTGAATGAGATCGGGCGTGAACAAGGTTTCTCGTTGATTCTCGTACGGGGCGCTCCGGGTGTCATTTATTACAAAGAAGCTCTCGATATCACCGATGTGGTGATCGAACGTTTCAACAAACAAGACTGATTCGCAGTGGCCGACGTCCACCCTTCAGCCATCATTGAAACCGGTGCGAGCCTTGGGGCCGGCGTGGTGGTGGAGGCTTTTGCGGTGGTCGGTCAGCATGTTGAGTTGGGCGATGATGTTGTCGTGGGCCCGCACGCGGTTATTTCAGGGCACACGAGAGTGGGGCGAGGGACACGGATCTCTTCTCACGTCTGTTTGGGCTGCCGGCCACAGGATCGGGACTATGCCGGTGAGCCGACTCGACTCGAGATCGGTCAGTTAAATGAAATCCGGGAGCATGTGACTGTCAGTCTGGGAACTGAGCGTGGCGGAGGTTGTACGTCAATCGGTGACGGCAACTTGATTATGAACGGCAGCCATGTCGGTCACGATTGTCGGGTCGAGTCCCATTGCGAGATCGCAAGCTTTACGGGGCTTGCAGGTCACGTCATGGTGGAGAGTTACGCTGTTCTGGGGGCCTACACGGGTGTGCATCAGTTCTGTCGAGTTGGAGAAGGCGCCATGGTGGCTTCCGGCGCCAAACTTTCTCTGGATGCGCCGCCATTTGCCCTGGTGGCAGGGGATCGGGCCCGCCTGGTCGGTCTGAATGAAATTGGTCTTCGTCGTCGGAATGTCGGAGATGAGGCTTTAGTTGCCCTTAAGGCCGCTTTTCGCGTTCTGTTTCGTTCAGGTTTGCGGTTTGAAAAAGCCGTTGAGCAAATTCGACTCGGCGCCTCAATCCCGCCGCAGATTTTGCAGTTGCTTCACTTTCTCGAAAAATCTGAGAGAGGGTTCTGCCGCTAATTTAGATCGGGGGCAGTGTTTTTGTTCAAAGGAGAAGCGCGAGAGCCTCAGGCTCACATGGTGTAGTATCTCCTCGGGGATGAATCGCGGATTGAGCCCCAATTGGGGGACTGTTTGGAAAAAGTTCTGGGTCTCATTGCGGGGAATGGTGTTTTCCCCATAGAGATTGCAGCGGCGGCCACTCGGGGAGGGTTTAGAGTCCAAGCTGTGGGCTTTCAGGGACTGACACGTCCGGATCTTTCGAAGTGTGTCGCGAGTTTGACGTGGCATCAGTTGGGAGAGGTCGAACCAATCTTATTGGCCTTGCGTGAGGCAGGAGTTCGGTCTTTGGTCATGGCCGGAAAGATTGATAAAATTCATTTAACGGGACCCAATAGCAGTACGTTCAGGGCGGATGAGCGTGCCAGTGCGGTGCTTGAGCGACTTGAGAATCGAACCGATCGAGCCGTGATGCAGGCGGTGGCGGACCTTCTGGAAAGAGAGGGCTTTGTGGTGCAACCCCAGTCTGAATATACGCCGGAGCTGTTGCCGACTGCGGGCCTCTTTGGGGGGGGCGAGCCGTCGGTGCAGCAGCGAAGAGATCTGGCGTATGGATGGCCCATAGCTCGAAGGATGGCTGATGCGGGGATTGGGCAATGCATTGTAGTCAAGGATGGCTCCGTGGTGGCGGTCGAGGCTGCCGAAGGCACGGACGCGACCATTCGGCGGGCTCTGGATTTAACATGTGGCGGGATCACAGTGATTAAGCTGGCCGCTCGTGACCACGATCCTCGGTTCGATATGCCCGCAGTGGGTCCTGAGACGATCCGTCCTTTGCTCGAAGGAGCCCCTTCCTTGCTTGCGATTGAAGCAGGAAAGACTCTTGTGCTTGAGCGGGCGGAGATGAGAGAGTTAGCGTCTGCGCAGCAGACGTCTTTGCTTTCAGTGGGGCAAGCGGATGAGGTCAGTTGGAATTTGGCAGAGGGGAGCATTTGAGGATGAAGACCCTTCGATTTGGTGTCGCAGGCGTAGGCTATATGGGTCCTCTTCATGCCGAGAAGTTGACACAACTAGAATCTGAGGATCTTTCCATCAAGCTGGTGGGTGTAGCCGATATCGAACCTCGCAAAGCGCGCCGCGCGGCGGAGCGCTTTGGCGTTCCCGGATTTGAACGAGTCGAGGAGATGCTTCCTCAATTAGATGCTTTGATCGTTGCGGTTCCAACAACTGAGCATTTTGCAGTTGTTCGGGATGCTCTTCTGGCAGGTGTGGATGTATTGGTGGAGAAGCCTATTTCTGCCAATTTAGATGAAGCTGAAGAATTGCTTCGAATCGCAGAGACAGAGAACCGTTTGCTCCAGGTTGGGCACTTGGAATGGTTCAATGCAGCGATGGATGTGATTCGTAAACACTTTAGACGCCCTCATTTCATTGAGGCGTATCGGGTCGGCCCCTTCTCGGATCGATCGACGGATATAGATGTGGTTCGTGATCTAATGATTCATGATTTGGATATTATTCAGCAGCTCTTGGGGGAAGAGCCAGAAACGATAGAAGCCGTTGGTTTGTCGGTATTGACTCGTAGTGCCGATGTCGCCAATGCTCGGCTTGTTTATCCCAGCGGATGTGTCGCCACACTCACTGCGAGTCGTGTCTCTCCTACTCCAATGCGAAAGATTCGTTTTTTTCAACCCGATGGATATTTCTCCGCTGATTTCCTTAACCAAACCGGTGTTGTCGCCCACAGAAAAGAAGTTGAAGTCATAGGCGATGAAATATTGGGTTTTGATAAAATGGAAGTCAGTCGGTCAGACGCTTTGCTGTCTCAGCTTCAGGGTTTCATCACTGCTTTGCGAACGCGCGAACGTCCAACAGTGGATGGGGCGAACGCTTTAGGAGCACTTCGTACGGCCATTCGAGTGAAAGAGGCGATCGGGACGATGGAGACTGACCCGGATTTCGATCCACTGGGGTGATGCGAAAAATTCTGATTTCAGCAGGGGATGCATCCGGTGATCTGCATGGGGCAGAGCTTGTGCGTGCTCTCCTGCGGCGCCTTCCCGATTTGCAAGTTGTAGGTATGGGCGGAGAGCGGATGCGAAGTGCGGGCGTTGAGATTCTCGTGGATCAAGCCGACCTTGCGGTGGGCGGCCTAGTGGAACTTCTCGGAAGTGTAGGGAGAATCTTCGGTGCTTGGAGGAAGCTCTCAGCCGTCTTAAGAAAAGAGCAGTTTGATCTGGTTGTTTTGATCGATTCAGGAGGGTTCAATCTTCCCTTTGCGCGTCGAGTCAAGAGGGTCAAAAATGTTCCTATTCTTTACTACATCGCACCGCAAGTTTGGGCATGGCGCTCCGGGCGAAAGAAAAAGCTGGCTGCGCGGGTCGACCGATTGGCCGTGATTCATCCTTTTGAAGTTCAGGTATGGCAAGGTTCGGGAGTGGATGCCGTGTTTGTGGGGCATCCTCTTGTCGATCAGTTCACGAGCTACCAAGAGCAGGTCTCTACAGTCGAGGCGCGTCAAAGGGTAGGCGTCTTAGAGGGGCCCACGTACGTGGCTCTCTTTCCGGGCAGCCGAAGGAATGAGGTTCAATCGCATTTACCGACACAGTTGGAGGCCGTACGAGAACTCCACTCAAGAGATCGGCGTTGTCAGTTTATTTTGGGGTTGGCCACCTCAATTGATAAAGAGCAAGTCGAAGCTATTTTGGAGGTAGCCAATTTGCCGGCTTCCATCGAAATGACTTTGGTTCAAGGGAGAACAATGGATGTCTTACGTTCCTCTCAGGTGGCTCTTGTTAAGCCAGGTACGGTCACCACCGAGGCGATGTTAATGGAGACTCCTATGGTCGTAATGGGGAAGGCCAATCCCTTGACAGCTTCTGTCCTGAAGCGGGCTCTCAAAATTCAGTGGTTGGCTATGCCCAATTTACTCGCAGGCAGAGCGATTGTTCCTGAGTTTCTTCAAGAAAAGGCACAGCCGGTCGCGCTCGCGGGGGCCCTTCAGTCTATGCTGGGAGGGCCTTCGCGTAAAACACAAGTGGAGGCCTTTCGGCTACTTAAGAGATCGTTGAGTGTGGACTCGTCCGAGACAGCGAGTCAGATCGTGGAGGACATGCTTGAGTCTCCTTCGACATAGTGGTGCTGCGCTTCTCGCTGCTCTGGCTGTGCCGGTGGGTGGGCTGTCGCTGGCGATCAATTCGAAGTGGCGGTTGGGCCTGTCCGAGCGGTTAGGGGCGCGTAAGGGCGTATCGCGAGGTGGGGTCTGGTTGCACGGAGCCAGTGTGGGTGAAGCGGCTGTCATGGCGCGACTGATTCCTGGATTGGAGGCGATGGCGGGAGGAGTAAATGCTTCGCTCACGAGTCTTTCGGGGCGGGATAGGCTGCATCAACTTTCTCCCGACACAAAAAAGGCGCTTGCTCCTCTGGACCACCCTTGGTGTGTGGATCGAGTTTTGTCGGCTCTAGATCCGGCCGCGCTGATTTTAGTTGAAACGGAGCTCTGGCCTTTTTTGATTGAAGGAGCTTCACGTCGCGGCATTCCGATCGCGCTGGTTTCGGCTCGTCTATCGGATCGAAGTTTTCAAAATTATCTACGCTTTCGACCCGTTTTTTCACGAAGCCTTGCTCGGATCCATGGGATAGGGGCCCGTTCAGAGGAGGATGCGGATCGTTTCGTGGCTCTGGGCGCAGAGGAGAGTCGCATTGAGGTGACGGGTGATCTTAAGCTTGAACCGCTTGCAGAGGGGCGTTTTCCTGACGTGGAATTGGAGGAAGTCTTAGCGGGGCACCCATTCCTTGTGGCTGGAAGTACTCACTCGGGCGAGGAGTCAGCGGCTTTAGCAGCTTTAGCAGCCTGCGAATCGGTGGGGCTAAAGCTCGCTTTAGTGCTTGCTCCTAGGCATGCGTCTCGAATGGAGGAAGTTGCTCGGAGTGTGATCGATTCCGGCCGAAGTCTGAAACGAAGGAGTACCTTGTCGGGGGGAGGCTTGGCGTCCGGTGAAGTCCTTTTGCTTGATACGTTTGGGGAATTGTCATTTTGCTATGAACGATCGGTCGGGGCTTTTGTGGGAGGGACATTAGTCGATCGGGGTGGGCATAATTTGCTTGAGCCGGCTCAATTTGGAAAGCCTGTCTGTTTCGGCCCGTATATCCAGAACGTTCGCGAAAGCGCTCAGCTTCTTGAGTCGAGCGGAGCGGGGCGCTGTGTCGAGGATCCGCAAGCATTGGCTGAGTGGGCCATAGAGATAGCGGGTTGGACGGGGTCTCATCCAGCGGGTGAGGCAGCAGAGCATCTAGTCAAGGCGCATTCGGGCAGTCTTGGGAGGACGCTTTCGTTCGCAGAGCCACTCGTGTCAAGAGGAGTTCATGAAGGCGCCTGATTTTTTCTATTCGAGAGATTCTTCTTTCCTCTTGTCTTTGGCCCTCTCTCCTTTGACGGTGGCCTCTTGGTTCTATTGGGCAGGAGCCTCTTTGCATTCGTATCTCTACAAGAAGAGGATTTTGAACCCTCGACGGCTTGGGTGCAAAGTCATTAGCGTGGGCAGTCCTATGGTTGGAGGAACAGGTAAGACACCTTTGGCGGCGCAGGTTGCGGATATTCTTCGGTCGGCGGGGTACAGAGTGGCCTTAGCGAGTCGAGGCTATGGAGGTAAGAGTAAAGCAGGAGTGACCCTTGTGTCAGACGGCCAAAGAATTTTGGAGAATGCCAGCCATGTGGGTGACGAGCCTCTTGTTCTCGCGGCGCATGCACCGGGTGTTCCTGTTCTGATTGCTCGAGACCGGGGCCTTGCGGGTCTCAGGGCAATCTCTGATTTCGATACAGAAGTGCTCATTCTAGATGATGGATTTAATCATCATCGCCTTGTGAGAGATTTAGAGGTGGTCACGTTGGATGGAGGTATGGGCCTGGGGAACGGGTATTGCCTACCTCGAGGTCCCCTTAGAACGCCAGTCTCTCATCTTTCACGTGCTGATGTCGAGGTTTTGGTTGATGATCCAATGTTGGCTGATGTTGAAAAGGAGAGGCCCCAACGAAACGCACAGCCCCCCCAATTTTCTGCAATTCGAAGAGCTGAGGGTCTAGATTCTCTTTCGGGAGAAGGCTCGGTGACATGTTCATGGCTCAATGGAAAGCGGGTTGGAATCTTTTCCGGCATCGCATATCCAGATTCATTTGAGAGAATGCTTTCTTCTTTGGGTGCTCGCGTGGTGGTTCGAAAAGATTTTTCCGATCATTATCGGTATCAGTCGAAAGATTTCTCCGATCCATCAATGACCGGAATTTTATGGATTACAACAGAAAAGGATGCAGTAAAAATCGATCAAGATTGGGTTTCTCATCTGAATATTTTTGTACTGAAGATGGAGCTAGAGCTTGAGGTTGGTTTTTCTGATTGGCTAGTCGAGACAGTCGCTCGACCGATTGACCCATCTCAAAGTTAAAGAGACTCATTTCTTTTTTTTTGGAATGAATCTTCATAGGTCTCTATGAATTCTCGTTGGGTAAGAGGGGTCAGGAGAGTTGGGTTCCCTTCTTTTTGAATCGAGCGGATAAGCCTTTTTAATTCCCGGTGGCGCTTAGGATGGGAGGGGGTTCCGACACGAACTTTGTCGAGGTCGATGATCCAAGCCGAAAGTTCTGAGCCACCTTTGTCTACTAATATGTTTCCTGCGTTGAGGTCGGGGTGCTTGCCGCCGTAAGCATGAAAGGCGGCTATTGATGTCGCAATGGCACGGATGCCGACACGCCTTTTGTCGTTTTCGAGCGCGCCGTCCGAAAGCCATTGGTTCGCATTTTGAGTCTCGGGCAAGTAGATCGTGGCGAAGCAAGCTTTCCAAAGGGCGCCCGAGCGTAGAGCCATTCCAAAAACAGGCTGGGGTACAGGTGCGCCTGCTTGACGCAATCGAGAATTGACTTCGAGTTCCCTGCGAACACGTCCGACTCCGGCTAAATGACCTCGCCAAAGGGGCGCTAAGAGCCCGCCATGGAGCATCCTTCGGAGATGCAGGCTTTCGCTTCGTCCAGGGATCGGAATGATCTGTGAAACACCTCTTCCGGGCTCGAGGCGTGTTGAAGACAGATTTGAAGGGTCGCCTTTTTTAATCCAGTCTTTGGCTTGAGAGAGACTGCCAAGTCCGACTTGCTGAAGTGCTTCCTCAAACTCAGGGTCGATCATCCACCATACGGAATCTTTTTTGTAGGTGTTAAAGCGTTTGACATGGTTCATTACGGAGCTGACTTTTCATTTTTGAAGATGAGAGACAGAGCCAATCCAGCATAAACAATATTCGGGAGCCAGAGGCTTATGCTTGGTGGGAGAATTCGATTCTGGGCCAGGCTGACAGAGAGCATGAAGGCTAGGTAGTATCCGCCCGCGATGGCAATGCACAGTGCGATCCCAGAGGCTCTCCCGCCTCGTATGGAGTACCTCCCGAGGGCGACGGAGAGGACGGCGAAGATTAAGGACGCCGTTGAGAATGCAAATCGTCTCTGCCGTTCAATAGAATATTCGATGGGGTCTCTTTCGTGGAGATCGCCTAGATCTTTTCCGGCCTGTATGCGCTCTTGGAAATCAGTCAGTTGGCTGAGGCTCATTTGCCGGGGTCTGGTCGCGGAGAAGTCTCTGCCTATAATTTCTGAGATATCGAACGAGTAATCAAAATCATCGAAGGACAAGCGACTGTCCATGTCGTGACGTCCGCCTGCTTTCGGAAAGTGGATGTCTCCATTTTTTAGTTCAAAATGTAAAAAATGTGTTGAGTCGTCAAAAAAGACTCGGCCGTACTCAGCAAAGATTTCGATGAGACCTGAACGTCTCGAGTGATCGATAATCATGACGCCTTTTAATTCGCCCAGGCGATTACGTTCTTCGACGTAGATTTGTCGGTAATTGATTCCTCTGATTTGTCCGGGTTCGAGTCGGCCGCCTCTCATTGCTATCTGCTTGATCACATCTAGGATTTGCAGTCTTGCATTGTGTTCGACAGAAATCATGAGATATCCGCTGACCAAGCTGGTCAAGAGGCCAATGACGGTGATGGGGAGCAGAAAGGAGCCTACTCCCATTCCGCTGGCCTGCATCACCAGAGTTTCCCCATCGCTTCCCATGCGACGCATTGTCAAAAGGCAGCCGAAGAGGAGTGCTATGGGGAGAGCGTAGGGAGCCAGCGTTAGAACCAGGGCGGAAATAATGGTATGCAGGTCATCGTTGGTGAGGCCGATGGCCGTCAAGGCGTCTAGCCTGCGGACCATGTTTTGCCCTAGAAGGATAGCCGTGGCCGCCGTAAAACCGAGCACCGTATAGGTACTGACCTCGAGAGCGATCTGATACATCAAGATTCGCGAAAGTCGCATGCGGATGTATCTTATCTCTCTAGCCAAGTTGGCGCCTCTAAACCCATTCGAGGCTTGCTATTTCTTTTTTCCTGAATTCACAATTTCAATCGTCCTCTGTGAGCCGAATCCTTGTGGTTCGACTCGGTGCGATGGGCGATGTCTTGCGTACTTTACCAGCGGTTTGTGCCTTGCGTGAGGCATATCCCGACGCAAAGATCTCGTGGTTGGTGGAATCTCGCTGCGCGGGTGTGGTGGCGCTTTGTCCTGCGGTGGATGAGATTCGACTTTTTCCCCGGGAGGAGTGGGCTCGTCTGCTTCGAGGCGGTCGAGTGCTCGATTTTTTGAGCTCTCTCAAGGCCCTGACGAAAGAATTGCGAGCAGCCAATTTTCAGATGGTTCTCGATTTTCATGGTCTGCTTAAAAGTGGCTTTTTGATGCGCTTGACCGGGGCTCCCTTGAGAATTGGCTATGCACACCCCCATGCTCGAGAGTACTCATGGCTTTTTAGTAATCAGCGAGTCAAATTACCTAAACAAAAAGAAAGCCGTTTTGATCGGAATCAAGCGCTGGTCACTCACTTGGGGATTGATCTCACCTGTTCGGGTCCCTTGATCGAGGTCCCTGAGCCGGCAAAACTTCGCTTGTCGCCTTTTGTGACGGAGGGGAGGGGCCCCGTTCTCTTTCATCCGGGTGCGAGTGAGGTGGCCTCACACAAGCGTTGGTCGCCCCAGCGCTTCTCGAGTTTGGCTCGGCGGGTGATGACGTTGACCGGAACGCCTTGTTTGGTTTTGTCGGGGCCTTCCGCTGAGGAGCATGAACTCCAGCGGCAGATTGTAGAGGGTTCGGGTGGGGCAGCGGCAGCCGCGCCTCCCACGCCCACCCTTGCGGATCTGGCGGCGCTCCTGAGTGCGGGCAGTTTGTTCGTAGGCGCCGATAGCGGGCCTCTTCATATGGCTTCTTTGTTAGGGACGCCTGTATTGCAACTTCTGGGTCCCACCGACCCCGTTCAGAATGAGCCTTGGTCTGCGACGCCTTGGCATCGTGCCTATGTGCCCCAGGCCTGCAGTCCGTGTCGTCAGGGCTGTGCAGACGTTCACTGTATGGAGGCTCTTTCTGTTGACCTTGTCTGGGACTGCTTAAAAAGGCTTGGAAAAGAAAATGCAAGTTGGATCGAAGGAGAGGCACTCAACGAGGTGCGAAAATGAGTGATCCTCAGCAATTGGAAATTGTCGTTCGCGGCCCCAATTGGCTCGGTGATCTCGTCATGTCGACCCCGGGTCTTCGCTCTCTGAGGAAGGGATTTCCGCACGCACGTATTACCCTGCAAGTGAGGCCGGGCCTAGAAGATTTGCTCAAAGGTTCGACGTTGATCGATCAGATCCAGCCGGTTCAGTCCTATCATAAAGGGATGGGCGCCATGTGGGCGGAAGCTCAGCGGCAGCGAAAGGATGGCAGATTTGATTTGGGGATCTGTCTCCCGGATTCATTTTCATCAGCTCTTCTGATGAAATTATCGGGCGTGGGTAAAGTGGTCGGGTATGCACGATCGGGTCGGACTTTCCTCTTGGATCAGGCCGTACGGCCTTCGCTGACTTCTGGGAAGTCCCAATGGGTTGCGCGAGAGAAACATGTTCTTGATTTGATGTTGGCATTGGAGTGCCCTGAAGCCGGAACGCACCTCTCCTTGCCTGTGCTCGATTCAGATAAAGCTTCGGTCAGGCAGATTCTAAAGTCTCATGGGGTTGCTTTTATGCAGGCTGATTCTGTCGCTTTAGCACCGGGAGCGAGCTTTGGTTCGTCGAAGTGTTGGCCGGTAGAGCATTTTGCCAGAGTTGGCGACGCGCTCTCCGCGGCAGGGGCGCGTATCTTTTTGGTCGGCAGTGCGAATGAATCGAAACTGACAGGCGATGTCAAAGCGGCGATGTCTTCGCCTTCGGTCGATTTGGCGGGCGCACTCTCAATTGGAGAGTTGAAAGCGTTGATTCAGTCTATGAATCTAGTGATTGCCAACGATGCCGGAAGTCGTCATATTGCAACGGCCCTTGGGGTACCGAGTATCATTTTCTTTGGTTCCACAAGTGTGGAGAAGACGCCTCTTAATCTTGAGACCGTTCGGGTTTTTGAGCGAACTTTAGAGTGCCGTCCCTGTTATAAGCGAGTCTGTCCAATTCCCGGCCATCCTTGTCTTTCCGCGATTGAACCCGAGCCCGTCTTCGACGCAGCTCTTGCGGTTCTGCAGGGGAGGGGAAGTCCCCTTGATTCGGGGGCAGCGTGATTGATCTTTCGGTCGTGATTGTGACTTGGAACACTCGAGATTGCACTTTATCGTGCCTTTCTGATTTAGTGTCTGCTCTCGCGATTGTGGAACGACGACGCAACTGGACGAGTGAAGTGATGGTTGTGGATAACGCCTCCACTGACGGGACATCATCCGAAGTGCGCCGGCTCTTTCCTGATGTGAGCTTGAGGGTCAATTCTGAAAATCTCGGTTTTGCACGAGGGGTGAACGGGGGGCTCAAGGCGATTTCGGGTCGATACGTTCTCCTGCTCAATAGTGACGCCTTTATTGGAGCGGCCACCATCGAAGTTTGCCTTGATGCCTTGGAATCAAATTCGAGAGCAGGTATCGCAGGTCCAAGGCTTCTCCATGGAAATGGAAAACCTCAGCGCTCGGTCCATACTTTTCCGGACCTATGGAGTGAATTGGTGCCGCCCTTCGTGAGAGGGCGTGTACCTAGAGTTCAGGATCAGTCGTCTGTTTCAGTGGAGGCGGTGCGGGGGGCTGTTCTTTTTGCCCGCATGGAGATGATCAAAGAAATTGGTCTTCTTTCGGAGGATTACTTCTTTTTTCTTGAGGAAACCGATTGGTGCTGGCGGGCTCAAAAATCTCATTGGGAGGTGCTCTTTGTTTCCGATGCATGGGCCATTCACTTGATGGGTGAGAGCAGTAAGCGGCGGAACGCTCTACGAACTCGGATTGAGTTCCAACGCTCACTTGACTTGTTTCTCAGGAAACATCGAGGTCCAAAAGTGGCCCAAATCGTGCTATTTCTCAGGATTATGCGAGGTTTAGTCTCGGGTTTAATTGAGTTGCCCCTGGCTATTTTTAGGCCGCGCGTCCGTGATCGCTTGGGGCAGCGGTTGGGTCTCTTGAGGTGGCAAATGGGGGGACGATCGAGCTCAGAAGGACTCGAAGGCTGGAAGGGACGATTGTCCGATTGAAGTCATCGAGAACCCTCAGCCGGGTTAGATCTCATTTTTAAGTGAACCGGGTAGACTGTTTCTGACGAGAGAAGACAACGAAGGAGGCATGGCTTGGGGGCAGGAAAAACAGAGGGACCCGTCCTCGGGAATGGGGCGAAGCTGACCAAAGAAGAAACTCTTCTTGTCCGTCTGGGCGAAGTTCTAGAGGGATTTGGTAAACATCGTGTTTTGGTGCTCGGCGATATCATGCTTGATGAGTATCTTTTTGGATCTGCTCATCGGCTCAGTCCCGAGGCTCCAGTGCCTATTGTGCACGTGGATGGAGAAGAATCTGTTCTCGGGGGCGCAGGAAACGTAGCTCGGAATATAATCGCGTTGGGAGCGAGGTGCGATTTGGTTGGTGTTGTGGGCAATGATCGCGCCGGTGGGCAAGTTCAAGAGTTGGCGAGTAAGAGTGGGCTTCTTGTCGAGGGACTTGTGGTTGACTCAACTCGTCCGACTTCTCATAAGACACGATTGCTTGCCCGTGCCCAGCAGATGATTCGCTTTGACCGTGAGAAACTGCATCCACTTGAAGCGGCTGTTGCCCGGCGGGTTTTTGAGTCCGTGATGGCTGTCGCTGATGAAGTGGATGGCGCTCTGTTTGTGGACTATGCAAAAGGAACTTTTTCCGAGGATTTGGCAAGTCAATGTATTCATGCGCTCAACGAGCGGTCTGTCCCGATGGCTGTTGATCCAAAAAAACGATTCGACTTCTTTCAGGGAGTCGATCTCGTGAAGCCAAACTTGGCGGAAGCCGAAGTCCTAGCGGAGGCCCCGGTTGGGGATCCAGCGAATTTTGGGAAACTCTCAAAAAGGTTAAGCGAAAAGTTTCCTAAGGCCGATCTAGCCATTACCTTGGGGCGTTCAGGTATCTTCGTAAAAGAGGCAGGGTCGGAGGGAAGTCGGGTGGGTGCTTGGCCCAGGGATGTATTCGATGTCCAAGGTGCAGGAGATACAACTTTGGCCAGCCTGTGGCTGTCGAGACTTTCTGGAGCCTCTATGGAAGAGTCTGCGATGATTGCAAACGCGGCGGCTGGAGTCGTCGTTGAAAAAGTAGGTACCGCTGTCGTGAGTCAAGAAGAAATTAGACTGCGCCTGCCTCAGTCTGTGGCTGCATTTTTGGAGACAGAATGATACGAAGTATGACGGGTTTTGGTCGCTCAGCTTTCAATGTGGGGGATCGGAGTTTCGAGATTGAAGCGCGGAGCGTGAATCATCGTCACTTGGATTTTCGCTTACGTTTGCCGGGCGTCCTTCAGGAGCTTGAGATCGCTGCCCGTGGGTTTTGCCAAGAGCTCCTCGTTCGTGGCAAAGTCGATATTAATGTCTCGGCCGTCGGTCAACTCGCCGCCTCCTCAACGCTCCAGATCGACTCAGAGATGGCCGCACAGTATGTTGAGGCTGCCCGAAAGTTGGGCAAAGAACATGGGATTCCGTCTGACATGGATGTGAGCCGACTTCTTGTGCTGCCCGGGGTAGCCCGTCAGGTGGACGCCACGGTCAGCGTTGAGGATGCGAAGGATCCTCTTTTCTCGGGGCTTGAAGCGGCTCTGTTTGCTCTTTTTGCCATGCAGGAGGTTGAGGGGCAAAAGCTGAGCGAAGATTTTTCTGCTTCTCTAACTCATCTTGAGGAGTTAGTGGATTGGCTGGAGGGCCGCTCCGTTGAAGTCTTTAATTCTGGTCGGGAAAAGCTGACTCAACGTATGGAGCAGATCCAATCTGAAACGGGTTTGCTTGACTCCGCTCGTCTTCATCAGGAAATTGTTATTCTTGGAGATCGGCTGGATATTACGGAGGAACTTGTGCGACTACGCAGTCACATTGCTCAGTTTAGGAGTGTGATTGATTCGAGCGATTCGGGTGAGGCTGTGGGGCGGCGATTGGACTTTCTGATCCAGGAAATGGGAAGGGAGGTCAACACAGTGGGTTCCAAAGCCAATGATGCGCCCATCGCTCATCAAGTGGTGGAACTGAAGGGGCGCCTTGAGAAGATCCGAGAGCAGGTGCAGAACATTGCCTAGCGGACGCCCTCGAGCGAGTGATCAGGCGCAGGAGATTTTACCGAGTCCAGTTTCGACCATGATCAGTATTGGTTACGGAAACCTAGTCGCTGCAGCACGCGTGGTGAGTATTGTTTCACCTCAGGCAGCTCCTATGCGGCGGCTGCGAGAACAGGCGAGCGAAGCAGGAAAGCTGATAGATGCAACTGAGGGTCGAAGAACAAGATCGATTATTGTGACCGACAGCGATCACATTATTCTTTCTGCCATTAATCCAGAGACGATATCGGCCCGGTTTGAGACCGATCGAGCGAGTGGGAGCGCAGACGTATGACGGAACGCATGGGAATTCCGTTTGTTCTGGCAGCGCCTTCGGGAACAGGAAAGACGACAGTCTGTCAATTGGCTCTTCAGCGTGATCCTCTGCTGGATTTTTCGATTTCACATACGACTCGCTCCCCTCGAAAGGGTGAAGTCGACCAAGAGGATTACCATTTCGTGAGTGCGGCTGAATTTAGGCGACTTGTTGAGAGTGGCGCTTTCGTGGAGCACGCCGAGTACAACGCCGAGAATTATGGTACGAGTTATGAAGCGTTGAGGGTTCCGTTGGAGCAACGGGGGCACGATGTCTTATTAGAGATCGAGGTTCAGGGAGCCGCCCAGATGCGTGAGCGGCGCCCTGATGCGCGTTTTATATTCTTACTTCCTCCGAACATGGAGGAATTGGAAAGGCGTCTTCGCTGCCGCGGGACAGATACCGAGGAGGCCATCGATCGCCGCCTCGCCATGGCCGATCGAGAGCTAGAGGCCGTTCGGTTCTTCGATTACGTGGTGGTGAATGAAGTTCTCGAAGAGGCGGTCTCTGGGGTGCTGGCCATTATTTCAGCCGAGCGAGATGCGGACGAAGCTTCTCTAGAGAAGATCAGGGGGGTCTACGGCCGCGGACCTGCATTTGCTCGATGGCAAGGTGCGATGGGATCGTAGGGCTGGCCTGACCCGCGAAGTCTCTCCCTGGGTTTGCCGCGAAGGCGTCTAGTCGGTAGAGTTATGTCAACGTATTGATATAGAAGGGGTTTCTTGCGGTGCTGCGTTTTAACGACATCGCTGACCGCGTTCTGGAGTACAGCCCGAACGCCGATTTTGAGCTGATTCAGCGGGCCTATGTTTTTTCGGCAAAGGTTCATGATGGGCAAGAACGTTTGTCGGGTGAGCCCTATTTGATTCACCCGTTAGAGGTGGCGGGCATCCTGTGCGACCTAAGGATGGACGATGTCAGCATTGCGGCCGCTTTACTTCACGACACGCTTGAAGACACACTAACCACTCGTGATGAAATTGATCGTATTTTTGGTGACAAGGTGGCTTTCATCGTAGAGGGACTGACGAAGATCGCTCGCATCCAATTTAGCTCTGCTCGAGAGCACCAAGCCGAAAACTTTCGCAAGATGCTGGTGGCCATGTCGAAAGACATCCGAATTTTGTTGATTAAGTTGGCTGATCGTTTGCACAACATGAGGACGCTTGAGCACATCGGCGCCGAGGCACGGCAACGGATTGCCCAAGAGACGCTGGATATTTACGTGCCTCTCTCACACCGTTTGGGCATTCGTTGGATGATGCAAGAGCTTGAGGATTGCGCTTTCCGCATGCTTAATCCGGGCGAAGCGGAAGAGATCGAACGACAACTCACAGGCGGTCGAGAAGAGCGTGAGCTTTATGTTGAGGAAGTCATTAGCACGATTTCAAGAAGTCTTTCCGAGTCTGGCTTGAAGACCGAGGTGAAGGGGCGATTGAAGGAAATTGCTTCCATTCATCACAAGATGGAAATGCAAAACTTGGCATTGGATCAAATCTACGACGTGATTGCGTTCAGGGTGGTCATTGATGGATCTCCTGAAGACTGTTACGCGGCGCTTGGTCTTGTGCATTCGACTTGGAGGCCCGTTCCTTCCCGATTCAAGGACTACATCGGAAACCCAAAGCCGAATGGATACCGATCCTTGCACACCACCGTGATTGGCCCCTACGGAGAGCGTATGGAGGTTCAGATCCGCACGAATGAGATGGACGTAGATGCGGAGTATGGCATTGCCGCACACTGGAAATATAAGGCGGGGCATCCCGAGAGTCAGGATGATGAGAATCGCTTCAGTTGGTTGAGGCAGCTTTTAGAGTGGCAGCGTGAGTTGGCTGATCCACATGAGTTTCTCGATACCGTTAAGATGGATTTATTTCCTGATGAGGTTTTTGTGTTTACCCCGAGAGGGGAAGTGATCAACCTTCCGCGTAGAGCAACCGCTGTGGATTTCGCGTACGCGATTCATAGCGAAGTCGGCGATCGTTGCGCGGGTGCTCGTGTGAATGGGAAGATGGTGGCACTTCGACATGTTTTGGTTGATGGAGACACGGTTGAAGTGACAACCAGTGACCATCAATTCCCGCGAAAGGATTGGCTTGAATTCGTCGTTTCCGGAAAAGCACGTAGCCGAATACGTCATTCTATTCAGTCTTCGGAACGAGCTCGCGCAATTCAGTTAGGGCAAGATATCGTCACGCGAGAGTTCAGAAAAGCCGGTCTCTCCCTTTCTAAGCTCTCAGGCTCAGGCGGAATGGACGAATTAGTTCGTACGGAGGCAAAGGGGGGAACTCTCGATGACCTTTTTGCCGCAGTGAGCTACGGGAAGCTATCACCCGCTGTTTTGATCCGAAAGCTGAAAGGCGAGGAACCTTCGCCGCCGCCTCAAGAACCTTTGCAGGGCAAAATTCTGAGCTTGTTCAAGAAACGCCTGAGTCGTGATCCCGATGCGGAGAGTGGAGTCCTAGTGGGTGGCGTCGCGGATGTCATGGTCCGTTTCGGAGGATGTTGTGATCCCTTGCCGGGCGACGACGTCGTAGGGTTTGTGACTCGGGGACGAGGTGTGACTGTTCACGCTCGAGCTTGTCGCCGTGTGTTTGAAGTGGACCCGGCTCGTCGAGTTGACGTTGAATGGGATACTCGGTCCGTGGCGCCGCGTAAGGTTCGAATCACAGTGGATTCTCAGGATCGACCTGGAATTCTTTCAAAGGTTGTCAACGCAATTTCAGGCGCAAGTATCAATATTGCGGGTCTTAAGGTCACGACAGACCACGACCAGGGAAAAGCCTCCCAATCGTTTGAACTTTGGGTGAATGATACGCGTACTCTCACTGCATTGATGAAGGAGATCGGCAGAGTGAGAGGGGTAACCGCAGTGAATCGAGTGAGGGGATGAGACCCAAAGTCTCGATCTGTATGATTGCTCGAGATGAAGAGTCCGAACTCGCTCGTTGTCTGAACTCATTGCCGGCTCTCGACGAAATCATCATTGTCGTGGATTCTCGCAGTCAAGATGGGACGGAGAAGCTGGCTCGCGAGTATGCTGATCGAGTCGAGGTTCGACGCTATCAGGGCAACATAGATCAGAAGAGATACTGTGTTTCTTTGGCCAGCCATGACTGGGTTCTTTTGATGGATCCTGACGAAGTGATGACTTCGGGGTTGCGAGATCAGTTAGAGAACACACTCAGCAACGCTGGTTCCGAGCTTTCTGGTTTGATGTTGAATCGCCTGACTTGGCATCTGGGGCGCTGGATTCGTCATGGCGATTTCTATCCAGATTACGTCCTGCGCGTTTTTCGCAAATCAAAAGCCATGTGGGTGGGTCAGAATCCGCACCCTCGGATTGAGGTTGACGGAACGGTCCATCGTCTGTCCGAGCCCATGGAGCATTATAGCTATCGAAATCTGGCGGATCAGATTGAACGGATTCAGGCTTTTAGCCGAGAGGCCGCACAGGCGCTTTTTGAGAGCGGGCGGAGAACTCGTTGGTGGGACCTCTGCCTTCGGCCTCCTGCTCGATTCATTCGGGCGTATGTGCTTCGCAGAGGCTTTCTAGATGGAGTTCCAGGATTCATCATCGCTGTGGCTACGGCTTTCCACGTGTTTCTGAAATATGCCAAGCTTTGGGAAATTCAACGGACCGAGTGAACCTTCGGAGCGGCGAAGAGGAGGGACCCGGTTTTTTGGGATCCATTGAATATGATTCCAATCGCATCCCGTTGAACTTCAGTTTTTTAATGAGCCGCTCTAAGGTCTTACGGTAAGATCATGGTCGGATGAGGCGAAGATGATCCCCGAGGGATCATTGCGGGAAATTTGCGGAGTGATCAGGGTACGGGCACTCTTCAAATTGGCCGATCAGAGTACAGAGGCGGCGCGAATTTGATTCGGTCTCTCTCTGAGCGGACGGGGACGGTCAAGAGGATGTGGCATGAGAAGGAATGAGCAATGAGCAGTGCAACGACAGAAGATGTGAAGGTTACGCCCGATGAGACCAGCTTGAGTCGTGGGGTTGGGGAAGTCTGGTTAGGCCACTTGCTGGTCTTTGCGATTCCTCTGACCGCCACCCTCTTTGTCTGGAGCGGCCCGCACCCGTGGTATATCGCGCCGTTGTTTCTGATCCCGCTGGCTGTTTTTCAATGGTGGGATACTCGGGATTGGATGGAGAAAAGCGAGCCTGAAGAAGAACTTCCGGACTGGCCCTTCGATTTGCTCGTCTACATGTTGGCGGCTCTACATTTTTTTATGTTGGTAGGGCTTGTTCACCTTTTCGTTCAACAATCAGCATTTTCCCTCGATATGGTGATGGTTGTTGCGGTGGTTGGGGGGAGTTCGGGCTTCTCGATTATTACTGCGCATGAATTGATTCACAGGAAGGAAGCGTTTCCCCAGACCCTTGGTCGGATCATGCTCTCTTCGGTTCTCTATGAGCACTTTTATACAGAGCATTTACGCGGTCATCATGTCCGCGTGGGTACAGATCTTGATGCGGCCACGGCGCGGTATGGGGAGACTTTTCGAGAATTTTGGAAACGCACCGTTCCCGGTCAGTTCAGGAGTGCTTGGTCTTTGGAGTGCGCTCGTCTAGGCGATGAGGAAATGGGCATTCTAGACCCTCGTCAGTCCAAAAACCGTATCGTGCATGGGCTTTTGCTGGGATGGGGCGTGGCTTTTGGGATCCTCGCGTTTTTCGGTTGGCCTGCTTTTCTGGCCTATGTCCTTCAGGCTTTCATTGCTGTCCGGCTTCTTGAAGCCGTAAATTATTTTGAACATTGGGGTCTGCAGCGGTCTGGACGCCGAGTGAAGCCCACGGACTCCTGGGATACTCACTCGTGGTTTACTTACTATGGCCTCGTTGGGCTCTCGCGGCACGCGGACCATCATACGGTTCCATCTCGTCCCTATCAGGCACTTCGAGTGTGTGATGAGGCCCCCGTTTTACCAGTGGGATATCTCGCATTGGTGGATATGGTTTTGGCCAGAAACGATGAATTTATCAAAATCGCTAAATCGGTTCTTCGCGATCGAAAATTGGGGCCCTTTGCTTCCGAGGAGGGCGAAGGATTGGCCCTTTTAGAAGATCAACGCGTCATCAAGGCGCCCTTGCTGCAACGTCTTTTAACGAAGTTACCTGTGGTTTTGCGCAAGACCCTGGTTCCCGTTTTAGTGCTTCTGGCCATCTCGTTTGGGGCATGGATGGAGGCCGACGGGGCCTATTCCTTTCAGTGGACTTTGCTTAGGAACGGCCTCATTGCCGGCATTTTTGTTGGCCTGTTTATCGCTCAGCGCCGATTTCATGAATGGGTTCAGAACGCTTGGCTTTCATGGGGATGTGCGATAGCTCTGTTGTGTGTGATTGGAACAAGCCTAAAGGGTGTGATCGGCTGAACTCTTCTTGGCCGTTCCTCTTAATCTATGGATTCGCTTGAGGTGTTTCGATTTCTGCTCGCAGGCGTCCTTGAATGAGGAGGTGGTATGGCAAGGCTCAGTCTTCTAAGTCGCTCAATTGAGGGACAAGTGGCTCTGATTACCGGGGCAGCCAGTGGTATGGGTCGAGCCACCGCTCACCTTTTCTCGGACGAAGGAGCGAGGGTGGCCGTGGTGGATCGCGAGAGCGAGAGCATATCCCGAGTGGTGGATGAGATTCGTAATGCGGGCGGAGAGGCCCAAGGTTTCGAAGCCGACGTTGGAAATGCAGAAGCCATCAAGGGCCTGATACGTGATGTCACCCAACATTATGGGGGACTGGACATCTTGATCAATAATGCGGGGATTAGTCGTCCCGTTCGAATTGACGCCGAAGATTACGAAGCGAGTTGGTCTGAAACCTTAGATGTGAATTTGACAGCACACATACGTTTACTTCGAGAGTCGCTGCCTTTTCTTGAGCAAAAGGGCAGAGGCCGTGTTGTGAATATCGCCTCGACGGAAGGCGTTGGGGCGCAGCCGAATGTGAGCGCTTATACCGCAAGTAAGCATGGGGTGGTGGGTCTGACTCGCGCCATGGCGGTTGAGTTAGGGCAGAGAGGTGTGACTTTTAATTGTGTCTGCCCTGGTCCCATCGAGACCGGAATGACAGCTCTTATACCGGATAAGTCCAAAGAAAAGTTCGCGCGTAGGCGAGTTCCACTCGGCCGATACGGTGACCCTGAGGAGGTCGCGCATGCAACCCTCAGCCTTGTACTGCCCGCGGCCTCTTACATAAATGGCGCAGTGCTCATGTGCGATGGTGGTTTATCGATCCAGAATAGTTGAGTTGCCCTCTGGATTCATAGGGGATGCGGAGAGAGTCGCTCTACCTGGCTTTGGGTCAGCCAAGCATCTCTTCCGTTGTGAAGTTCAATGTGGAGCCAGCCGCCACGATCTTCAATAATGCGCAGTTCCGCTCCCGATGGAAGAGACTGCCCGAATCGCAGAGGGGCGTTGATGGAGTCAGCGGCTCGGGCTGCTGTATCGGGGACGACAACGACCGCTTCCAAGTAGGCTTCGTTCGCCGGATCCATCGCTACAGAGGCTACTAATGTAATGAATACTATGCCGAGCAATCCCGCCAGGTAACGCAGAGGCGATACGCGTAGGAGAAGAGAGGCTGAAAGGGCAAGGGAAACTCCAGCGAAAGCGATGGCAGCGAGGCTAGCTCGAGTGGAGCGAGCCACGGTCGTGTGCCAAAAGAAAAAGGTATCGAGCAGGCCGCCTTGATTTGGCGTTGGGATCCACTCGGGCATGAGGGACCGGCTGTGGGCCAAGTTCTGCTTCGCCCGATCGTAGCTGGGGTCGAGAATGAGAGCACGTCGGTAAGCTAGAATAGCTGGCCCAATGCGTTCAGATTGAAGTGCGGCATTTCCTAAGTTGGTCCACAAGGCCGCACTGGCTTCTTGTTGTTCAAGCGCAGCCTGAAATAAGCGCTCAGCCTGACGAAATTTCTGCATGCGAGCGTTTCTGTCGTCACTTTGCATTCCCTGATCGTAGGACTCAAGTGCTTGGCTCAGTCGGTCTTGGGAAATCGCCTCCAACCCGGTGAGCAGGCTTAGGATAACGAGAATCAAAGCTGGCCCGATTTTTTTCCATAGGCCTTCTTGTACTGATCTCATTGATTCGCCTTTCTCGTGTCAGCGATCATTTCATCCGCGAGGCTGAGTGCACGTTGGACACGTTCTTGAACCATTGCATCTCGATTCGTTGGGTCGGGCGAGTAAAGAATTTCATCGCAGGAAGCAATGAATTGATCAATTTCCTGGGAGGGAACGTCGCTTCTTGACCCGACGAGTTCTCGTAATACGGCGGTGATCTCGGAAAGCGCCTCAGCGCTGGGCTTCTCTTTTGCTTCTTCAATCCTTTGGCGGCGCCTTTTGTCGAGGGCTCGGCGTCGAGTTTCTTCAGGGCGTGCATCGCGCCGGTAGGTGTATATCCAAGCGGCTGTGAGCCAAAGAACGGAAAGGCCGTAGATCGTTCCAAGAGCTAGGTCCGAAAGCCCGTTTTCGGGTGAGAGCCGATCGCGATCGATTTCGATCGCCAGGTCTGCTTCGTAACGACTCGTTGTGCGGAGGCGGGATTGGGGCGAGGGCTCTTGGCCTGAATCGCTTTCTACTTCCTCCGAGGCCATCAGCGGTCGAGCTGAAACGACATCGTTGGCCGATACGACCTGCGCGGCTTTGACCGAAAGCGCAATAGGCCGGGAGTATGTGGTTTGATATTCGGCGAGTTGGGGATCGAACCAAGAGTACGGCAGAGAGGGGATCTCGCTCACGTTCTCATCAAGGACACGCACTGGAACACGGAAGGCCTTCGTTCCTCCCATGACTTGGCCTGTGATCTCATTCTCTGGAAGACGGAAGCGATTGGGGGGGAGGAGAGTGGCGAGGTCGGGAAGTCCCACCGGGTCAAGCTCGCCTGATCCCGTGATGGTAAAAGTTAATACCATGGGGTCACCGGTCTGGACGACACTTCTATCTGTTTCAAGGGCAAACGAGAATCCTTCGCCGATCGCGCCTGCGAAACTCTCGGGTTGGCCTTCGACTGGAGGAGGTTTCACCACAAGCGTACGCCCTACGTCTTGAGCGAAAATCGGGCGCACCGCCGAGGGTCTCCTGCCTCCGAAAAGGTCGCGACGCCAAGAAGTCACCTCATTCGCATTCACTGTGGCTCCATCGAGTTCGAACTGGCCCACTTCGAGAGGCACCAGCGTGCGATCGGAGGTTATGACCACATATCGGTCTCCACCCAGCGCTCGCTCCTCGGCTCGTGCGGGCAGTTGAATTGGGCCGCGTCCGGTTTGGACATTCAGGGTCTGCTGACCTCCTGATTGCTGAGACGGGGGGAGAAATCGGAAGGTATCCGGACTTTCGAATAACTCGCTGCGTATGGTGTAGTCCTGAATGCTTTGCTGAAGTCGGTCGTCCACCCACCACTCGATGGCGACAGGGACTTGCTGGCCGACGAAGACTGGGGTGTCGGGAAGCTTGACACGCAGCTTGAGTTTTGGGTCGGGCCTGAGCGTCTCGGCCTCAATCGAATACGGGGTTGTTTCGACAGAAAGTTGGCCTTGGGTCACTCGGAAGGGAGTGAATCGATGACTTCCGCTGTTTCGAGGGGTGAACTGGTACTGGCAGATGAAAGTGACGGACTCTGTTCGAGTGGTTCTTCCATTCACCATAGTAATCTGAGTACTGACATTTGGAATGAGTGCCACGAACTGGAGTCCGCCGCCTTTGGGCTCTTGAGCGTCACAGGTGGGCTCGGGCTCCCGGTTAAACCCGCTGACGTGCACTTGGAGTTCCATAGGGAGGCCTACATGGTAGGGGCCTCGCGAGACACGCAATTGTGCATTGGGATCCTCGGCGTAGACCAGAGACTCAGGGAGAACCAGCAGCAAGGCCAGGAGGCCCGCTCGAATCGTTAGGCGAATGCGCTGGCTCATGAGTTTTTTGTGCTCGAGGCTTTGCAAGATTCTACCAGTCCTTCTCTATAGGATTGTAGCCACTCGTGTCCTCTTGTTGCTTACGTCTATGTCTCTCGGCTTCGCGATCCCGGACGGCTTGGAGGAGTTGATTGGGGTCGCGATTGACTTCTTCTTGAGGTGTTTTCTCTTGCTCAGGCTGACTCGCCCCCTCTGAGGGAGAAGGTTTTTCTTGCTGTTCTTGTTCTTCGGGCTCTTGCTCCTCCTCGTCCTGTTTGGGTTGAGGGGGTTCAAGGACAGCTAGGGCTTCCTGTATTTTTTCGAGGGCTTTGTCTTGTTGGATTCGCACGGGCTCCAAATCGTACTCGTCGGTTTTCAACATGTCCTTTTCAAGGCCGTCCGCCGCGGCCATCATATCTTGGCTGGCCATGAGTACGAGTTCAGAAGCCCGGGCCAACTTTTCGGCCGCTTCTTGAGCCGCCGCAGGGTCTTGAGCGGCTTGCTGTCCCACTAGTTGTTCGGGTTGGGCGAATGACTGTTCATGAAGGGTGTCGGCCAGGCTCTCTGATCTTTCAGCCAGTTGTTGTTGCCGTTGTTCCAGAGGGCCGAGAACACGGTCGGAGAGCGCGCGGCCAGCCATTTCTTCGGTTTCGTCTCCCAATTCAAACTGGAAGCGTGCCACCTCCTTTAGATGCTCGATGACGGAAAAGAAAAGACGTCTTAGACCCTCCAGGCCGCGAACAGCGGTAGAAACTCTTTGCTCAGCTTTCTCGTGAGAGCCAGTGACCTCTCCCATTCTGGAGAGGGGGTCAAGGGCACCTCGCATGGCGGACTCGACCAAGGCGAGAATTCCATCTGCCAACTCAAGGCGTTTCTGTTCCGCTTCAATTTCGTCGCGAGAAGGAGACTCTTGTTGAGAGGACTTGGAAGCTAAGTCGGTGCGTTTCTCTTCAAGTAACTCGGCGATGCGGTTGGCTCTCTCAAGATTACGTTCTTGAAGTCCGCTCATGGCCTCAGCCCACTCGGCAAGTGAGTCAGTTTCCTGGGTTCTGAGGAGTTCCGCGATCCGTGATTCGTCCGACCATGCCGCTTCGATCAGCCCGCGAAGATCGAGGAATTGCTCCCGGGCTTCGATCAGTTCGGAGAGTGCGGCGAGAAGGCTGGGGAGAGCCTCATCGGGCTGTTCCATTCGAAGTGCATCGGTCGCTTCGGCGAGTTGGTTGCTGGCTGTTTCAACATGAGGTTGGGCTGCGCTCAGCTGTTTGAGCGTTTTTGCCTCTTCGGGGTTATCCGTTTGGCTGTTTTGATGGATGCCCATGGAGAGCTTGGTGTTTAGCTCAGTTGCGCGTTCTGTTAGGCTAAGCGCAGCTTCAGAGAGGTAGTCGAGGTTTAACCAGGCCGGGGTCTGCACCGGCCGATTGGTATTTTGGCCGGATAGAGAATCAAGATCAACCGCGTTCGATAAGAGGATTGTCGTCTCTTGGGCCATGCTTTGGTTGTCTGTAATCAGGCCCTCGATTAACGGCACGGGACCCATAAGCTGTTCTCTCGCCCGTTTTAATTCAAATAAGCCAGCCGACGCCCGGCGATGGGCTCGCGCAGCCTGTCTTCGACGTAGCTGGACGCGCGCTTGTCCAATTCGCTCACGCGCACGATGGAGGTAGTGAAGGACTCCTTCTAGGCCCACGACCTGCATCGCTTCCTCGGGTGTTCTCTCAGATTCGGCTTTTTGTTGTAGTCGTTTAAGTTCGTCTCCGACGGCTTGAGTGAGCTGCCCCGTTTCTGTCAACAAGGTTCGCTCTTCCACCGCCACCCCTTTGAATTCTGCACGGCTGGCTTCGCTGGGGTTCATGTTTAAGGGGTCTTGAGCTTGAGAGGCCACTTGTCGGATCGAGCGCGTGACCTTTCTCTGATTTTCGATCAATGCATCAAGTCGGCCTGGAATGTCGAGAGGCGTTTTCTCGGCCAACGCATCGGACAATAAAAGGGCTCGTTTTAAAAGGATTTCAAGGTTTAGGCGCGCAGTTTCATTTTTGGGGCGGAGAGCAATCGCTTCGCGTAACCAGTCCGTGGCGCGCTCCAAGCTTTGCAGAGACGAGGCTGGATCATCTTCAAGGTTTGATTCGGCGCGCTCGACTTCGACCCAGCTTTGATTAAAAGTGGCTTGGAAACGAAGCTGGCCGTCGCCTTTTGCGTTTCTGCGTGCGGCTTCGAAAAGTTTTTCGGCCTCATCAAGTTTACCCTGGTCCAGCGCGACGATTCCCTCATTGTAAGCCTCTCGAGGTTCATGGGGAACACTCAAAATAGAGCTGTCAGTATGAGGGGTCTGTGCGTGCTCATCGTTTGTAGCTTGGGTTTTATCTACAGAGGGAAGAGTATTGGAGTGGCTTTGGGCCCCCGAGTCTTGTGTCGGCGCGATGAGAAGGGCGAGTGCGAGAGAGGCCGAAGCCCAGCGTCGTTTCTGGGAGATGAACACATGTCCAAGGAGGGCGAGAAGCGCCACCATGAGAGCCCATCCGAATCCGTCCTTTTGGACGGTTCGATCCGCTGATTCGCCTTCACCTCGCATGAGCGGTTGGATGTGTGCTTGGAAGATCGACTCAAGGTCAAGCACGCCCGTGCCAGCTGGGACATAGGCTCCCTCTGTGACGAGAGCCAGTTCTCGAAGAAGCGTTCCGTCGAGTCGGCTGATGGCTGGACGTCCTTCGGAATCAAGAATCCGCGTTCGTGCGCCTGATGAGGGGTCCGTGACCCAGATCTCGCTCCCGTTCTCATCGCCAAAGCCGATGACGACGATTTGAATACCGCGCTCGGCCGCTTTTTGGGCTGCATCGACCGGGAAGGAGTCATGGTCCTCCCCATCTGTGAAAAAGAGAAGCACACGGGCCAGATCGCCGGTGCTTCCGAAGCCTTCGGTTGCTTTGCGGATGGGTTCTTCGAGACGCGTGCCTCCTTGCGCCACACTGCCCACATGAATGTGATCAAGAACGAGGCGGAGGAAGCCAAAGTCGGGTGTAAGAGGGCACAAAACTGTGGCCCGTCCAGCGAAGGCGATCAGGCCCACTTGGTCTCCCTCTAGGTAAGGGAGCAAGTCGCGGATTTCAGCCTTTGCGCGCTCGAGGCGATTGGGAGCGACGTCTTCAGCGAGCATGGATCGCGAAACATCGATGGCGATCATAATTTCCGCGCCGACCTGGGGTGTTTTTATAAACTCAACACCCCATTGAGGGCGCATTAAAGCGATGACAATCGCGCCGAGCGATAGGATGAGAAGCGCAAGGCTGGCGAAGCGTCGCCCGGGAGAGAGTTGATCGACGAGGCGCTTTTGCATCGGAAGTTTGATAAACCGGCTCAGGTCTCGTCCGCCGCGGAGCTCAAGAAATAGAAGAATGAAGGCAACAGCGAGAACCGCCCATAGGAGTAACGCATATTCGGGGTTTGCGAATTGAATTCCGTTCAAGGCAATCTCCGAAGCAGGCTGCCTGACAGCAGTGCGGCGCTAAGCATCGAGAGGCCCGCGGCTCCGGCGAACTCTTTATAGTACTCGTCGTACTGCATATAACGGAGTTCGACGATCTCGCTGCGCTCAAGGGAATTGATTTCGTCGTAGATCTCAGAGAGCGCATCTAGATTATCGGCATGGAAGTAGCGTCCACCGGTTCGTTCTGCGATCTCTTGAAGTGTTCGCTCGTCCAATTCGACGAAGGCTTGTCTGAGAACTTGTTGTCCTCTCCATTCCACGGGAACCGGTGCATATCCTGTTCGTCCCGCGCCCACGGTATAGACCTTGATGTCGTGAGCCGCGGCCAGTTCTGCAGCCTGGCCCGGCGAGATGTCACCTGCATTCCCAACTCCGTCCGTCAAGAGAATCGCGACCTTGCTCTGAGCTTTACTTCTCCGCAGCCTTTCCACCGCCAGCGCAAGTCCTTCACCCAGGGCGGTTCCGTCTTCTTGCGGGTCTCTCACGATTTCGGTTTGGTCGAGAATGGCTCCTAGATTTCGATGATCAAGGGTCAGAGGTGCGGCGCTATCGGCATAGCGAGCAAAGGAAACTAAACCTACAAGGTCATCGGGTCGCCCTTCGGTGTTTCCGTCGAGTCCAAGGAAACGATTTAACACTTGCTTGACAGCAATCAATCGGTCGACGCTGGTATCGCCTTCAACAAAGTCTCGTGCGTTCATGGAGCCAGAGCGGTCAACCACCATCATCATGGCGATGCCCTCTCTGAATATGCGTGTCTCGGCGTCACCCGTGCGTGGGCCGGCTAGAGCAACTGCGAGAAGGAGGGTAGCGAGAGCAAGGCAAGCGGGAGGGAGCGGGAGCATTCGAATCCTCCACGAGTGCGGAGATTCTTCGAGAAGCGAGTGGCTTGAGAACCGGATCGAGGAGGGGGCTCGGCTCGCGAACCAGTAGACCAAGGGGGCCAGGACTGAAAGCAGGAGTAACGCAGGGTCACGAAATTCGAAGCCACTCACGTCGTGGTCTCCTTGATTTCATTGCTCATGGGTGGCTGGGAGAGAGGATTTTCCTCCGCGGTTTCTCGTGTCTCGTCAAGAAATCGTCTCGCGGCTTCAATCGCTTCTTCGATGCTTTCCTCTGTAGGAATGTGCCCCGCGAATTTGACCAAGTCACATTGGTTGAGGAAGTTGCGAAGAAGACTCTGGTGCTTCCGGCCCAGATCCGGTGAGCCCACGACGAGTTCTAGAAAACGTTCTGTTGTGAGCTCCGGTGACCGGAGAGAGAATCGGCCTTCAAGGTAACGTCGAACGATATCGGATAGGTCAACGAAAAATGGTCCCATTGCGTGGGCCTGAGGCCGGGGCGATGAAAGGAGGCCTTCTAATTCTTGGTGAGCAATTTCCCAGGCGCTCATCGTAGAGGAACGTCTAAAGGATCGAAAAGCTAAAAATGAAGCAACTCCGATCAAGGCGAGGAGAACAATGATCCAGATTGAGGGATTGGATGCCATCGCTGACGGCTTTTCAAGGCGGCCCAGGGCAGGGGCAAGCTCGGCCTCTGCGCTTTCGGGCATGACCGAGGCCACTTCGAAGGGAAGGCCTTCCGTGAGAATTTCATACGCATCTTGATTTTGAGGGGCCAGGTTTCGGCCCGGGCGGCGATCGACGAATTCGATGAGGATAGCTGGAATCGTATGGGACCCAGAGGCGGGCGCCTGGAGTGTATATCTCTGCTCGTAGACCGTATTTCCAGAATCATCGATGCTTTCACGCGGAACAAAATCGACGATTCTGAATCGGTCGAGAGCTTCTCCAAATTCAGGCATAAGAACTTCGACTTCGGGTTCAGCTTTGACCTCAACTCGCAATCGAATCGGATCACCGATCAGGGGCGCGTCGGGCAAAACCTCGACATGCACTTGGACTGGACCCGATTGAGAATCGGTAGAGAGTCCGTGGGATTCAATGCTCAACGTGAAAAATAGAAAGCATCCAGATGCGAAGGAAAGCCATTTGCGCATTTCCCCTATCGATTTCATCGGCTTGCTCTTTTTTCGCGTTTTTTAAAAAATCGCACGAGGGGGTCCACGACATCCCCGTCGGTATCGACATGGATAAGATCGATACCGGATGTCGCGAGGCGACTGCGCAAATCATCGATTCGCTGTTCAGAGTTTGCAGAGAGGGTTTTTCTAAATCGCGCGGATCTCGTGTCGACGACGCGGCTTCGTCCCGTTTCGGCGTCCTCGAGCGTAATCAGTCCAACATCCTCCATGCTGAGTTCTCGCGGGTCCGTGATGAGGACAGCGACCACGTCATGCTTTCGGTGCGCTGCTCGAAGGGCCTTCTCGTACCCCTCGTCGATGAAGTCGCTCACGACGAAGCAAACGGTTCTGCGGCGATTGACGGTGAGGAAGAACTCCATCGCTCCCGCTATATCGGTGCCTTTGCGGGCCTCCCGGGGGCCGCCCCGATGACCCTTGAGCTTGTCGATCCATTTTTTGGGCGGGGTCTTCTCCTCGTTTTCCTCTCCCCGTGCCAGCACTTCCCGGACGACTCGAAGCGCATGCTTTTGTCCCTTTCGCGGAGGAATGTATTGCTGTGTTCCGCTGTGGAAAAGGAGCAAGCCGACTTTATCGTCATTGCGGCTTGCCGAGAAGGCGAGAAGGGCGCAAAACTCAGCCGCACATTCTCTTTTCGATCGAGACGTCGACCCGAAGTCCTGTGACGCCGAAACATCGGCCATCAGCATGAGCGTGAGTTGACGTTCCTCGACGTAACGCTTGACGTATGCTTCACCCATCCGGGCGGTGACGTTCCAGTCGATACTCCGGATATCGTCGCCTGGCGTGTACGGGCGAACCTCATCAAATTCTATTCCGCTTCCTTTGAAGACGGATACGTATTCGCCGGCGAGTACATCTGATACCTGGCGCCCGGTTCGCACCTGTATCTCGCGTACTCGACGCATGATGTCCTTGGGGAGCATGCCTTGCGTCTCACTCTCAGTCTTCAGGGAACTAGTTGGGTGTCCATAATCTTTTGAATAATATCTTCCGATGTCATTCCCTCGGCTTCGGCTTCATAGCTTGTACTCACGCGATGTCGGAGTACGTTGGGAGCAACGCTTTGGATGTCATGGGGCGTCACATAGCCTCTGCCTTGAAGGAAAGCATGCGCTTTGGAAGCTTTCATAAGCGCAATGCTGGCACGAGGGCTCGCTCCGTGCTCGATGAGTCCTTCGAGTTGACCGAGTCCGATAAGGCTTGGTTCCCTCGTCGCTTGAACCATGTCGACAATATAGTTTCGAGCTTTCTCATCCACAAAGAGTTGTTCAACAGTGGCTCGGGCTTTGAGGATATCTTCAGCGCTGGCTACGGTTCCCACTTCAGGGATGGGCTTTCCGCTCGCCATGCGGTCAAGAATGCGTCGCTCCTCTTCTTGGGTGGGATATCCAATTTTGATTTTGAGCATGAAGCGATCGACTTGCGCTTCGGGAAGAGGGTAGGTGCCTTCTTGTTCAATCGGATTTTGGGTCGCAAGCACAAGGAAGGGGTTGGCCAATTGAAAGCTCTCTCCGCCAATGGTGACTTGACGTTCTTGCATGGCCTCCAGCAGAGCGGCTTGGACTTTCGCAGGTGCTCGATTGATTTCGTCGGCGAGTACTAAGTTGGAAAATATGGGGCCTTTTTTCACGCTGAATGTGCCGTCGCCAGGGTTTAGGATTTGAGTGCCTGTGACATCGGCGGGCAGCATGTCGGGTGTGAATTGAATTCGTGCAAAGCCAGTATCGATGGCTCTCGAAAGAGATTGCACGGCGAGTGTTTTGGCGAGTCCGGGGAGGCCTTCAAGCAGTACATGCCCGTCACAGAGAAGGCCCACGAGCAGATTTCGGGCCATATCTTCTTGGCCCACGAGCACCTTGCCCATTTCACTCAAAATGCTTTCGCATAAGCGATGCTGGCTCTCGTCGATTGTGGCGCGAGATGTGTCTTCCATGATGAATTGCTCCGAAAATGTTTTGCTCTTCCAGACCCTGCTCGGGCTGTCTTGGTTCCCCAGTTTATCTGGTTATCTGGGCCGCTATGGTAGAGACCCGTTGGCCTCTCTTCCAGCACTAAGCGCTCTGGATTCAGTCCTTTTTAAATTCTTAGGACTTCCTGACTCAAAAGGACAGATACGAGGGCGGGGGGGCAACCCCAACAGCCTGAATCTATCGAAGAGATCGACGGTGGGGTCTGGTGGGGTGGATCAAATAGGGGTCTGACTCAGGTGGGTTCTTGAGTGAGTTCTGTTTTAAAAGTGGATCGCTTCTTTCCCACCGGAGTACGTCGAATTCTGTAGCATAGGAAGGTGACCTGCTTCAGACCTTGCATTGATCTCCACGATGGGCGCGTTAAACAGATTGTTGGCGGGAGCCTGCGTGATACGGGTCCGGGTCCCGAAACGAACTTCATTGCCGAGCAGGGCTCAGCCTATTTCGCCGAATTGTATCGACGGGATGGGCTTTCAGGAGGGCATGTGATTCGCTTGGGGACCGGGAACGATCAGGCAGCGCGGGAGGCCCTGGCCGCCTGGCCGGGTGGACTTCAACTCGGTGGCGGCATTAATGCGGAGAACGCAGAGGACTGGTTGGCCGCAGGGGCTGAGAAGGTGATCGTGACGAGTTGGCTCTTCGAGGGCGGTGAATTGTCCCTTTCTCGGGCGAAAGCCCTGTCTCGCCGTATCGGTTCTGATCGTCTCGTGATCGATTTAAGCTGTAGGCGGGAGGATGGGGAGTGGTGGGTGGCCACCGATCGCTGGCAGACGGTGACTCGGACTCGGGTGGACCGAGAGACTCTGCATCAGCTTTCCGATTTTTGCGCTGAATTTCTGATTCATGCGGCTGATGTGGAAGGGCGCCAAGAGGGGATCGACGAGGCTTTGGTGGAGCGAATCGGCTCCGAATCGCCATTGCCTTGCACCTACGCCGGAGGAGGACGCGAATTGGCAGACCTGGGTCGCGTAGAGGCGCTCTCGGGGGGGCGAGTCGATTTGACTTTCGGGAGTGCTCTTGATCTTTTTGGGGGCGACGGGGTCCGGTATGAGGACTGCGTGGCTTGGAACACCTCGAGGCTAGGCTAACGCTCTGGCCTCATGAACCTCTGACATCGATCTGGTTTACGCAGGACCCTCTTGGCTGTTCTGCAGTTGGGTCCATTCATAGTAGAGGCCTCGTTTTTGCATCAGTTCTTCATGATTTCCGGAGTCCACCGGACGTCCCTCGTCGAGAACGATGATACGATCGGCTTGGCGGACCGTTGAGAGTCGATGAGCGATGAGGAAGATAGTGCGCTGACCGCGAAGCGATTGAACGGCGTCTTGAACCGTCTTTTCGGTTTTTGCATCGAGAGCGCTGGTCGCTTCGTCAAAGATCAGGATGGAAGGTTGTCGAAGGACCGCTCGGGCGATGGTGATCCTCTGGCGCTGCCCGCCAGAGAGAAGGGCGCCGAATTCACCCACCTGGGTTTGCCACTGGTCGGGCAAAGGGTCCACGAATTCATCTACGTGGGCAATTCGAGCCGCTGAAAATACCTCATCGTCGCTGGCCTCTAAGCGTCCGTATCGGATGTTTTCAAGGATCGTCGTATCGAATAGAAAGGCCTCTTGAGTCACGATGGCCACCTGATTGAGCAGGTCTTGTCGACGAAGCCTTTGGATATCGCGGCCATCGATTTCGATGCAGCCTGAGTCGGGTTCGCTAAAGCGTAGGAGCAGGTCCATGAGGCTTGTCTTTCCTGCTCCAGTACGCCCAACAATGGCGATGACATCTCCAGCGTTCACCCTCAGGTTGAATCCGTCTAAGACTTGTTTTTTTCGCCCCTGTGAGTCTCTGTACGAGAAATGGATGTCACGAAAGCGAATTTCTTCTTCAATGGAGACCAGAGCTTCTGCCTTTGGATCGTCGGAGGGCTCTTCTTCTGCATCCAGAAGCGAGAAGAGCCGCTCTCCCGAGGCGACATGTTCCATCAGCTTGCCCCAGCCTCGGGCGAGATCTTTGACAGGCTTGTAGCTGGTGGCCAAGGCGGTTGAAAACCACGCGACATCGCCGAGACTGAGCCCAAAACGGCCACTGATCACGAACAGGATGGCTGCGGCTAAGACGCCGATGCCTGCGGCGCTGTTGAGTCCTTCTACCGCGGCTCGAGAAAAAGCGCGATGTCGGGCCACGCGCATGTCGTGGCGAAAGAATCGGCCGGCTTCTTCTCCGAAAGCACGGCTTTCATTCTCTTCGCCATTGAACGCCTTGATCACTTTGATGCCCGATAGGATGCCCATCAGTCGTCCGGTGACTTGGCCTAATTGAGCTTGTCGATGCAGCGAACGTTTCCGAATACTTCGCCCAAAAAAAAGCATGATGCCCGCGATGGGTGGGGCGACACAGAGGGAGAGTAGGGCGAGAGGCCAGGAGATATAAAACAGAGAGAAGAGTCCAGCCGCGACCATGCAGATAGAAATCGTAAAGTTTTGCAGGACAAGTTGGTTGACTTCGCGTGCTGAATTGATGTCATGTTGGAGTCGTGTCAGAAGGTCGCCCTGTCTCGCTTCGTTGTGACTTGACATGGGCATTTGAAGAAGTTTGGAGGCCAATTTACGCTGAAGATCTAGGTGGATTCGACCCATCGTAAAGTCGGACAGATAAGTTCGACCGAAGAGTGCGATGGGAGTGATAAAGATGATTAGAGCGCCGATGGCGAGAAGTCTCTTGAGGGCGGCCCATATTTCGGGAGAGTCAGCCGGTTGAGGCTCGGTGGTTTTGTGCAGCGCGTTTGATTCCGTGACTTCGTGTTGGGTCGGTTTTTTTTCAATGGACTCTGATCTTGGGCCGATGAGCGGTTGATCAAAATGGCTCTGACTCGTCGCCGCGGGAACGAGGATGCCGTCTAGAAGGGGCTTCATCATATAGGCTCGACCAAATCGCCCGGCCGCGAATAATCCACTCAGTAAAACAATGGCGATGATGAGAAGAATGTAGGGTTGAGCCATGGCCAGCAGGCGGGTAAGGGGTTGCTGCGAGTGAGGCGAGCCACTTTTTTTGGGCTTGGAATCTGTAGCGGCTTGGCTCACCGGAGAGTCTCCGTCCGACGGTAGGTGGGGTGAGGCTGGGTTCCGATTAAAGTCTGGATTATTGGAGTTCCTCGGCAATCAGGTCTCCACCCCTCCAGCCCAGCAAGAGGTCCCCTTCGAAACCCAAGCTGGCAACCCCGGCTCGATCCAGACGATACACGGGGGGGCGGCCGCTGGCTCTTAAGTTCATCACCACAGGCCAGCCGGCTCCTGGCTTGGGGTCATCGAGCCAACCGTCGTCGTCCCATTTGGGTCTTCTCTGTTTTCTTCTCTGGAGCCGGTCTTCAGAAAAAGGCATGAGGCTACGAACTCGGTTTTCAAGCTCGTCTTCGACGGTTTGGTACTCGTCGAAATTGTGAGCGCGCATTCGAGCCACGAGGTCGACCTTGTCCGGTTCTTCTGCACAGGCATAGGCCGTGATCGAGGCGGCTCGGCTTCGGGGGTCCTCCCCTTCGATTTCTTCGCCGAGTACGACCACCCTTTGGCCCATGCCGCGTGGGATGGCGTCTCGCTCGACTCTTAGATGAAGTCCGAGCCGTCGGCACGAGTTCGTTTTTGTTTTTAGGAAATTGGGTGTTTGGTCCGGGCCCAGTGCCTCGGAAAGGGCTGTGGGGCTCGCCGCAATGACCAGGCTACGGGCCAGCCACAAGTCATCGCTCTCAGCCACTCGAATACCCGGTTGGCCATCGGCAGAGATAAGCTCAAAGTCACCGGCCACGCTCCGAAAGTCTCCGTGCACGGCTTCGACTCGCCGCCGAAGCAGACCGGATAACCACGGAGGGGCATCTCCGAATCCGGCCCCGCCGGCTAAAGCGAGTCCCATCAGCCGGGCTCGTGCTTCTCCTGTGACCTTGGGCTGAGCTAAATTGGAGAGAACCGAGATCTGTGCATCGAAGAAGCGCTTGAGATCTCCGTCCAAGTGGGCGGCTTCCACGGGCAGTCCTCGGATGTAGGCTCCGCTGTTGGCTCCTCGCCCCAGGCCGATTCGGCGGCTGGTCCGGGCGACCTCGGCCTCAAGCATGGCCCTTCGCTCGGCATCCGTGGCTTCATTCAGAATGCGAAGAAGCGAGTGGGCCTGCGATGGCTCGCAAAGACCCCATGCGCTGAGCTCGGCCATAGTGAGATCCAATCCGCCGGCGTCGACTCGCCATTTAGGCGAAACCACTTGATAGGCGAGACGTTCTGGCGTGATGCGGCGGCGATCAATGAGAGGGATATTCAAGGATCGAAAAGCGCTGTGGAGGGCTCCTTCGTCCCGAAGCCCAGAAAGGAAAAAGGGTTCGCGGAGTGCGGGGTGTTGTGCCCGAGCCGCATCTTCTTCGACAACGAGAACTCTTTTGTTGGCCGTTCCTAGCCGAACCGCAGCCACCAGAGCCGAAATGCCGCTCCCCAGTACGATTGCATCCCAGCGCCTGGCCCTGAGCCGTGCGGCATCGGAGACGCGGCCCAGTTTCACCATTAAGTGCGGGGCCGGCTACCGGGGTCCATCAAAAGAGCTGGCTCATCGGCTTCTTTGCGTTCGATGTGTCCGATCACGTAGGCCCGCTCACCCAATACGCTCAGTCGGTCGAGGATGTCTTCGCTTTGATCGGCAGGGGCGACCACAAGCATGCCGATGCCGCAGTTGAAAACGCGCTGCAATTCGCTTTCGGGCAGTTCGGCCATGCGCTGAAGCCAGTCATAGACGCCGGGCCTCGGCCAAGCTTCGGGATCAATGCGAGCCCGGACACCGTTGGGCAGAACTCGAGGTACGTTGCCCAGGAATCCACCTCCGGTGACATGGCACATGCCGTGAATCTCAAAATCACGGAGAAGGTTCAGCAATGGTTTGACGTAAATTCGAGTGGGCGTGAGGAGTGCGCTGGCCAGGCTTGTCTTCAACTCAGGCTCTTCGCCAAACAGCTCAGATCGACCGTCGGCGATGCTTTGATCCAAGATCTTTCGGACCAGCGAGTATCCATTGCTGTGGAAGCCGCTTGAGGCGATTCCAATGAGAGCATCGCCCTCCCGAATCGTGGAGCCGTCTACGACATTTTCGCGCTCCACGACGCCGACCGCGAAGCCCACGAGTTCAATTTCTCCCGGAGGATAGGAGCCTGGCATCGTGGCCGTTTCGCCGCCCAGCAGAGCACAGCCTGCTCTTTTGCACCCTTCGGCGACCCCTCTGAGCGCATCGCTGGCTCGCTTTTTGTCGAGCTCTCCCATGGCGACATAGTCGAGGAAAATCAGGGGCTCGGCCCCTTGAACCACCAAGTCATTGACCACCATGGCCACGCAGTCGATTCCGATTGTGTCGTAGCGGCCAATTTGCGAGGCGAGTTGGAGCTTGGTCCCCACGCCATCGGTGGCCGCGACCATGATGGGGTCTTTGTATCGGTCGGGGGCCTTGAAAAGGCCCGCGAACCCTCCGATCGAGGAGAGTACTTCCGGTCGATGGGTTCCACGGACGATTTCCTTGATATCGTCGATGAAAGCTTCATCGTGATCCAAATCTACACCCGCGGCCGCGTAGGCGGGCGCTGTTTTGTCGTTGTCGTCAGCCACCTGCAGTTGGTAGGGAAGTAAGCTTGTTCAGTCAATCGGCGAGATAGCCCGCAGGGACGGCTTTTTGTCGTGCTAGAGTCAGATCCGTGAAGATTGCGGTTGTCATACCCGCGCTCGAAGAGTCAAAGCAGATCGCCGGTGCTGTTCAAAATGCCCAAGCTGCAAGTGATTCGAGCCGGAGTCCGGGCCCATCTGGGGTTGGCTGGACAGAGATTGAGGTGGTTGTGGTCGATGGAGGCAGTTTGGACGAGACCGTGAGTCTCGCCCGGAAGGCAGGGGCTCGGGTCATTTCGTCTGATTCCGGCCGTTCCCGGCAGCTTGAAGCCGGTTGGCGAGCTGTCTCAGCGGATATTGTCCTTTTTTTGCACGCGGATACTCGCTTGGAAGCGGGCTGGAGTTCGGCCATCGCAGGCGCGATGAAAGAACCTGGCGTTGTGGGAGGGGCTTTTCAGCTGTGCTTTGGCGATCCGGGCTTTGGTTTCAGATGGATCGAATTTTTCGTTCGAATCCGTGTGGCCCTTTTCGGGCTGCCCTATGGTGATCAGGCTATTTTTATTCGACGCCCGGTGCTTGAGGCGATGGGAGGCCTTAGGCCAGTGCCGATCATGGAAGACTTGGATTTGGTTCAGGGAATGAAGAAGTACGGGCGAATGCAATCTCTCCCCCTCAAAGCCACCACTTCGGCCCGCCGATATGCGGATCAGGGGCTGTTACGTACGGTGCTTCTGCACGGGTTGGCTCTTTTAGCGTGGCGATTCGGAGTAGACCGAGAGCGTATTGCAAGGTGGTCTCGACGGTGAGTGCAGCTCCGGTGACTTCAGCGGCGGAGATGGGCGAAAGTCCGGTTCGGCACGCATTGCGTCGGCTTTGGGTCTACCTCAGGCGCAACGGCGTTTACTATACAGGCTGGTCGATTTTGACTTTGCTGTACGTGGCTGCGTTCGTTGCAGTCCCCATGCTGGTGGGCTGGGCCATTGAAGGGGCTTTGTCCGAAGACGTTTCGCAACGTGAGATGACCTTTCGTTTTGGAACGCTTTTGGCCGTCGCTCTTGTGAGAGGAGTGCTTCGCTTTCTCTCGCGATACCTCGTTTTCACAGCGGCGCGCGAAATCGAATATGAAATGAGGAATGACCTCTTCGGTCACCTGCAAAGGCTTCCTCAGTCCTTCTACTTTAAATGGCGGACAGGCGACTTAATGAGTCGCTGCGTGAACGATCTGAATGCAGTGCGTTTGATGCTTGGCCCAGGGTTGTTGTCGGTGGTGCAGACGCCGGTTCTCTTTGTGGGTGTTCTCGCCGCGATGTTTGTGATTGATCCGATTTTAGCCTTGCTTGTGCTGCTCCCCTACCCGCTGTTTATTTTTATTGCACGAGCCTTCGGTACCTCGCTTCACACCCGGAGCCTCGATCAGCAGGTGGGCTTGGCAAATCTATCGAATCAGGTTCAAGAGGCCGTCTCTGGCATTTCGGTTGTTAAGGCTTATGCGATGGAGTCGGAGCAGACGGGTCGTTTTAAACACGTGAATGACGAGTTGTATAAACGCGCTCTGAAACTGGTATTTGTGAATGGGGCGATGCCGGCCATCACGGGCATTCTCCCAGCCTTTGCCATGTTTGTGGTTCTTTTGGTGGGGGGGTCGAGGATTCACGATGGCCAGATGGATGTGGCCGAATTTTTTACTTTCGCGATGTATATCTGGGAGCTTACTTTTCCCACATTTATTATGGGCTGGGTGGTGGCTCTGATTCAACGTGGATCCGCGGCGATGCAACGGATCGATGAAGTGCTTTCTGTTGAGCCCTCTATCCGGGACCATGGCGAGGTAGCAGCCTTAGATTCTTTGACTGGAGAGATTGAATTTCGAGGATTAACCTTTCGGTACGACCCGTCCGAGGAAGCCACCGCAATCGATGATTTGACTCTGCGTGTTCCCGCTGGTTCGAGTTTGGGTGTTGTCGGTCCTGTTGGATCAGGAAAGACTACTTTGGCTTCCGTCATTCCTCGACTTTTTGAGGTGGACGATGGCCAAGTGTTCTTGGACGGAGTGGATATCAACCGGTTGTCGATCTCTATGCTGCGTTCAAAGATTTCGATGGTTCCACAAGATTCTTTTCTTTTCTCACTGAGCTTGGCAGAGAATGTGGCTTTCGGCCTTCCTGAAGACGCCAGCCAAGTAGAGATCACGCGCGCAGCCGAACGAGCTCAGCTGCTGACAGACATCCATGAACTACCCGATGGATTTTCAACATTGGTGGGCGAACGCGGCGTCATGCTGTCAGGCGGCCAGAGGCAGCGAACGGCGCTGGCTCGGGCCCTTGCGCTGCGCCCCAGTATTCTCATTCTTGACGACACGCTCTCTGCGGTGGATGCTGAGACTGAAGCTGCGATTCAAGACGAACTGGGTCAAGTCTTTGAGGGACGTACGGTGGTCGTCGTGGCTTCGAGAGTTAGCACGGTCCGTGATTGTGACCAGATCGCCGTGATGGATCATGGCCGTTTGGTCGAGCTCGGCGATCACGCAACCCTTATTCAGGCTAACGGGCTTTATGCGCGCCTTTCGAGCGAGCAGGCACAAATGGAGCAAACACGTGAAGCCGCTCGGATTCCTCAAGCGGAAGCATCGTTGATCGAGCCAGAAGGGGTTGTTTCGTGAGTGATGCTTTGCATGAAGAGGAGGCGCTGGGCAAAGCCTATGACAGTCGTTTAATTGCGCTGCTGTGGCCCTACGTGTCCCCGTATCGCTGGCAGGTGCTCGCCACGTTGTTGCTCGTGATTCCCATGTTCTTGCTCGAGGTCATTCCTGCGTGGATTATTAAGAATGGGCTCGATTACGTTTTTGTGTCGGATTCTTCTGCGGCGACGGAGTCTTCACTCGCCGCATATGTTCTTGATCCGCCCTGGGATCTTGCTCCGATTCTTTGGCTCGCCATCCTTTATATTCTCGTGGCCATCGTTTCTATGGGGCTGCAGTTTTTTCATATGGTGTTGATGGCGATTACGGGACAGTCGGCCATGCGCGATGTGCGGACGGCTGTCTTTGCCAAGATTCAATCCTTGCACTTGGGTTTTTTTGATACCTACCCAGTCGGGCGTCTCGTCACACGCACCAGCAACGATGTTGAAAATGTGGCCGAAATGTTTACGGCCGGCGTGGTGGCTTTAATTACGGACGTTTTCAAGATGGTGGGGTTTGCCGTTGTCCTTTTTTGGTTGAATCCCAAACTTGCACTGGCCACCTTTGCGGTGGTGCCTTTCTTAGCGGTCGCGACGGTTCTGTTTAGGCTGAGGGTGCGCGAGGCTTTTCGGGCCGTCCGAGTCCGAATCGCGAGAATTAATACATACATTCAAGAAAATATCATTGGTATGAAGGTGGTTCAGCTTTTCACGCGCGAAGCGAGGAACATGCGTGAGTTTGACCGCATGAATGCCGATCACAGAGATGCATGGAACAGTTCGATTAAATATGACGCGCTGCTTTTTGCGGCCGTCGACACCGCAGCTGGCGTAACGATTGCGGTGATTATTTGGTACGGGACAGGCCTCGTCGAAGCTGGAGTTCTATATCAATTCATCGATTATATGCGGCGTTTTTTTCGACCCATGCAGGACCTTTCAGCCAAGTACTCAGTGATGCAATCCTCCATGGCCAGCAGCGAGAGAATTTTTCAATTGCTTGAGACAAAGACGGAGGTGTCAGACCCTTCGGTCGTCTCGCTCGTAGAGAGTGTGGAAGGGCAAGAGGGCACGGTTCGTTTCGAAAATGTGTGGTTCGCCTACCAAGGAGAAGACTGGGTCCTGAAGGATCTCTCCTTTGAAGTGGCTGCGGGCGAGCGTGTCGCCTTTGTCGGGGCCACGGGAGCGGGGAAGACAACAATCATTAGTTTGCTGTCTCGTTTTTATGAAATTCAGCGAGGGCGTATTTTGGTCGGAGGCATCGATATTCGAGACATGGCCCAGGGTGATCTCCGTCGCCGGGTGGCCACGGTCCTCCAGGACGTCTTTTTGTTCAACGGGTCGGTGACTGAAAACATCGCTCTGGGTCGAACAGACCTGAGTCAGGCCGAAATCGAGCACGCGGCTCAGGTGGTCGAGGCGCATTCTTTTATTAAACGGTTGCCTGAGGGGTACGAGACGGAGATTCGCGAACGGGGAACCAATTTGTCGGCCGGCCAGCGACAGTTGCTCTCCTTTGCGCGAGCCATCGCGCATGGGGGTGAGGTTTTAGTTCTTGATGAAGCGACCAGTTCCATTGATCGTGAGACGGAAGCACTTGTCCAGAGGGGCATTCACACTTTGATGGAGGGGAAGACCGCAATTGCGATTGCTCACCGCCTGTCGACGATTCAGGATGTGGACCGGATTTACGTCCTTGAACGGGGGGCGCTCGCTGAATCGGGAACCCACACGGAGCTTTTGTCCCGCGGGGGAATTTATCATCGTCTATTTACCATGCAGGACGCCCATGAAACGCAGTCGGCCTCCCGCGATCAAGCAATTCTCTAGGGGCGTCGGCGTGGAGCGAAAGCTCTAAGAGAGCACAGAACAGAGCGGTTTTGGTTGCGAAGAGGCGGTTGGGGATGTTACCTAGTTGGGGCCCCCTCGATAAAGGGTTGTTGGTCCTCAATGGGTCCAGACCCGATTCATTTTTCAGCTAGCCAGCGTGCCCAGATGGGTCGCATTTAGACCAAGTTCAAGGAGCGTGCTGACAAGTGGAAGAATGGACGGGAAATGGATGTTGGAACTCGCCGCTCCAGCATTGAATTGAGTTCGACGCCATAAAGCGTGTTCATACGTGCCTATAGGAGGGCACCTTCGTTCCGGGTTTTTGGGCTCGGTTCTGAAGGATTCGAGGGAATTCAGTGCGGATCAAGTCACTGCAAGTCCACGGCTTCAAATCCTTCGTTGACCCCACCACCTTTAGTTTTAAGGATGGGATCACCGCGGTGGTCGGCCCTAACGGTTGCGGCAAAAGCAACGTGGTTGATGCGATCCGCTGGGTGATGGGAGAGCAGTCGGCTCGGCGTCTTCGTGGAAACGGAATGGACGACGTCATCTTCGCGGGTTCAGAAAATCGACCCCCCATCGGAATGGCGGAGGTGGTTCTGACCTTTTCCAATGAAGATGGTCTAGGGCCTGCCGATTACGCCCAGTTTAGTGAGATTGAGATTTGTCGACGGCTTTATCGATCAGGTGAATCTGAGTACCTGATCAACAAGGCGCAGTCTCGCCTCAAGGATGTGCATGACTTTTTTCGGGATACCGGCATCGGCACGAAGGGGTATACGATCATCGAGCAGGGCAAAGTGGCCGAGATCGTTTCTGCTCGCCCAGACGAACGGCGCCAACTGATCGAGGAAGCGGCCGGCATCAATAAATACAAGGCTCGCCGCCGGGAAGCGGAGAGCAAGATCAAGTCTACGGAGTCGAACCTTCAGCGGGTAAACGACGTTCTAGCAGAGATAAAGAGGCAGATCAGTTCTCTCGAGAGGCAGGCCCGGAAAGCCGCCAAGTTCAAGCGTCTCAAGGAAACACAGAGAATCTTGGAGCTCTCTTTGGCCGGAGATGAACGGCAGCGGATGCTCGATGGGCTCGACCAATCAAAGGGCCAGATGGCTGAGTTGCAAGAGGCTGTTACAGGTTTGACGACCCGGTTGTCGGAACGAGAACTGGCATTGGAAGAGCTCCGAATCGGCCTCACTGAGGCCGAGAAGGCAGTGAACGAAGGGTCTGAGCGCCTCTTTGCGTTGCGAAGTGAGATTAAAGACATCGAAGGCCAATTGGAACTCGGACAGCGAGAGTCCGAGACCATTGATGAGAGTAACGAGGGGCGGCGGCAAGAATTGGGTAGTTTGCGGGAACAGCTCACTCAGGCTGAGACCGACGCTCTCGAAACCCGTCACGAGCTTGAGGAGTTAAAGTCAGCCGTGCTGGGCCAACAGGCGAATGTCGAAGCCGCCCAGAGTGAGGCCGATGAAGCTCGATTACGTCTAAGTGAAGCCGAAACGGCTCGCGATCAGGGAAATCAATCACTGCTTGAGGTCCTGACCAGCATTACGCGAGATGAAGACCGTCTGGCTCATTTGGCGGACCAGCGTGCGGCTGTCGATCAGCGATTGCGTTCGGCTGATCGAGATTTTGAATTGCAACAAGTGGCTTCGGGTGAGGCCTCTCTCGAGGAAACTCAGCTTGAGGAAGCCTTAAGAAACCTGCTGGCAGAGCGAGATCGCTTCCAAGAACAACTGATTGATGCCTTGAATCAACACGAAAAAGCCAGAGAGGATGTCCGTCAGAGTTCGGATGCGCTTCGTTCGAAAAGCGAGCGTTTTGAGGCGGGCAAAGCGCGAATGGCTGCTCTCAAGGATTTTCTTTCCAATCAAGAGGATATCGGCGCGGGGACTCAGCACCTTTTGGAGCAAGGTGAAGAGGCCGCAGAGCGCTATGGCTTGCGCGGACTGGTGCGTGATCTGCTTGACGTGGAGGGTGAAGCCGAGCGGGCGGTGGGTATTGTTCTCGCGGATCGTGCTGATGCGCTTGTCATGTCGGATGGTTCTCGGGCTGTCGCCGCTTTGGATTCTCTTCATCAGGCTCAGGTCGGTCGAGGTGTATTCCTGGTGGAGTCGGCACAGCCCTCCACTCTGGGCATCGTTCCACTGGGTGTGCCGATCCTTGATTTTGTGAGAGCGCATCCGGGACAAGAAGACTTAGTGAGAGGGCTTCTCGGGGACGTTTACCTTGTCGATCATCTATCGGAAGCCTTTGACCACTATGGGGCGGATGCGCTTCCGGCCACTTTTGTGACACGGTCGGGCGATATTGTGACGCCCGATGGGTTGGTGCGCGGGGGCGGGCAGGGCAACGTCGCAGGTTCGATCGCTCGACGCGCGGAAGTGGAGGAGCTTGAGAAGGGTGTGTCGGCTCTCGAAAGCGAGGTCTCTGAGGCCGAATCGAGTTTTCGAGAGAAGGAGAGCCTTCTGCAGACGGCGACTCAGGAACTCGACAACCTTCGCAGCCGTCATCACACAGCGGCTCTGGCGGTGGCGAATCATGAGAAAGATCTTGAACGGGCCGCTGAACGTCTCAAAACCATCGGAGAAGCCCAGGAAAGTCGAGCCTCTGAACGTGCCAATTGGCTGGGAGAGATCGAGAGCTTGGGCGCCGAGCAAGTTCGCTTAGAGGAAGAGCTTGTTTCCCTCCGAGAAGTTCGTTCGCAGAGGCAGTCTGAAGCAGACGGGAAGAGCCTCCAGGTGGGCTCTGTGGCGCGAGAGTCTTCGCGGTTGGACACGAAGCTCACAGAGCTTCGTGTTGCGCACGAGTCGCGAGTAGAAAATCGCGATCGTCTGAAAGAGGCAGTCTCTCGCGCGGATGAAACCACCCGAGATAAGGTTGAATGGATCAGTCGTCGCGAAGAGGAAATTCGTTCCGGCGAGGCGCGGCGAAAAGAGCTGGAGGCTGAGGGGGCCGCGGCCGGGACCAAACTGACTTCTCTGCTCGAAGTCGAGGAAGGCGCACGGACAAAGAGCGAGTCATTGAGGGATGCTCACCAAGCGCATGCCGAGAAAGTTCGTTCTTTAGATGATGACTTGCGGGACATGCGAAGTGCCCTGGCCGAAAAGCAGGGAGACGTCTCTACATCTGAATTGAATTTACGAGAGAGTGAGATGCGTCTCACGCATCAACTTGAAAGCATTCAGGAGCGTTGGGGGGTTGATTTATCCACTTGGGAGCTACCAGGATTGGATGAGTCACAAACATCGGCGCTTCCGGCTGAGGCAGAGCCAAGTGACGCAGAGAGGGCTGAGGCTGAAGTTGCGGCACGCCTTCAGGGGGGTGGAGAGGCGACGGAATCGGCGGATGCCGGTGTCATGGAGGTCAGTGCTTCGGATGCAGCAGCTATGCTGCGAGAAACACAAAAGAACCTCGAGTTGGCCCGGGCCTCTCAGGAGGATCGAGAAAAAGAACTGGCGAGCCTTCGGAAGGCCCTTGAATCCTTGGGTGACGTAAACTTGGGGGCTATCGAGGAACACGAGGAGTTGGCTGAGCGTTTCCGATTCCTTTCCGAGCAACAGACGGATCTGCAGGATACGATCAGTTCTCTGCGGGAAGCGATTCAACGGATCAATCGCACGAGTCGGGCTCGCTTCAAAAAGACGTTTGAAGAAGTGAGTGCCAATTTTTCCGAGAATTTCCCCCGGCTCTTTGGGGGCGGGAAGGCGAGTCTTGAACTCTTGGAGTCGGAAGACGTTCTCGAGGCGGGGATTGACATTATGGCCATGCCTCCGGGCAAAAGGCTGCAAAATGTCAATTTGCTCTCAGGGGGCGAGAAAACGATGACCGCTCTAGCACTCCTTGTGGCTCTCTTTCAGGTACGCCCATCGCCGTTTTTCCTTCTCGATGAGGTCGACGCGGCCTTGGATGACGCCAATGTAGGTCGTTTTAACGGCCTGATCGCAGATTTGGCGAATAGCTCACAGTTTCTTGTGATCACTCACAACAAGAGAACCATCGAGGTGGCCCATGTCCTCTACGGTGTCACGATGGAGCAAAAGGGGGTTAGCAAGTTGGTGGGTGTCGAGCTGAACTAAGTCGGCTTCACCCCCCCCTTTGGGTTTCCGGTCGCTGCACTCTGCGGTTCGTTTGTCTATGCTCCGCGCCCCATGGAAACCTATACACTTTCAATCGGAAACCTCTTTGCGAGTTGGCTCGTAAACAATCCTTCTCTCGTCGTGGGTTTGGCGGTTTTGGCGCCGGCCGTATTGATGCTCCTGCTCGAAAGAGTGACTCGCCGCCGCGGTGCCGAGGCTGACTCCGAAGACGAAGAATCGACGGACCGCCGCGAATTCTCTCAAGAAAGTTTGGAGAGTGAGTCGGGAGAGGCCATCCTCTCTCCCGAACCCGAACCCGAACCCGAACCCGAACCCGAACCCGAACCCGAACCCGAACCCGAACCCGAGCCCGAACCC
>NZHD01000008.1 GCA_002691205.1 Deltaproteobacteria bacterium
TCCCCCATAAAAGCCCCTGCTTACCCTGCCGTATGCGAGGGCTCCCATGGAAGGCCACGATGCGGGTCAAATCGATAGGGAGCATGAGTTCCCCTGTACGCAAAATTGCCTACGCGATGGGCGATCACTCCATCAATATATCTCTCTCGGCCCTCTCACTGGTCTACTTCACATTTCTGGTCACGGTCGCGGGACTCGACCCATGGCTTGCAGGAGTGATTGCATGGATTGCCCGCCTCGTTGATGCCATCACTGACCCCCTCATGGGCCAAGTTTCTGATCGAACTCGATGGAAATGGGGGCGGCGTCGACCCTTTTTTCTAATCGGCATGCTTCCGTTGGGCCTCTTCTTTTCGCTGATTTGGTCGACGCCTTTTACTTCGCAGATTGGAATGTTCTTTTGGTACCTTTCAGTCTACATGGGACTCTCTCTTTCCATGACGCTTCTCTCTGTCCCCTACCTCGCTCTAATCCCTGAAATGTTTCAAGACTACGATGAGCGTACTTCGATCAACAGTTATCGCTCCGCGGCCGCCATAACCGGAACTATGGTGGCCGCCGCATTTTTTGGAATCGCGCAAGCGCTGGGGGGCAGAAGTGACGACTTTGCACTCACAGGACTCATGATCGGCGCGTGGATGATTCTGCCTTGGCCCATCGTTTACTTCGTCAGTTTCGAAAGACGGCAACCCCAAAAGGAACCTCAGCAAAGGAGCAATCTGCTCAGCAGCATTCGGGAACTCCTTAAAAATCGAACATATCTAAGGCTTTGTGGACTCTACATCGGCGGCCGTATTTCAATGGACCTCTTGGGCCTCGCTGTTCCACTCTACATTACCGTTTGGCTCGCTCGACCTGAGTATGTGCACTGGACTCTCCTTTCCATGCTCGCAACAGCTGTCATCGCAATGCCTGCATGGTTTGCTCTTTCCAAAAGGTTTGAGAAGCATCACATGTTCGTTGCGGGTTCGATTTGGTTTGCAGGCTGCCTTATTTTGATCGCCACCGCGGGGCCAGACTGGTCGCTCTGGAGAATTCTTTTCGTGGCCTCATTTCTCGGAATCGGATACGCCGCTATCGACCTTATGCCTTGGGCCATGATTGGTGAAATTATCGACGAAGACACATTCACTCAAGGCTCTCGTCGGGAAGGCCTCTTTAACAGCGTCCTCACGTTCATTCGGAAGGTTGCAGGAGCCACCGCCTATCTGATCGCAGGCATCGGCTTAACTCTCTCTGGCTTCGATCAAAACCTCACAGAGCAGCCTCCGGCCGCACTGTGGACGATTCGCGGACTAGCCTCGCTGGCCCCGGCGACCTTCGTCCTGTTGGGAACATTAGCGGCCTTCAGATATCCCCTAACACGCGCGAAACATGCAGCCATGCTTGCCCGAAAATAAATACTTCAAGGATCTGAAAGAAAATTCCACACATTCACGAGAGTGCTTGGCACGGAGTGCCAGAGAACAAAAAGCAGAACAACAGGAACAGCCCAACGCAGCAACTGATGCCATACCACCATGGCTGGACGCGAGATCTGACTCCCGATCTGCACTTCCGAGACGGGGTCTCTCATGGACCACCCGACAAAAATTGAGAGAGCTAAACCGCCCACGAGAAGCAACAAATTGTTGGCTACTTGGTCCATGAGGTCTAGAACTTCAATATTCCACGCGGCAAAACTCCCCAAAAAAGCAATTGAGGTTCCGGCCACCCAAACCGAACGCTTACGAGACCAGTTTAGGCCATCCACAGCCGCCGACACGACCACCTCCAGCAGTGAGATCGCTGAAGTCAAAGCTCCCACAACAAGAGCTGAAAAGAAAAAAATCGCGACCACTCGACCTGCACCGCCCATAGCGGCGAAAGCCTTGGGGAGCGCTACAAAAAGAGCGCCTAAGGTACTCTCGCCCACATCGGCCTGAATTCCTAAGGCAAAGATGATGGGGAAGACCATTAACCCAGCCAGAAAGGCGATCCCAAAGTCAAGACCGCCGATCATCACGGTCTCTCTCGGGAGATCGGACTTGGGAGGCAAGTAACTTGCGAACGTCATAATAGCCCCCATGCCGAGGCTCAAGCTAAAGAAAGCTTGCCCAGCAGCACTCACAACCACATCAATCGCAAAGGCATTCGCAAAATCTGCGTTGAGGTAATACAAATACCCTGCACCCGCTCCTTCTAATGTCGCCGCATAAATCGCAATACTGCAGACGAATAGAAACAGAAGTGGCATGGCGACAATGGATACACGCTCAATTCCACGACTGACTCCTCGAACAACAATTCCCATTACAATCGCCATAAAGAAGACGTGATAGATGAAGGCATCCGAGCCTTGACTGATTTCAGAGAACTTCGAACCCGGATTGAGCGGAACACCCAGAAAAATCGCCTCAGCGGCATATCGAATCGTCCAGCCTGCGATGACCGAGTAGTATGAAAGAATCACAAAGCCAGTCAAAACAAAGAGCCAGCCCAGACTTCTCCAACGCTCTCCGCCAAAATGAGTCAGCGCCAGAATAGGACTCTTCTTGGCCCCCCGACCTAGGGTGAGTTCCGCCAGCATGACAGGCAGACCAATCGCCAATGTGAAAAACAGATAAAGGGCCACAAAAGCAGCTCCTCCCTTTTCCGCAGTCAGATAAGAAAAGCGCCACATATTTCCCAAACCCACAGCTGAACCCACGGCAGCTGCAAGAAAGCCAAGATTGCTCGACCATTGTTCTCGATTAGTCACTGCCAACCTCCCCTCAGTACGTATGTCGTGGAGCCCAATCACAGGAAAGAACAGATTGGCTTCTTTTCTCATGACTCACGTTTAGTACGCTCAGCCATGGAGCTTCCTATGGACTTAAAAGGTTCTGCGCGCGAACCTCTCAGTGCCCCCCAATCTCCAGAATTATGAACGCGAATATCCCGAATAGCAACCAGAGCCCGGAGCTTAAAGTGTCTGACGTACAGAGTCTCATCACATTACTGAAGAGAATTGACCGCCGAGGTTACAAAGCCTACATCGATCTAAAGGGAAAGCATACATTTCCGTCTTTCACCCTCTTCATTGACCATGTTCAAGGTGATCCATTCGCAGCACCTTCACGCATACGGGTCCGCATGGATCGTGAGATTATAAAATGCCCTGAGCTTTTTACATCCAATCGAGTCCGCCTAATGGCCACAGCCGACTGGTTGGCTCGACAAATACGAGAGGCCATCCATAGCCAATCAGCCCCAAGCATGACGGATTCACGAAACAAACGAACAGGGTCCAGACGTCATTCACAATCCCAAGGAAGCGGAAAAAGCGGTCTTATATCAATTGATGCTGGAGGCCAAGAAGTCCTTGAGCGCACGGCCATTAAAATTCATGCCGATTGGATAGAAGCCCGTATGGAGATAGGCCTCCCCGCAGCGGGTCGAAAAATTCTAGCCACTGAAGCCATCCACTTACTCACTCAAAAGCTGCCAAAGATTATCGAGAGGGGCTTAATGTGGGATGAGTCAAAAGCTGCGGAAGCAAAGGCCTTTATCGAATGCATCGAAAACCAAGAGGCGATTCGAAAGCAACTTTCGAATCATGGATTGATCGCCTTCGTCGCTGACGGTGCCGTGCTTCCTCGCCGGACAGGCGTCAACCATACGCCTATGCCAACAGAACAAGCCATTCCCTTTTATTCACCGGACTCCCTCGCGATTGAGATAAACCTTCCAAATGCGATCCCTTTAAAGGGTCAAAAAACGATTCGAGGTATGGGCGTTCGAACAGGCATCACACTCATTGTGGGAGGCGGCTACCATGGAAAATCCACACTCCTCAGCGCTCTTGAAAATGGTGTCTATCCGCATATCCCTGGCGATGGACGAGAATACGTCGTGAGCTCTCGTGATCTAGTAAAGGTCCGCTCTGAAGATGGGCGGTCGATCAGCGGTGTAGACATCCATGCCTTCATCGGCCAACTCCCCTCTGGCATTGAGGGGGATAGCTCAAGCGCAGGCTTCAAAACTCACGCTTTCTCCACCCAAGATGCTAGTGGCTCGACGAGCCAAGCGGCCGCAATTGCAGAAGCCGTCGAAGCCGGTGCCCACGGACTCCTGCTTGACGAAGACACTTCGGCTACGAATTTCATGTTGCGGGACAGTCGTATGCAAAAACTTGTCCATACTGAGAATGAACCTATTACTCCATTCCTAGATCGAGTCCGCGAGCTCTACAATGAATTTGGAGTGTCTACAGTACTCGTCATGGGAGGGTCGGGAGATTACTTCGATGTCGCGGACTCGGTCATCATGATGAAAAACTATCGAGCGCAAGATGTCACCCTGGAAGCCCATCAAATTGCTTCCGAAAACGAAACAGGGAGAAGGCCTGAGTCGAAAAGTACTCTAGAGGCTTTTAAGGATCGATACCCCATGGCTGGAAGTATCGAAGCCTCGCGAGGAAAGAGATCCGTCAACATATCGACAAAGAGTCGCGAACTGATCCTTTACGGCGAAGAGGCCATCGACCTTCGATATCTGACCCAGATTGCCGATACCAGTCAAACCCATGCGATTGCTTGGTCGATTCACCTCGCGAGCACGCGCCTCATGACTCAAGCCGACGCACTCCAAACAAGCCAAAGAGCGCAACCACTCACGTCTGTGCTCGATCAGATTGAAAAAATCTTTGATGAGGATGGGCTCGATGTCTTAGGGAGTACATCTTCACTGTCAATCAGCGAAAAGCACCCTGGGCGTCTTGCACGACCCCGGAGACATGAAATCTCCGGGGCACTGAGTCGATTGAGATGCCTAAGAACCCAATCTAAACCCACGAGAGACTGAACCGTTTACCAGCTTGCAAGGTCCGCGGATCGGCTTCGATGTTGAGATGGAGTTCCCAAAAAGGCGCGGTCAAACATGGCTCGCTTGAACCACATCTGAACATCACACTCCCATGTAAAACCCAACCCACCGTGGGCTTCCACCGCATCGCGTGCCACCTGCATGAAACGATCTGTAATGTGAGCCTTCGCAATCGACGCGACCCGATCCGCTTCGCCGGGCTCATGGTCTTGGGCGTATGCGGAGAACCAGTAAAGTCCGCGATTCGGCTCCACATCCAGAGCCATATTGGCAAGCTGATGCTTCATGGCCTGAAAGTGTCCAATCGTTACCCCAAACTGCTCTCGGGTTTTCGCATACTCCACGCTCATCTCGAGCAGCCTCTGCGACCCCCCGAATGCATCGGCAGCGCAAAGCACGAGTCCAACGTTACGAAGGCGGAGCGCAGCTTCTTTACCGTTGGCCAGCAACTCACAAGGCGCATCCGCAAAGGTGACAAGGTCCATCCGACGGCTTCGATCTGCTCCATCCACCTCTTCAAGCGTCACTCCATCGGATCGCGTCTCAACGACACCCAATTGCCCATCCTCAAGCCCGACGACCATTAGGGTTGATAAACGACCGCTGGGCACAAAATCTTTGACGCCAGAAATCGTATTGGAGGCAGCTAGTTTCCATTCTTCGGGTTGCCAACGACCTTCCGCTTCAGCCAGCGCGATGGTTCCAATTTGATCCCCTGTAGCCAGGCCCGGCAACCATTTCTTTTTTTGCTCTTCACTTCCACCCGCTTCGATGGCCACCGCGGCTAAAACATGGCCAAGAAATGGACTTGGAGCACAGTGATACCCCAAAGTCTCAGCCGCTACGGCGAGGTCGAGGATCTCAAGCCCAGCTCCTCCATAGGTGTCTCCAATCGCGAGACCGGCAACGCCTAATTCAGCCAAAGATTTCCAAAGATCTGGATCATCGCCCGTATCGCCATCAAAAACTTCGCGAAGTCGATTAATCGGCATCTCATTTTCGAGCAGGCTTCCGAGACTTTGCTGAAGCATCTCCTGTTCTTCGGTTAAATCAAAATTCACTTTCCAGGACTCCTGTTAGCCGCAGCATCCCGAGGCAAACCTAAGCCGCGCTCTGCAATCACATTTCTCTGAACGTTGGCCGTACCCCCGGCAATCGCGATCCCCAGAGAGTACATGTACTGAGCGATCCACCCCTGGCTTGAACTAGAACGCGAACCGAGTTCTGAGTTTCCAGCCGAAAGCAAACCCTCCTCTTCAAGAAGGTCCATCGCAATTCCTGAGACTTGGTGACCTATCTCAGTCGAGAAAAGCTTCATCATCATATTAATGATGCCGGCATCACCGCCCTTGGCATCCTGAGTCAACTGCCGATAGCCCGAATATTGATGGGCTTTAACATATCCCTCTAGGACGGAAAGGCGCTGCCGTATTTCCGCGTTCTCAATCGCCGGGCGACCGTTCAGTTCGGACTCTTGCGCGAGCTTCACGAGACCCGCTAGGGCCGAGCGAGTCTGCTGCGCTCCGCCGATTGAGTTTCTCTCGTGTTTAAGAGTAGTCCGTGAAACCGTCCAACCCTCGCCGCGCTTGCCGACAATCCAGTCCTTGGGTGTTCGTGCATCATTAAGGAAGACTTCGTTAAAGTCGGAACTGCCCGTCATCATCCGAAGAGGTCGAACATCAATTCCCGGCTGCTTCATATCCAACAAAAGGTATGAAATGCCAGCATGCTTGCTCGCTTCGGGTTCAGTGCGAACCAAGCAGAACATATAGTCGGCCATATGCGCACCACTTGTCCAAATCTTTTGACCATTAATGACCCACTCATCGCCCTGAAGCTCTCCGCGAGTCTTCAGCGAAGCTAAGTCACTCCCTGAGCCTGGCTCACTGTAGCCTTGGCACCAAGTCAATTCGCCCGTAATCGTTGGACGAACGAATCGATCCTTCTGCCACTCCTCACCTTTCTCAAGCAAGGTCGGAACCAGCATCATCGTCCCTATGCCGCGCGCCTCGGCTGGAGCCCATTTGCGACTGAACTCTTCTCTAATAATCTGCGCCTTGATTACATCCGCGTCTTGCTCGGATCCACCGTATTTTTGGGGGATGCTCCGGTAGAGATAGCCCTTCTCAATCGCTCTCTCTCTAAACATTGAAGCCTGGCGCTCAAAGGAGATTTCCTCTTCTCCCTCAACCGACTTAATGGGCCAATTGGACTCCACGAAGCTGCTCACTTCATCGCGAAAGTCTTCCATCTCACTTCCATAACTGAGATCCATGGTGCACTCCTCAAGATACAGAGCCCGACGCGTCAGCCAGACCCGATCTGGTAAAAATAGCGCTCGGCCTTTTTTTTTGCTCACCTAACTCAAGGCTTCACCTGCAGGGAGTCCCAGGGGTCACTTTCACCTTCACCCAGACCGGAAAAAGCATCGGCCAACAACCCTTTCTGCTCGGCACGATGAACTCGCGAGGACCCCGTTGCGACGCTTGAGGAGGCTTTTCGGCCCGCATATTGGAGAGTTATACCCGTGGGCAGTTCTTCGGGCAGCCTCTCTTGAACAAATGTCCATCCTCCCATATTCCGGGGTTCTTCTTGGGCCCAAACCACACTCTGAACATTGCGATATTTTCCGATGACCGACTGCAATTCAGATTTTGGCCAGGGGTAGAGCTCTTCAATCCGAATAAGAGCAACGCGATCAAGCTCTTTCGGAAAGAGGCTGACCCTCTCTTCGCACAAGTCGTAATGAACTTTTCCAAAACTAAAGATCAGTCGTTCCACTGAATCCGGCGAAGCCCCTGCGATAGCATCATCGATGACAGACTCAAAGCTGCCGCTGATAAAGTTCTCAATAGGAGAAGCGGCTAACGGAGAGCGCAAAAGACTTTTCGGAGTGAAAATCACCATGGGCGCTCGATAGGGTCTACAAATTTGCCGCCTTAAGACGTGAAAATATTGAGAGGCCGTCGTGCAATTCACGACCTGCAAGCAATCCTCTGCACAACTCTGCAAAAATCGCTCGACTCGAGCACTTGAGTGTTCGGGCCCCTGGCCTTCGTACCCATGCGGCAACAACATTACCAATCCGCTCATTCGGCCCCACTTAGTAGGTGCCGATGTAATGAACTGATCGATAATGACCTGAGCCCCATTCGCAAAGTCACCAAATTGAGCCTCCCACAAGGTCAAGGTACTCGGGTCCACGAGGCTGTAGCCATATTCAAAACCGAGAACCGCCGCCTCGGAAAGCAAACTGTCGTAGACCTCAAAACGGGCTTGTGTATTGGAGAGGTGATCCAAAGAAACATATTCTTCGCCGTTCTTCTGGTCGACAAAGGTCGCGTGGCGCTGGCTGAAGGTTCCTCTAGAGCTGTCTTGCCCCGATAGACGCACTGGAGCCCCCTCCAGCACAAGGGTTCCGAAGGCCAGGGCTTCCGCCATGGCCCAGTCCACCGGTTGAGAATCACGAATGATGCGACCCCGCTGCTCGATTAAAGAAGCCAACTTTGGATGGACGTGGAAATAGCCCGGCACAGCTCCTAAACCGGCCACGACTTCGGCAAGCCTTTCCTCCGAGACACCCGTCACGCAAGGACCTTCAGGACGTTCGCGCTGATACCCCTGCCACGGCCCCCGCGGTTCATAAGGCTCGTCTGGACCAGGCGGGTTGAAGGCGATCGACTCATAGGCCTCGCTCAGTGCTTCTTGAACTTCTTGATCCATCTTCTCAATTTCGGCTGTAGAGAACACGCCCTGCTCCACCAAGCGCTGGCCATACAACTTGCGGACAGAAGGCCGACTTCGAATCTTCTCATACAGTCGAGGTTGAGTGAAGGCTGGTTCATCGGCTTCATTATGTCCGTGGCGGCGATAACAAATCAGGTCAATGACGACATCTTCTCCAAACCTCTGCCGATACTCCAGAGCTAGTTTCAAGCAATGGACAGCCGCCTCTGGATCTTCGCCGTTCACATGAAAGATCGGAACTTGAATCATCTGGGCTACATCGCTGCAATAAAGCGTTGACCTTGCCTCGGCGGGCGTCGTCGTAAAGCCGATCTGATTGTTAATAATGAGATGAATGGTCCCGCCCGTCGAGTAGCCCTCTAAGCGAGAAAGGTTGAGAGTCTCAGCAACAATGCCCTGCCCCGCAAACGCCGCATCACCGTGCAGTAAGACCGGCAAGATCGTTTGACCCTCCGTGTCCTTTGCCACCGTTTGCTTTGCCTTGGCTCGACCAAGAGCAACGGGGTCAACAGCTTCAAGATGGGAAGGGTTCGATGTCAGTGTCATATGAACTCGAGTGCCGTCTTTGGCATATCGGTCAGCCGAAAATCCCTTATGATATTTCACATCCCCTGAACCAAAAGGTGTCTGAAACAGTGGATTGTCTTGAAACTCACTAAAGATCGCCGCGTACGGCTTGCCCATTACGTTACCAAGGACATTAAGACGACCTCGATGAGACATTCCAAGAACAACTTCACGAACACCTAACTTCGGGCACTGCTCAACAATTGCGTCCAACATGGGAACAGCCAACTCTGCTCCCTCAAGAGAAAACCGCTTCTGCCCTATAAATTTAGTATGCAGAAAACGTTCAAAAAGCTCTGCACGGGTTAAATCAGCATAGATTCGACCCCGCTCTTCTCTCCCGATTTCAAATCGATGTTGCTCTTCTTCAAAATTCTCACGAAGCCATGCCTTCCGACCTGGATCTTGAACATGGCTGTACTCGAACCCCACACTTCCACAATATATTTGCTGAAGTCTGTCTAAAATTTCCTGTAGCGTCTGAACGGCCTCACCCGGAAGGTCGCCACTGATAAAGTTGTGTTCCATATCCGCATGGCCCAATCCGTAGTGAGCCGGATCGAGTTCTGGAAAATAGTCAGAGGCTTCACCCAACGGGTCACTCTTCGCAATTCGATGGCCCCGGGCGCGATAAAAATCAATTAAGCGCAAAACGCGTGCGTAGCGATCTGCCATTTGAATTTCAACTACCGAGCCCTCCTCGGACGAAATCAACTCGGACCGAGCCGACTCAACGGGAGGTGCCGCCGAATTCACAAGAACCGTTTCAGGCGGCTTAGGAGCCGAGTGCTCAAACCTTCCCTTAAATTGATCCTCCCAACTCGCGTCGACAGAGTCAGGATCAATCTGGTACCGACTCTGGAGCTCTTCAACAAACCCTGCATTAATTCCAAAGGAGGGATAAAAGGGCGACTCTGGCTCAGAGGGCTCGTCAAGTCCATTCGGCCCCGAAGCCGGTGAGCCTAGCCCCGACTTACGATCTCTGTCTTCACTCCGATCACCCATGGAACGCTCTCCTAGCTGCTCTCTCACGATGCTCTGAGTGGCTGACGAATCCGCCACTCGTCTCTCACCTCTAGACTCCCTTCGTATAATACCTACGAGGGAATCAAGGGCGAGGCCTGATCGCAAAGAACACGACTCGAGAATGAGCGCCATGGCGACCCCGGGCAAAGGCTTTTCGCTCAGGTCTCTCTTTTATGCCAAAGAGCAGAAGTCCAATACGTTCTCAACCACCCAGTCGGGCTTTTCCATGGGAATCAGGTGCCCCGCATCCGCTTCTACCAATTGGGCACCTGGAAGCACGGCACAAACCCGCTCAAAAACCTCTCGAGGAAAGATCCCATGCCTCGCCCACAAGAGTCGGGCGGGCGTTCTGACACCCGCCAAGACCTCATCGAGATTCAAAGACAGCGAATTTCCAAAAATCTGGGCTTCGACTTCTCCGGGACACTTCAGCGCAACTTCGCCGTTTTCGCCCTCCAAGAGGCCTTCCTGGATATAAAGATCAAACGCCGAGGGGGTCCAATTCGCGAAAAGCGATTTTGTGGACAGCTGATCATGGGCCTCAGCATGACTTGCCCACCGGCTACGACGCCTTCGGGCTCGTTCCACCATCCCCGACTGTGACTCGATGCGCTCGGGAGTCGCCCAGGCCGTCGATGGGATCACGGGGTCCACCAGCACGAGCCTCTCATACAGACCAGGGTGCTGACTCTCCGCAGCCAAAGTCAAAGTCCCCCCAAAAGAATGTCCGAGTCCCAAAGCGATCTGAGATTCACCTGTTTCCTCGAGCAATACGTGTGCGACTTGGCCCAAATCATCGGCCATCAGCGCCCAGCTGAAAGACTCGGGAGTGGCTCCCTCCTGGGGCATCCCTGAGTCTCCGTGCCCACGCGCATCCATCGCCACCACGTGAAACTGGCTACGGAGTTGCTCAGCCACAGGAGCCCAAAGCGCCGCACAAAAGCCATTGGCATGGTGGAGCAGAGCCAAGGGCCCCTCACCTCCCCAATCCTGCAACGCAATCTCGATTTCTTTTCCAGGCAAGATCACTTTTCGACGTTTTACATCAGCCGGAATCCCAAGATTTTCAGACGCACCCAATTCGAATTCCCCTCCCTGCGAAGTCTGCGCCCCCGAACATCAAGGCTGTTCCTGAAATAAAAAGGTCCAAAAAATCAGCCACACTCTCAAAATTGAATCGGGGTATGCTTTGTCTATGACGAATCAGACTATAGCCCTCAACAGTGCTCTTAAAAATCGCTTATTCGCCAATCTAGAGCGCTTCGACCGTCGCGTTCATCCAGGCCAAAATTTAAAGCCAGCCGCTGTCGCTATTCTCGTTACCTCAGATTCGGAAAAAAATGCCTGTTTCGTCATCACGCGTCGTACATCTCGGCTTAAAAAGCACCCAGGGCAATGGGCTCTCCCAGGCGGTCGATTAGATGCCGGTGAGACTTTGATTGACGCTGCCCTGCGTGAAACCCAGGAAGAAGTGGGCCTCTCGATCCCAAGGGATCAAGTCCTTGGTGTGCTCGATGATTACCCCACTCGTTCGGGTTTTCTGATTTCCCCCGTTGTTATCTGGGCAGGACCAGAGGCTGAGCTCAGACCCAATGAAGATGAAGTGGCCGCGGCGTATTTCGTGCCCCTCAGTACCCTCGACGCGCCGGATGTTCCCACCCTACGACGTATTCCCGAAAGCGACCGGGCGGTCATTTCCATCCCGATCCCAAAACTCAGTGACCGTATCAATGCACCCACAGCGGCGCTTCTATATCAGTTTCGCGAGGTCGCCATCCGTGGACTCGAAACTCGCGTAGACCACTACGACCAGCCAGTGTTCGCCTGGCGCTAAAGGCCCGCTATGATGGAAGGTTGAGGTCTAGCATTTGGCTTTGCTTCTGAAGCCACCCGCGAGAGGAGTGCGCGCAACAGTTCGGCCTTCGTCGAGACTCTGCGCCAAAAAACTGTGAATCAATCTGGCCCTCAAGAGGCAAACAAAAAGCCTCAGGGCTTTTTGTCACGACTCCAAAACCGCGACCACACTCAAGGGAGTCTCTTCTCTTCCCTTCTGACACTGGCCCTCCCCTTGGTGGCTACAAGTTTATGCGGGGGCGTCATCTTTCAATTAGTTGACTTGAAACTCATTAGCGGACTTGGGGATCAGTCCGTCACGGCTGTTGTCGTCACAAACCAGTCTCTCCGCCAACTTTTTTTCATGTTTGTCATGGGGGGAAGCTTCGGCGCCCAGAGCCTTATCGCCCGCGCCTCGGGTGAAGCCGACTCCGAGGCGGCCGATCACGTCGCAGGTCAAACATTTCTTCTCGGTTTTTGGTTTTCCATTTTCGTCGGGCTGCTCGGACTGTTCTTCGCTCAAGAGATGCTGGGCATGATGAACGTCTCTGCCCAGGTCCTCGAAATAGGCGTGCCCTATGTACGGCTCGTCTTCGCCCTGAGCTTCGGCTTTATCTTCATGAATCTCTTCAATGCTGTGCTTAACGGCGCCGGAGACACCACGACCCCTCTCCTGATTACCATCGTGTCTACGGTGACATCCCTGCTAGCCGAATGGGCCTTGATCTATGGCCACCTGGGCCTGCCCGAACTGGGGATCCAGGGAGTCGCTCTGGGGGTCAGCGTCGGGCAACTTGGATCAATCGGACTCATGGCCTACGTACTGTTTGGCGGAAACGGTCGTATCCACATACGGCGACGACACATGCACGCCGATTGGGCCCTCCTCCGCCAGCTCAGCAAACTGGCTTGGCCTCCCAGTGTGCAGCTCATCGGCGGTTTTGTCGTCACCGTTTTCTTCATTCGATTCATGGGTGACTTTGGGGAGAAGGCTCAAGCCGCTTACTCGATCGGCCTGCGCCTCTCGATGTTGGCGCCCATGATTTGCTTCCCACTGGCTGGCGCAGTCGCGACACTGGTAGGTCAAGCGCTAGGAGCCGGCAACGTACCTCGTGCGTGGAGAGCGATTGGCATCGGGCTGATCGTCCACGTCACGATTATGTGGAGTCTAGCCCTGCTACTTTTCTGGTTTCGGTTGCCCCTTCTTCAGATGTTCACCAACGACCCTCAGGTCATTGAAATCGGCGAAAGCATGCTCGGTTGGCAATCCGCGTCATTCGTAATCTTAGCCTTTTCTTTCGTTTTCTTCCGAGCTCTCCAAGGGGCGGGCGACATGCTCGTGCCCATGATCATGTCCTTGTTCGCCTCTGTGATCCTCACGATCCCACTTGGGCTCTATCTCACTTACGAGCTTGAAATGGGTCCACAGGGCCTGTTTCTGGCCCAATTTATTTCAGCCCTTGCAAGTGCCCTGATGACAGGAAGCTGGCTCGCCACGGGGCGATGGACTCGAATCCGACTCCAAACCCATGGGTCTTCAGCCTGAAAGGATCCTTCGGGGTCAGACTCAACCGCTATAAAGCGCTACTGCTGATCGCCCATGTGCAACAAGGGCAGTGGGTTGGGGCTGTTTGAATCAAGGAAGTAGATCTTCGCCGCAGGGTCTTCGGACATCTTCTTTAGGGCCTCCAGCGATTGAAGCTGGACGTAAGAAGGATTGCTCGACACCGCTTCGTTAATCGCCCGAATTTCATAGGCTTGGGCATCCGCCAGAATACGCTGACGCTTCGACTGTTCTTCGGCCGCTTCTCGACCCGCGGCCGCAGCGGCGACCTGCTGAGCTTGCTCTGTGCGAAACCGTTCGAGTTCAGCCTTCTGACGTTCAACGGCCTGCTCTCTCTCCTTCTTTTGTTCAATAGCATTGGCGAGCACTGGAGGAAGGTTAATTCCTCTCACAAGCACCTCTTCGATCAGGATCCCTTTCGAAGCGACATACTCCGATAAGCCTGTCTGAACCTCGTTGGCGAGAAGATCGCGAGTATCTTCCTGGAAGAAATCCTCTGCTCGGTCGATTCGCGTGCCCACCTGCCGAACGAGTGAGCGAACCTTAGGAATCAAGTGCACTTGAATGACTTGGCTCTCGTCACCCGTCTCACGATACATGAGAGGAGCCTGAGAGCCGTCCAATCTGTATTGAATACTCAGATCAACTTTAGTGAGAAGCTGATCTCGTGTGGGGACCTCAACGCTGGTTAACTTCGTGGATTTCTCTCGAACATCCATGTCGTACCACGTCAAAAGCGGATTCACCGGAAAATGAGGGCCTTCGGGATAGGCCTTTTCTTGAACTTCTCCGAAGAACGTCGCCACGCCCACGTGACCCGCCGGAACCTGATGAAAAAACTGGCGGCCAAAGACCAAGAAGAATAGGACGACAACCAGCAAAGCAGTCAATTTCGGATTCACGATTTCCCCTCAAAAATAAGTGTCTAATCACTCAAATAACGAGCAGCACGATCACTAAGGACTGTACATCCCGAGACCTCATCTCGCCCGGATCAAAGCAAACCCCGCCCTTATAATCTCCAGGTAAAGCCGCCTGTCCCCTATACGATCGCGTTTCGGCTCCGCAGAGCCCCGATTTCGTCGTCGCTGAGGCCAAAACTCTCTAGAACCTCATCCGTATGCTGCCCCGCGAAAGCCGGCGGCCGAATCACTTCCGCCTCCGTTCGGCTAAAACGAGGAGCCGGAGCAGGCTGTGTCACGCCCTCGAGGTCTACAAAAGTAGACCGATGGCGCATGTGAGGGTGGTCGGGGGCCTCATCCATGGTGAGGACGGGCGCAAAGCAAATATCGGTCCCTTCCATAATTTCGGACCACTCCTCTCGTGTCTTCGTCTTGAAAATCTCCGCCAAACGATTCTTCATGTCAGGCCATTTCTCTCGATCCATCTGATGCGGCAGTTCTTCTTCCTCACCGAGACCCGAATGCTGCAGCAAGAGCGCGTAGAACTGAGGTTCGATGGACCCAATTGAAATGTACTTCCCGTCGCTCGTCTCGTAGGCGTCGTAAAAGGGCGCGCCTGTGTCTAAAAGGTTCACCCCTCTCTCCGAATCCCACGCTCCCATCGCTTTAAAGCCGAAAAACATGGCCATAAGCGATGACGCCCCGTCAACCATCGCAGCGTCTACGACCTGGCCACGGCCCGAAAGACCTCTTTCGACGAGAGCACAAACAACCCCGTACGCTAGGAGCATGCCCCCTCCGCCGAAGTCTCCCACGAGGTTGAGGGGCGGAATCGGACCTTCGCCCTTTCGACCAATCGCATCCAGAGCCCCTGTCAAAGCGATATAATTGATGTCGTGACCGGCCGTTTGCGCCAGGGGGCCCTCTTGCCCCCAACCCGTCATCCGACCGAAAATGATTCCTGGGTTTCGCTCTAAACAGGCCTCGGGACTGAGCCCCAAGCGTTCCATCACGCCTGGCCTAAATCCTTCGATAATGACATCTGCCTTTTCCACCATCTGCAAAACCAACTCGACCCCCTCTGGCTTTTTGAGGTCAATGGCCACACTTCGCCGCCCTCGGCCGAGTACATCTTTGGGGGGAGCCGCCGGATCTCCGCCTTTCGCCCGATCGGCGCGATCAACGCGAACCACATCGGCTCCCATATCGGACAGCATCATTCCAGCAAAGGGTCCTGGACCAATGCTCGCAATCTCTAAAACCTTAATTCCTTTAAGTGGTCCCATTCCGTACTCCTTGGTTCACAAAATAAAATGAAAGCAGTGCACCCGACCGACGAAAACATACACCAACGTCAAAGGCAAAACCGAGGCGGCTCTCGACCCTAATATAAGCTTTCGTACGCATTCAGACTTCGCAGAACTCGTTTTACGTAATGACGAGTCTGAGAATACGAAATTTCTTCAACCCATTCATCATCTTCCTGGGTCGCGGCCTCTCCTTCGAGCCAACGAGCCACGGCCGTAGGGCCTGCATTGTAGCTCGCAATAACGGCTGACATCCGGTCAGGAAAACGCTCCGAAAGATACGATAAATACGCCACACCCAACTCGATATTGACCTCGGCGACCTGCAACGCCTCGACATCCGCAGCCACCTTCAGATCAAAACGCTCAGCCGTACTTTCAGCCGTCTCAGGCATCAGTTGGAGTAAACCCACGGCGCCGGCTGAAGACATCACTGCAGGTCTAAACCCGGACTCCTCGCGCATGATGGCCCAAACCAGCTCGGGCTCAACGTTCCCGTAAGAGAGCAAGCTTTTGATCACCGCCTCACGGTAAGCCGGAGGCCAAGCCAACCAGAAGAGTGCTTGATGCGTGGGCTCAAACCCGCCCCCGAGCCGCTCGGCGTCAACCTGCGCCATGAGGCGATAGCCTGTGTGATAATCTCCAAGCTCGATGGCGAGATGTCCCGCAAGCAGCCTCTCGTCAAGGCTCGCGGCCTCACGAGAAAGTGAGTCCAACTCAGTCCGAGCACTCTTGTTAAAACCCGAAAGAGTCAAGAGCGCGATCCTTCGGTGGGCTTCGCTCGTGATTGGCTTTGGACTCTGCAAAAAAGCGGGCTCTCTGTCTGCCCGAGCCAGAGGAGTGCTCCGACTCAGTCTTTGTTGGGCTCGCCAGCCGTAATAAGAGAGAGGCCAATCCATCGCCAAAGAGAGCATCTCGGCCTGACCGGTTCTCCGGAGGGGAGCGGATCGTGAACGCAAAGCCGCACGAGCCGCCCAATACCGAGGCCTCAAAGCAGCCACCTGAGAGGGCTCAGCCACGATCATTTCGGCGAACCTAGATCGGGCGGCTTCGTTATCACCGGCCTTAAACTCCATCCAACCCAGGTTCCACAATGATGCATTCTTTCGGTCTTCGGACTCCGACTTTTTCGTCACACGAAGGTAGTGAGCCCGGGCAGCCTCATAATCGCCTCGATCTTCGTGGAGAGTGGCGACGAGATAGGCCGCATGGTCGGCCGACTCCGAATGGGGACCAGAAGCCAGAGCCTCAAACTTCTCGATGGAACGATCCATCTCACCCATCCGTGCTAAAGAGCGAGCCCAATAAAGGGTCGCTCGCGGTTCCGGGTCCAACGACCGAAAGATAGCGCGGGCCGCGTCATACTCCCGAACTCTAAAAAAAATTCGACCAAGTTCGAACTGAGCTTCTGCTTGATCGTCCTCTGAGAGTTCACCCTCAAGCGCCCGGGTGTAAGCCTCAATCGCCTCCTTGCTGCGTCCCTGAGCGACCCAAGCCTCAGCCACCTCCAACTCTTGTGCAGCACTTCTTTCCTCGATGGGCCTTTCTGTGGGCAGAACAACCACGTTCAGACTTTCAGCCGACGGACTCATCTCGCCCGAACTTTCACCCGACCGGCGTGTACGCTCCAGAGACTGAGACAGTGCGAGCAGCCACTCTCGCCGCTCACTAAGGTCATCGCTCCCCTGCAGCGCCCATTCCCAAGCGACTTGAGCCTCTGCTTCTTCGCCTAATAGAACTAAAGACCGCGCGCGTAGAGCGGCAAGCCTCGATTGAAGAGACGTCTCCGGAAAGCGATCGAGGGCATCCAGAACTTTTTGATTCACAGCTTCGTGTTGCCCACGGGCCGCGAGAAGGCGCGCTTGCTGAAACATCAAGTGATCCGAAAGAATCGGAGCCTCCTGACTCTGCGCAAGCCACTTTTCAGCCAAATCAAGCTCTCCTCGGTCGAGAGCGGAATTCGCCCGGGCCATGAATCGAGCTGAGTCGATCTCTTGGGGCGTCAAAGCAATCACTTCGTCGAAAGAAAGAGCCTTCGGGAGAAGACTTTTAACCGCTTCGGCTTTCGCGGAAAACGCGAAGAGACACGTAAAGGCGAAAGCCAAATGACTCAGAAAGTGGGAGTTTCTCATGCCCCTCACCTCTGCCTTCCTAAACATTAAACATGGACTGTCGAGAGAGTAGCGAACTCAAAGGTCAACCACTCTTATGGGCCCCTTCGCCTGGGAGATTTTAGACACCGCAAAAAGACGAAAAAAATCCCAGTCCAGAAGACCCCAAGGGCTCACACCCAAGGAGGCAAAGTCTACGCTGGACCCTACCGCGAATTCGGCGTGAGCAAGAGCATTCCAAGGATTATGATTGGAACGTGGTCGGTTGAACATGCTCTTCGGGCACACCTGTATGCTGAAGATCATCCAGTGGGCTTGGTTTATCGGGGACAAAGTCAGACAGATTTTTGCGACCCAACCCGCGGACAGTCTAGATCATCGCCCCTTGAAGACCGGCGGACGTTTCTCAAGAAAGGCGCGCACCCCCTCCTCGTAGTCTTCGCTTTCGTAGCAATCCGCAATCGAAGCTTCGATTTCCCTAGCTCCCGACTCGGATTTCGACTGAGAGATATGACCCAATGCCAGCTTGGCGCTCTTAAGAGTCAAAGGTGCATTCTGACTGATCTGATGGGCCACTTCGGCCACGTACTGATCCAGTTCGGCTTTGGGGAGAACACGATTCACCAGGCCAACTCCCAGCGCTTCCTCGGCTGAAAAACGCCGAGCCGTAAAGAAAATTTCCTTCGCCGCCGCAAGTCCCACCACCCCAACTAACTTTTCTAAACCATCGGCCCCGTACCCCAAGCCAAGTCGTGCCGCCGGAATCGCAAAAACAGCGTCTTCGGCTGAAAAACGTAAATCGGCGGTGAGAGCGATGGCACAACCGCCTCCCACGCAGAATCCATGCACCAGAGCGATCAGTGGTTTTTGAATTCGGGCCAGAGCCGAAAAGGCGTGTGCATTGCGAACATCATATTCACGTGCCGTGGAGCCATTTCGATTGGACTCAAACTCTGAGATGTCGGCTCCGGACACGAAAGCCACCTCCCCGGCGCCCCGCATCACAACCACTCGGACCTCTGAATCGGCCTCGAGTTCCGCGACTGCCTCGGGGATTAACTCCCACATCTTCGCCGTAATGGCATTTCGACGCTCAGGGTGATCGAATACGATCTGACCTATCTGATTTTCTTTGCTGACGCGCACTGTTCCTGACATACGCGCAGCTTAGCGCTGAACCTTCGACCCGCCCGCCCCATTAGGCCTTTCTCTGATTTGACTGACCCTGGCTTTGACTCGACTCTCTAGAGCGAAAAGGTGTTCGTCCTGTGCGCCCATGGCACGAATCGCCCGCGCCAACTCCAACACATATTCAACATTGGAACCCGAAGGCCCCTGGGAAGAACACACCTGATCCGCAATTTCCGCCATCGAGGCCCTGCCCAAGTACTCGGGATTTTCCGGTTGAGCCAGATAGAGCTGGGCCGAGACAGCACAAGAGGCCTCTTCTTCTTTTCCGAGATGGACGGTCACCGTCGTCCGCTCAAACCCACCCCGCTCTCGATCATCTAAGCGAGTGAGAACCGCGTCTTCGTCTGCAGAGGAAACTCGATATACGGTTCCCCAACAAATCGCCCCTGGCTGAGAAATTAAAGTCACTACACGGCCCGGGCGACCGGGAACGCCGCGATGATCGGTTGAGCCCTGCCAAAATTTTCTTTCGTAATCCCGTATAAAGCCATTCCACTTTTCTTCGAAAGAAAAATCGGGACGCCAAATCAGTGATCCGTATCCAAAGATCCAAAGTTCATCAGCGGCCAGGGGAGACTCACTCATTCGTCCTTAGACTCATTATCGAACTCTCGATCCGACTCTAGAAGCGCAGCCCATAAAGCACGCGCCTTGTCGAGTGTCTCGGCGTACTCCGCGGCCGGATCTGAGTCGGCCACAATCGCACCACCGACCTGAATCCACGCGCGCTCTTTCTGGATCAGAATCGTCCGAATCACAACACATAAGTCCAAACCGCCGCGCAAATCAAAGTACCCAAGTGCACCCGAATAGACTCCACGACGACTCGGCTCCAACGTCTTCAGTAAAGAAACCGCCGCAATTTTCGGCGCACCGGTCATTGAGCCAGGAGGAAACGCGGCCTCTATGAGATCCACTGAATCCATATCCTCGCGAATACGCCCGGTCACCGTCGAAACCAGCTGAAAGACCGACGCATACTTTTCAACGCCCATCAGATTTGGGACTCGAATGCTGCCTATCTTGCACACTCGACCTAAGTCATTGCGCACAAGGTCAACGATCATCAAATTTTCAGCCCGATCCTTTTCCGATGAAACCAAATCTTGCTTCAGTAAGTCATCCTGTTCTGCCGTCAAACCCCGGGAACGAGTCCCTTTGATTGGCCGACTTTCAACCTCACCCTGAGCGGAAAGTCTCAAAAAACGCTCGGGCGAACTTCCAACAATGACTCCATCGGGCACCTCCATGAAGCAAGCGAAAGGTGCCGGGGAGAGGCGACGCAGAGAACCATAGAGCGCCCATGGATCCCCTTCGAAAGGCATCGTCATCCTGTTTGTGAGGTTCGCCTCATAGACGTTGCCTGCGAGGATCTCTTCCTTAATCGTGATCACACGCCGTCTATACTCTCTCTCATCCAACTGAAGATCAAGTCGAGAGGGCGCTTGAGTTGATAGAACGTCGACTCGATCTTTCGACGTCAATTCATCACAAGAAGCAGGAGGAACTTGCGCGGTTATCCAACCCTCCAGCAGAGCGAACATCTCATCAACCGCATGTTCCGCTCTTCTCTGCGCTGTAGAAAGAATGGAGTCAAATCCAATGCCGAGAACAAAAGCCCGACTCGCCTGGTGATCAAAAGCCAATACTCGATCTACGAACAACAGCGTGGCCTCTGCAAAATCGGCCGGTCCGCTTTCCGCACCGTGATCACCAGTGCGGCCCGGCCTTGAGTCCTCACAAAATTCGTACCCCAAATACCCCACCGCGCCGCCCAAAAAGGGGAACTCAACCGGAAGGTCTGTTCCCAGATCCGGAAAAGGTCGGATTCGGTCTCGAATCCAGTCCATAGGATCCGAATTAAAAACACGATGGCCCACCTTAGAACCCACACGGGCCTCACGACGACAGTGTTCTTCAATCGTCTGGTCTGTGATTCGAACAACCGCATAGGGGTCGGAACCCGCGAACGAAAATCGCCCCAAGCCGTGCTCGTTGAGGGCACTGTCCAATAGCCAAGGAAAAGCTTGCTTCCGAAGGTGCACAAAGGCCTGCAGAATATCGCCATGGGCGAGAGAAATTTCTCTCCATTCGAGAGACACGGCTTCAACTACATTATCCTGGACGGGTCGCACGATTGGGGATCTCCGCTGGAAGGACCTATCGTACCGCACAGCCAGATCCCATGCCTTTCCTGGCCTTGAACTCGCATCGACCTTAAAGGAGCCCCCATGTCGAATCTTCCCTCCCCTCGCCGAATTAAGCTTCCGCCCCTCAAGCTGGGCGAAGCCGACCCTGAAAAGGCCATCGAACTCTCCGTTCACGAAGGAGGAGAAGGACCCGCCATCGTGCTGTGTCATGGCTTTCCCGAACTCGCCTACTCTTGGCGACATCAATTCGAACCGCTCCGGGAGGCCGGCTTTCGAGTCGTCGTGCCAGACCAACGTGGATACGGCGCCAGCGATTGCCCCGATGGCATCACCGCCTATGACATTGAGCACCTTACGGGAGATATGGTGGGGCTTTTAGATGCTCTGGAGATCGAAAAAGCCATTTTTGTCGGTCACGACTGGGGGGGCTTTGTCGCTTGGGCGATGCCCGTCTTACACCCGGAACGAACAGCCGGAGTCATCGGCGTCAATACGCCCTACCTCCCCCGAACCCCCATGCCTCCGACTCAACTGCTTGGATTGGCCTCTGGAGGAGATCCCGAAAAAATATATATCCTGTGGTTTCAAGAACCCGGAGTCGCTGAAGCTGTCCTCGATGACGAACCGCGCCTGGTTTTCGACCGTCTCATGCGAAAAGCTCTCCCTCTTGAGGAAGTCGCAGCTCAAGTAGCGGCCTCTGGAGGCGACATGAACCCATTCCGACGGCTCGCCGAAATGCCTGCCACGGCCGAGCCCATGCTGAGTGAAGAGGAACTGGAATTCTACACCCGAAGCTTTCAGCAAAGTGGCTTTCGAGGAGGAATCTCGTGGTATCGGAACTTTGACCGGAATTGGGAACGCCATCCTAACATCGGAACGCAGAAGATCGCGCATCCGGCTCTCATGATTACAGCTGAATGGGACCTCGCTCTCCGCCCCGAGATGGCGGCGGATATGCCTTCTCGTTGCGACGATCTTGAAACCATCATGATCAAAGAGTGCGGCCATTGGACCCAGCAAGAAAAGCCCGAAGAGTTCAATCAAATTATGCTCGATTGGTTGCACAAAAGATTCAAATAGAAAAGGCTCGGACCTCCGCGTCGACTGCGGTAGTATTAGACGATGAAGCAAGTTTGCGTCTATCACGCGGGATGTCCGGATGGCTTTGGAGCCGCATGGGCCACCCGAAAGGCTTGGCAGGGAGAGGGTCAGTTTATCCCACGTGGGCACGATGACCGACTTGACCCTCGTATCGCTGAAGGCGCTCTGCTCGCCTTCGTAGATATCGCGCCATCCATTCAAGAACTGGAAGAATTAGCCGATTCGGCGGCTCATCTTATTATTCTGGACCACCATGTCACCAATCAGAAACGTATTCTGGGCGACTCTGAACTCATGGATGCACTGGCCGAAAGAGGCCATCTCGTCCACTTCGATATGAGAAAGTCGGGCGCCATGCTGGCCTGGGATTTTTTCATGCCTCACCAAGAGGCGCCTAAACTGCTCCAATACGTCGAGGATCAGGACCTCTGGAATTGGAAGTTACCGGATTCAGAAGCGGTCAATTCCGCCATCGGATCCTACGCCTACGACTTTGAGACATGGGATGAACTTGCCGATCGAGATATCTCATCTTTGGTGGCCGAGGGAGCCTCAATCGTTCGCACTCATCGTGTGGAGGTGAAGCGCGCCGTCCGCCACCGCAGTCCTCTCAACGTCGCGGGCCGACGAGTTGAGGGTGTCAACTCGCGAACGCAGCGAAGTGCCATCGGTCATGCGTTAGCGGAGAGACAGGAGTTCAATGAGCCGTGGGGATGCGTCTATCGCATCGAGGGAACCGAGGTGCATGCCACCCTCTACTCCATCGGGGATTTTGACGTAGGCAGCATCGCAAGTGAACTCGGCGGCGGCGGCCACCGAAATGCAGCCGGATTTACAGTGAACCTCGAAAGCTGGTTCAGAGACTTTCTTTCCTAACCGATTCAGCCGGGATCTGATGGCCCGGGCCAATTTGCTTCCGTCAAGGTGGTCATGGACAACGCGTGAATGTCTCCTTGCATCTCCTCGTGGAGAACTTGGTAGACCAAGCGCTGCGCCTTTACGCGACTCAGGCCCTCGAATCGATTGGAAACGATGGTGGCTCGGAAGTGTCCTCCTCCGGATCGCGCACCTGGATGGCCGGCATGCAAATGACTCTCATCAACGACCTCAACATGAAGAGCATCAAGGTCCGCTCTGAGCTTCTCTTCGATCCGTTCTCGTCTGTCCATCAATCTCGATCTATCCCTTTGCTTGATCAGTGGCCCCAGGGCCGTCTGATTGTTTCTAAGACTCCCTCGCAAGAGGATACTGAAAGATTAAGCGGACTGGTAAACCAACAAGAAGCCCACAAAGATAAAAGCTCTAAAAAAGAAAGAGCGGCAGAATCTCTGTTCTGCCGCTCTTCTTTTGTTGGCCTTCGTTTTCGCCGTCACTCAAAGGACTATCCCGCCTGTACGGCGATGGTTCGGACCTCCGGCGTTGGCTCCACGGCCTTCGGGACAACGACTTCCAAAAGGCCATTCTTACATTTCGCTGTCACCTTCTCCTCGTCAATGTCCGTATTGAATCGAATGCGCCGTTCGAAGTGATCTGTTTTCGCATCCTTTTCTTCCTCGGTCAACTCATCCGACCAGTCGGCTGCGTAACGGACGCCCTTCAGGCTCAGCACTCCATCCTCGACGTAGACTTCTACATCTTCCGGTGCATACCCTGGAAGCTCGGCGGTGACCTTAAATTCACCTTCATTTTCTACCGCCTGAACCAAAGGCGCCGGGTGCCCCCACGCTCCCACTCGAAGCCGGTTCGTCCCTGCTTGGTTGCGGTTAAAGGTACGAAGCGCTCTCTCCGCGTCGAGCATCGCCGCGGTCGCGCCTCGCATGGGTTGACGCTGAATCAATGTCTGAAATGTCATCTGATAATCTCCTTTTTGTGTTCCCTCCATGTCTAGACACGGCCATACGGAGGTCAACAAATAGGACGAAAATCCTTTAAAAATATGTCTGTAAAAAAAAGAGGGGGAGGGGGTTGAAAACAGCTCCACGGGGAGAAGTCTCGCCTTCTCTATCAACTGAATGTGAGCCTAAAAGCCGAAGGCTGTTCGAACCAACAACTCAGTTTGCGTGCCCCTAGAGTGAGACCCACTCCTGAGACAATCCACGTGCGCATGGATTGCCGGAGGTCTCTTGAACATGGACTCCGAAAGGGCTTCTGACTCATCGCCTACACCGCGAGCCCGCTCTGACTCAAGGCCTCTGCCCTTATTAGAGCCCAACCACTGCGATGATTCCCAAGACGCTCACGCCCGCGGCCGCTAAGTACAACAGGCTCCCCACTGCTCCATCCCGTTCGGCTCCGCCGAAATCAAGGGCGAGGGAACGAACGTGATGGGCGCCCTTCCAAAGTGGCAAAGCAATCAGAGCAAGAAGAATGACCCGACCGATAAAACTCGAGGCCAGCCCATACGCCCGTTCGTAATTCAAAGCTTCGGGAGGAACGATGCCCATGGGAATCGCCAAGCCCACAACTAAAACAAACCCGGTCAGAAGCATTGTACCCAGAGCCAATCCGGCGCCGAAAAGCAGCCAGATGACAGGTTCCAAAATCAAGAGAAGATGTTTCATCAGAAGAGCACTCCTGCCAGGATCAGACAAATCACAAGCGTCATCAGACTCCAGACTCCATAGATCAGGGCCTTTACGGTTCCGGCCGGAAGAACTGGAATTGGACCCGTACGCGGCTGCATCTTGGGCATCATTCCCCCAAACGCGCGTACACCGACGAAGATTACGGAGACGAGAGTTAAAGCATTAAATGCGATGTAGGCTGGATGCGAAAGACTCGAAAGTGCCGTCTCCCAGGCTTCGGGGCCCTTCCCGAGTTGCCAGACTAAGTGCAGAAACACCGTACCCGCGATGAAGTAAACGATCCCGGTGGCCCCAAAGAGCAAGTAGGTCCGAATTCGCGGAGCCCCCCACCACGTTCCGGGCATTTGGGGAGGAGCCGTCCGCGTGGGACCTTTTTGCGGCGGAGCCATCGCTTCAGGATGAGCAGTACCGGCCATCTTTAGGCTCCTTCTCTCGGAAGCACTAGACCCTTCGCCCAGTCTATCACGGCTCCCAATTTCGCTTGATTAACGGCAGCCGCAGGGTCCACATTCTTAGGACAAACTTGGCTGCATTCGTTGGCAAAGGAACACGAGAAAACGGTTCCTTCCCCTCTAAAGGTCTCGTTGCGCTCCCTTGCTCCCTCATCTCGACTATCGAGGTTGTACCGATGACCCAGAGCAATGGCAGCCGGACCAATAAATTCAGGCTCGTTGGCCACCACCGGACAAGCCGAGTAGCAGAGCAGACAGTTGATACACATGCTGAATTGCTTGAAGGCACCCAACTCAGCCGGGCTTTGCGAAAAGGTTCCCTTTTCGTTCAAGGCCTCCATATCTTCGGCCCGTTCCTTCGCCCGCAAAATCCACGGTTTGACTTGCCGAAACTTGTCCATGAAGCCATCGATGTCCACAACAAGGTCTCGAACAATCGGGAAATTGGCGAGAGGCTCAATCTTGATTGACCCCGAGTAGTCAGCGAGCGAAGTCTTGCACGTCAACTTAGGCTCGCCGTTCACCATCATCCCGCAGCTGCCGCAAACGGCCATCCGGCAGGACCAACGGTGGGACAGGCTCGAATCAACCTCATCCTTGATGTAGTTAATCGCGTCCAACACTTTCCAATCCGACTGGATTGGAATGTCATACTCCTGAACTTTTGGAACTTCATCCTGATCAGGGTCGAATCGCGTCACTTCGACGTGCATCATCTCCGCCGCTTCAGTCATCAGTACTTTCGCTCCTGAGGCTCCCAATGGCCAAGTTTCACATCCTTCTTGTCAAGCCGGGGCCCATCCTCTGTCTGATAGGCCATGGTGTGGTAGAGAAAGTTCGTATCGTCTCGCTTCGGAAAGTCTCGACAAGTGTGAGCACCACGTGACTCTTTTCGAGCCGCTGCACTCACAGCCAGCACTTCGGCCAACTCAACCATGTTAACCAGTTCCATAGCACCAATAATTTCGGTGTTGAAAACTTTGCTCTTGTCTGTGAGATGGAGATCACTGGCCCTCTGTCGGATTTCACGGGCCTTCTCGGCCGCTACAGCCATGCTCGGGTGATCGCGATAGACCCCACAACCCTCTTCCATCGTCGAATTCATTTCTTGACGAAGTCCCGAAATTTGTTCGCTCCCCTTCGCACTGCCCCTCAGCGCATCAACTCTCGCAGATTCACATTCAGCCTGGCCCCGCAGACGCTCTACGTTGCCCTCCGAAGATCCCCGTGCGAAGTCCATGGCATTTTGACCCGCCACAGCTCCCGCGACGAGGCACTCCGTCAAGGAATTTGAGCCCAGGCGATTAGCTCCATTCAAGGAAGCACACGCGACTTCTCCCGCAGCGTAAAGCCCTGGCATGGACGTCGCCGAGTTCACATCTGTATCGACACCCCCCATCATATAATGAACGACGGGACGAATCGGGATATGCTCGTAGACGGGGTCCACACCGATGTACGTTTTCGCAAGCTCCCTCACAAAGGGAAGCTTTTCATTAATATGGGCCTCGCCCAAATGAGTCAGATCAAGAGCGGCATGAAGACCGACCTTCGAATCGATGCCCCGCCCCGCTTCGAACTCTTGAATGATGGCTCGAGAAACCATATCTCGAGGACCAAGCTCAGCTTTATTGCCTACCCCGTAGTCGTAGTCCACTAGGAAACGGTCACCGTCCGCATTTCGGAGATATCCCCCCTCTCCTCGCGCGGCTTCCGTAATCAAAATACCGGTGCCCGGAAGACCGGTGGGATGGTACTGAACGAATTCCATGTCCTTGAGCGCGACTCCCGCCCGGTAAGCCAGAGCCATCCCGTCGCCGGTCTTGATGGTCCCGTTGGTGGTAAACGGAAAAATCTTGCCTGCCCCGCCCGTGGCCAAAATAACAGCACGGCCCAAGATCGCATGAAATTCACCTGTCCGGATTTCAAGCGCTGCCACTCCTTTACATTCACCGTTCTCAGTCAAAAGCTCGGTCACGAAAAACTCGTCGTACCGGACGATATTTTCGAAGCGCATGGAGTGCTGGAAAAGAGCATGGAGCATGTGGAAGCCCACTTTATCGGTGGCGTACCACGTTCTCTTCGTCGTCATTCCACCGAAAGCGCGCGTTGAAACCGTCCCGTCGTCGTTGCGACTCCACGGACAGCCCCAGTTTTCAAGCAAGGCCAATTCACGAGGGGCCTGCTCTACAAAGTATTCGATGACATCTTGGTCGCCGAGAAAGTCAGAGCCCTTCACCGTGTCAAAGCCGTGCAGTTCTTCGCTGTCATCATCCCGGGCCACGGCCGCAGCACCACCCTCGGCCGAGACCGTGTGACTGCGCATGGGGTAGACCTTGGAAACCAGAGCAATGGAAGCGTCTGGGTGGGCCTCTGCAGCGGCGATGGCGGCCCTAAGACCGGCCCCACCTCCACCAACGATGACAATGTCGTGCCGGGATACCTGTATCAATGAACACCTCGGGAATAACGAATTCAAAACCGCCGTGAAACGGACGGAGAGATTTACCTAATTGCAACGGGGTGTGAAAGATGACCCGAGCAGCCTGCCCCGATCTTTTCGTCTCACTCTTCACCCTCAAGTCGAGCGTAACCGTCTCACCGAAGTCTTCCAGTTCAAAATCGGCCTAGACCATCACTCATAAACACTTCAACAAGACACCGCCCCCCTAGGGGAACGGAAATATATGCTGGTTCCCAGACACCCTGTGACCGGAACAGACACAGTTTTACCTGACAATGCCTCTGGCCGCGAGAGGAGATTCGGTAAATGCCATTTAGAGCGCCCACGAAAAGACCCATGCCGATCTCACTCAAGGAAGGGTCTAATCCTCATCCACCTCTTCATAGGTGCATCAAGGTGATGGGTCGGCCTCAGATCATCCCCTCACAAACCGGAAATATGGGAGCCACGAGCAAGCCAACGATGACGAAGCCCTTAAATCACACGTTCTGACATCCACCCGAAGGATAAACCGCCCCAGACACAACCCACCGGCAAAAAGCATGAGCGCAAGGAGACGAGACATTGACAGACCGTATACAGACGGGCGCCGCCCAACTAGAGACTTCCGCCAGATCTGGACAAACGCCATCCGAACTGTCCTCCCCCACCCGGGATGCCCGGCCTTGGATGGATTTAAACTCGCGCGATCCATATGAAGGTGTGTCCACCGCCTTCAGCTTCCGGACTTATCCCAGAAGCCAGCCAGCCCCTCATGTCGTTCATCCCCTCACCCGTCGCTCATGCTCAGCCGAACGTCCCCGCTCCCCCCAAGCCCACAAAGAGGCCAACAGAACTCGCTCACAGCCGATCACGCCTTCAGCTCCAACTCGCGCGGCGAGCCTGGAGACAGGGGCCGCTACGAAGGTCGAAGAATGGTTTTCAAAAAACCTTGGACCCGGGATAGGGGGCGTACTGATCTTCGTCATCGGGCTATCTTCGGCGGCCCTGAAAGCTCTTTGACACTGGTTTCAGGAGCGGCGAGCGGATCGGCCCCACGGCCCCTAAAATGGACCTCTATGGACGATATCCCCAGCCGCCCGCCCTCCTGGCCACCCCCCGCGTCTTTGAAGGAATCGTCGCAACGGCCCCTCGACGAGCCTTCTGGCTCACATTGGCTCCTCGATGGTTACAACGTCCTGCACGCGGCCTTATTGCCCGGTGAAATGCGCTCTCAGACGCGCTGGTGGGGATCGGAAGGACGCGAACGTCTAATCCAATGCGTTCAGCATTTCGATGAAATACGAGCCGAAAAAAAATCAGAGAGCCCCAAAACCGCCCTCGAACACAATCCGACCCGAGACCTGCAGAACCAAACACAGATCTGGATCGTCTTCGATGGCGAAGACCCCCATCCAGAGAGCGAGCAACCCTCCGATCAGATCCAGGTTCTTTTTCGCCCCTCGGCCGACGACTACCTCGTCTCAAGAGCCCGGCGATCTGCCTGCCCCGACTCTCTCTTTATTGTTTCGAGCGACAAGCAAGTGGCGGGGCGCTGCGCGCACGCGGGCGCCCAAATCGTAAAACCGAGAGATTTTGTGGCCCGCTGCTCTCCAGGGTTCAACCTTGAAACGGTGACCTCTCGGTGTTCCCCAAAAAACTCAGAGTCGGCTTAAGCAAGACCCTCAGCCCAAATCTGCTTGATTGGCACAACGGAGAAGCGGACGCCCTTCGAGTCCCGCCATGCAGTTCTCCACCGAAAGCTCCGCCATTCGCATACGCGTTTTCAGACTCGCGCTTCCAATGTGCGGGGTCATCACAACATTATCGAGCGCGGCCAAGGGATGCTCCGGCCCGATCGGCTCACCCGCAAATACATCCAAACCGGCCGCCGCCAACCTCCCCTCGGCCAATGCTTGAGCCAGGGCCTGATCGTCCACAATCCCTCCCCGAGCGGTATTCACCAAGACCGAACCGGGCTTCATTCGAGAGATCGCCTCTCGATCTATGAGCCCACGGGTTTCAGAAGCCAGAGCAATATTGATGGAAACAAAGTCAGATTGATTGAGAAGTTCGGGCAATTCCACTCTTTCGACGCCGGCTACGGGACCCGGTGTACGCGACCAACCCATCACCCGCATGCCAAAGCCCGCTGCGCGACGCGCCACCGCGCGACCAATCCCCCCCAGCCCAATGATGCCCAGGGTGGATCCGAAAACATCGACGCCCACAAAAGAGGCCAATCCCCAATTAGGATCAGATTTCCAACCTCCCGAGCGAACAAAAGTATCTCCCTCGGCGACCCGACGAGCAGCCGCCAACATAAGAGCAAAAGTGAGGTCGGCCGTGGTTTCCGTAAGCACCCCGGGGGTATGACCGATGGGGATGCCTCTCGTTGACGCGGCTTCTCGATCGATGTGATCCACCCCCACAGAGCAGCTTGAAATGACTCGTAATTCTGAGCAGCTCTGAATCAGATCGGAATCAATTCGGTCTGTAATCAGACACAGCAAACCATGGCAACCTTCCAAAGCCGACTGCAATTCCGCTTTTCCTGGCCGTTCCGGCTTCGACCAAATCTGACAATCATAATTCGCCTTCAAAGGCTTCAACGGATCCTGTCCGGATCGCGAAGAGAGATCTTCCATCGTGTCGGTCACAAGCACGCGCAGCTGAGAACTCATCGTGATCCTTTTCCTTTGGTTTTCTCTGAGTCGCTCAGGATACACCCTCAAAGGATCATCCCGCAGGGGGAACTCACTCGAAATCTTAACGCGCTTGACTTGACCTATAGGGTCAGCCGATTACCGTTTCCCTGCCGAGCAATTGCCCAAAAAGTCAATCGGTGCGGCCGTGACCGGTACTCAAATTTCGAAGGCCGATGGGTCAAGGGTGTTTTCTGCCCGACTTCCCCTTCGCTTCGTTCAATGATCCAACTTCTCGGCCAGCCACTCGACTGGAACGAGCAAAGAATGCAGACCAGAATCTTATGACGGATACACCGAGAAAATCAGGAACACTTATCTTTGCCGAAGCGGTTGTGCGTTGGAAATTTCCGATTCTCTTAACGTTGATAGCACTCACCCTTTTCTTCCTTTTCCCAATCGTCAACGCCGGATTAATCGTTTTTGACTCTGGCTGGAAACAACTTCCCGCAGTCAATATCGACACGAATGCGCGAGCTCAATGGCCCGATCACCCGTTCATTAACGCACAAGATAAATTTAAAGATACTTTTGGAGGATCTTCGACAGTCGCCATTGCAGTCGTCGTCGAAGAGGGCACGATTTTTACCCCAGAGGTTCTCGGCAAAATAAGCCGCATCACTCAAAGACTTGATGGACAGGGCTACAACAGCCAGAGCGATGAACGCGACGAACTCTACGATGAACTCGATGAATCGGGCGCCTCACCCGAGACCATTCGTCGTATTCTCGACTCAACTTATCCACCGTACCCGGTGAACCACTATCAGATCAACTCTGTCACCGCAGGCAACACTCGGGTGATACAGGTGGAAGCGGATGGAGACATCGAGACCAGCGTCTTGATGAAAAAGCTTCCTAAAACCCAAGATGAAGCAAACGAAGTGGCCAGTCTCGTTCGCCAGAACCCGCCCTTCATTTACGGCCGACTCGTCTCCCTCGACGAAAAAGGGGCTTTGATCACCGCAGGTTTTGTGAATGAAAGACTCAGCGGTCGCGAGGTTTACCGAGCTGTCTTCGACCATGTCCAACAAATCAAAGCCGACGAGGAAACCGAAAACGTCAAGATTTACATCTCGGGCGCCCCGGTCCTTGTCGGATGGATTTTGGTTCACGCATTTGAGATCACACTCTTTCTCTTTCTCACAGTCGTCATGATCTTCGTGCTCTTGTGGGCGTACTTCCGAAGATGGCACGGCGTCTTAATTCCAGCGGTCGCTGCGCTCGCCACATCGATCTGGGGGTTGGGATTCACCGGCTGGGTAGGCATCACTTTTGACCCCCTCATTCTCGTGATCCCGACAATCATCACAGCCAGAGCCGTCTCTCATACCGTGCAAATGGCTGAACGCTTCTTTGAAGATTATGAAGTGCTCCTCCCGGAGTTGGGCGACCCCGACAAAGCCAAAACCGAAGCCGCGACGGTGGCTATGAGTGAGCTGATCGTTCCCGGCACGCTCGGCATCGTCACAGATGTCGCTGGACTGCTAGTGATTCTGGTGACATCCATTCCGCAGATGCGTGACCTCGGCGTTTTTGGGGCTTTCTGGGTGAGTTCCATCATTATCACCGTAGAGATTCTTCACCCAGTTCTCATCTGCTACCTGCCCGCGCCTAAAGAACATGAGCACTTCTTGCCCGCTTTTATGGTGAGCTTCACTCGGTTCCTTGGAAACATTACAACTCATCCCCAATGGAAGTATGTCATTGGCGTGGGTACGGTCTTCTTGCTGGTCGTTTCCACCTACATCACTCTCTACCATTCCCAAATCGGAGAAGCCAAGCCAGGAACACCTCTCCTCTTTCCAGACCACGAATGGAATGTCGCCACCGCTCAGATTGCAGAGCGATTCGGAGGGGTAGACTCGATTATGATTTACCTTGAGGGCGATAGGGAAAAGGCCAGCGGAGACGCCCTCCCGATTCTCAGAATGTCAGAGTTTGAACGATGGATGTCTAAGCACACAGACCTCGGAGCCACCATTTCCATTGTGCCCCTTCTTCGCATGGCATGGGGCATGAATCACTATGGTGACCCCAAATGGTCCTTTATTTCCGACGATCAAGCGACGATTCGTCAGCAGATTTATCAGATGAGAACAAATGGTGCGCCCGGCGCCATGGACCCTTTCCTTTCCCCGGAAGGCAAAGACGCGAACATCCAATTTTTCTATCGCGACCACAAAGGCGAAACGATTCGAAGAACGGTGATCGCCGCTGAAGAATTCATCAAGCGAAACCCAATCGGACAAGTCATCGTCCGACTGGACAAAGACCAAGCCGCGCCTGAAGACGGGTTTTTCGCGTGGAACAGCTTGATGGACAAGTGGTATTACATGCTCGGCCCGCTGCTCCCTCCTCGGCACCAAACGCTCACGGTTCAGATCCGGAGTGACGACGGTTCGTACTCTCCGGTCGAAGTCAATTCATTTAGCAACATCGAGAGCCTTCCTGACTGGATGGATGACTTCAGACTGAGTTCGATCGAAAATTACGAAGACAATCTTGACGATCTGGATGAGGGAGAAGTCTTTACGTGGCCGGACACTCTGAGTGATTGGCAATTGGAAGACATCGACTACTGGTGGGAAAGTGAAGATTTTGGAATCCGTGCCGTGGCTACCAACACGACCAATCTCATCGTCGAAGACATCAAATCTGTCGACAGCATCCCTGCGTACCAGCAGACGAATTCCTGGACTCGAGGTGTCCAATTCGTCATGTCGGGTGGGCTTATGGGCATCCTCGCCGCCATCGACGATGAGGTCGAGCGAAGTCATGTCGCGAACATCATCTTGATCTTCCTTGTCATTTTCCTTCTTCACTCCATCACTTACAAGTCGATTCCAAGTGGCTTTATTATCTTGTTGCAAATCGCCACCGCCACCATGCTTTCCCTCGCCTATATGGCCATCGCCGGGATGGGTCTCAACATCAACACCCTTCCTGTTCAGTCAGTCGGTGTCGGAATCGGTGTCGATTATGCGATCTATATCGTGGACCGAATCCGACAAGAGGTCGCGGACACAGCAGACATCGACGAAGCCGTTCGACGTGCCATCCGCACAACGGGAATGGCCGTCTCTTTCACGGCCAGCACCATTGTCGGAGGCATTGTTCTCTGGACATTCTCCAGCCTGCGCTTTCAGGCCGATATGGCGCTCATGCTTTGCATCCTGATGGTGATTAACATGTTCGGCGCTTTAACTGTAGTCCCTGCCTTCTACAGTATCTTCAGGCCGAAGGTCGCCACGGCACTCCTCACCCAAGATCAAATGGATGCTATTCAACGACAGAAAGAGCTCGAAGCCAAAAGAGGCCTTGAAGGCTAATCACCACCGTTTCAAAAGCGGTCGTGGGCCAAGCTTCTGAGTCTGGCTCTCGCCGATTATGAGAAACACTACGAGCGACGTCGCTCATAATGCTCAATGATGCGGGCCGCATTTTCCTCTACGGCCTTGCCTGTCACATCAATGATTTGCCATCCCTTACGACGGCAAAAGAGCTTCGCTCTTTCAATCTCCTCGTGGACCGATTCAATATCCGTGTAGTCTGTGGTCGGCAGAACATTCATCGCTCGCAATCGAGCTTGCCGAATGATCGTTAACTCGGCGGGGTCAATCACCAAACCGAAAACCTTCTTCTGGTCAAGCTCCACCAATTCTTGGGGTGGATCAATCGAGGGAACCAAAGGAACGTTTCCCGCCTTATAGCCTCGCTGGGCCAAATACATGCAAAGAGGGGTCTTTGAGGTCCTGGAGACTCCCGTCAGGACGATGTCCGCGTCATACAGAGTCCGCACATTTGCGCCATCATCATGATGTACGGCAAACTCGATGGCATCAATACGTGCGAAATACTCCTCTGTCATTCCGTGCAACAGCCCAGGCTTGTGGCGTGGTTCAACATGAAGGCGTTGGGCCACTTTCGCAATTAGAGGCCCGAGCAGGTCAATGGTCATAATGCCCTGTTTTTGCGCCTCCCCCTGCAAAGCTGCGACGACCTCGGCCTCTACAAGGCTAAAGACCACCAAAGCCTGTGAGGCCGCCGCCCGGGCGATGACCTTCCGTGCATCGGAGGGCTGTCGAACGTCTCCAAAAACCTTCAGCGTCCAAGGACTCTGGAATTGGAGCATCGCTGCACGAACCGCCGCCATGCCGGTCTCGCCCGTTCCATCGGAAACTACGAAAACTTCCACTAAGGGTTTTTCTGTCTCAGCCACCGCTGGAGTCTAACTGAGACAAGTTTCCCCTTCATCTGTTGACGATCGGCACTCCTGCCGGCACTTTCCTTCCCTTATGACCTATTCACCCTCTGAGATCGAGCCCAAGTGGCAAGCCTACTGGCAGGAAAAGCAGACATTTCGAACCGAAATCGACCACAATCGGCCGAAATACTATGTCCTCGACATGTTCCCCTACCCTTCCGGCGATGGTTTGCATGTGGGACACCCAGAGGGCTACACCGCGACGGACATTCTCGCGCGGTATAAGCGAATGCGTGGCTTCAATGTCCTGCACCCTATGGGCTGGGATGCCTTCGGCCTCCCCGCTGAGCAGTACGCAATTAAGACAGGCACTCACCCACGAATCACGACGCGTAAAAACATCGACAATTTCAAGCGGCAAATTCAGTCTCTCGGCTTCAGCTATGACTGGTCGCGCGAAATCGATACAACCGATCCTCATTACACTCGATGGACGCAATGGATTTTCAGAAAACTTCACGAACGCGGCTTAGCCTATCAGGCCGAAGTCCCCGTCAACTGGTGCCCCGAACTGGGCACTGTCCTCGCAAATGAGGAGGTCATTGATGGCAAAAGCGAGGTAGGAGGCCACCCTGTTACTCGGCTTCCACTCAAGCAATGGATGCTCCGTATCACTCACTATGCGGACAGGCTGCTTGAAGATCTAGAAGGTCTCGACTGGCCCGAACCAATCAAAAAAATGCAGCGAGACTGGATTGGGCGATCCGAGGGGGCACGGGTTCAATTTAAAGTCGAAGGCTCATCCGAGATCGAAATCGAAGTCTTTACAACACGCGCAGATACGCTTTTTGGCGCAACCTATATGGTTCTCGCACCCGAGCACCCTCTCGTCGAAAGAATAACAACTGAGGCCTCTCGCACAGAAGTAGACCGCTATGTTGAACGAACTCGTCGCCGGAGCGAACGAGAACGAATTGCTGATCAAGCTGAAAAATCAGGCGTCTTCACTGGGGCCTACGCCGTAAACCCAACTACCAATGAGAAGGTCCCTGTATGGATTGCGGACTATGTGCTGGCGGGTTACGGAACCGGGGCCATCATGGCGGTGCCGGGTCATGATGAAAGAGACCACGCTTTTGCGAAGAAATTCAACCTCCCCATCATCGAAGTGATGCAAGGCGGCGACGTCCAGGAAGAGGCTTTCCTAGGCGAAGGGACTGCCATCAATTCGGGCTTTCTAAATGGCCTCAGTACGACAGCCGCCAAGAAGAAAATCCACCAATGGCTCGAAGAAAACGGCACCGGCGAAGCCACCGTCACCTATAAACTCAGAGATTGGCTATTTAGTCGACAGCGCTACTGGGGTGAACCCTTCCCCGTCATGCATTCACCGGATGGAAAAACTAGACTGGTCCCCGAAGAAGACTTGCCCATTACTCTTCCGGAACTTGACGACTTTAAGCCAACCGGAGAGGATTTTGAAGCACCCCTCGCTCGCGTTCCAGAATGGCTCGCCGTTCGAGACCCGGAGACCGGAGAGATGGCCCAAAGGGACCCCAACACCATGCCCCAATGGGCGGGGAGTTGTTGGTACTTCCTCCGATTCACTGACCCAAGTAATTCCGAAGCACCTTGGTCGAAAGAAGCTGAGAACTATTGGATGCCCGTCGATCTTTACGTCGGAGGCGCCGAACACGCAGTTCTCCACCTTCTCTATGCACGCTTCTGGCACAAGGTTTTCTATGACATCGGATTAGTGCACACCCCTGAGCCTTTTCAAAAACTCGTCAACCAGGGAATGATTCTCGGAGAAAGTTTTCGATACTACGACGACAACACCGAAGATGACCCCCATCAAGATGTTTCGGTCTACTCTTTTCAAGAGGTCGAAATTAAAGATGAAGGGCCGGTCACGATCGCAAGTAAGATTCCGGTCAAGGCACGCTGGCTTAATCTAAAAGATCTTGCTCACAGCGGGGCAACAGGAGAACCTTGCCACCCTGAATTTCCCGATCTCGTTCTCGAGCGAGTGCTTGAAAAGATGTCAAAAAGCCGAGGAAATGTCGTTAACCCTGACGATGTCGTTTCGAAATTTGGGGCGGATTCTATGCGCCTCTACGAAATGTTTATCGGTCCGCTCGAAAAGGCGGCGCCTTGGTCGACCGATGGCATCCAAGGAATTTACAGATTTCTCCAACGCTGCTGGCGTCTGGTCGTCAAGGAAGAAGGAGAAGAAGGGGTCGAGACTCTTCACGATTTTTCCGAAAAGCCGACCCCCGATCAAGCACGCATTCTCATGCAAACAATAAAGGGTGTGACCGAAGATATTGAAGCCATGCGCTTCAATACTGCAATCTCAAAGCTGATGGTTCTGGTGCGCGACATCACTTCTGATGGACCGCTCCCCAGAGAAGCCGCTGAAAAACTCTGTCTCATGCTGGCTCCCATGGCTCCTCATATCGCCGAGGAACTCTGGCAAAAACTAGGCCACGAGGAGTCCCTCGCCTATGAGACCTGGCCAGAGGTAGACGAGAAACTCCTTAGCGAAGAAGAACTCAACCTCGTCGTCCAAGTAAATGGAAAAAAACGCGGCGAAATCCAAGTATCTGCAAACGCAACGAAAGAAGAAATTGAGGCACTCGCTGTCGGGTTGGAGAAAGTGCAGGCAATTCTGGACGGAAAATCTCCTAAAAAAGTCATCGTCGTACCCGGCCGACTCGTCAATGTGGTCGGGTAGGCCAAGGGAGGTCGGATCGTGCGGCTGATCTGCGCCCTTCTGACATTGCTTGTCATTTTAGGAGCAGGACTCGCTATGGCTGAGTCCGTAGACCTACCCCTGCCTAGCGTTCAGGCCGAAAACTCTTTCAACGAGTTCGACCCTCCATCAACGAACAAAAATGCACGCAACCTCGTTGACTACCAGATGAACGTTATTCGAGCAGGCATCGTGATACTCGGACTTGTGATCTTCCTCTGGGTTTGGAGCGCACCCGGACGACCCTCTTCTGGCGCCCGAAAAATGCAAACAACAATCCTCCTCCTACTGGCCATGGCCAGTTTCGCTTCTTACTACCAGTTCTTTCAGTACAGCCACGTCCGCGGCTTCGCGACCAGCGACAACTTCCACTACTACCTAGGCTCAAAATACTTTCCTGAGCTCGGGTATTTTGGGATCTATGAGTGCAGTCTTTATGCTCTCACGGAACGAGGATTATCGACGACGGGAAGTGCAGAGACTCCGGTTAGAAATCTACGAACCATGGAGCCACTAACGACTTCAGAGGTTGTCACCTTGGGGACAGATTGCCCCTCCCGCTTCAGCCATGAACGGTGGCAAGCCTTTGGAGATGAAGTCCAATATTTTTCGCACAAATGGCCGCTCCATATCCGAAAAGCGACCTGGCTAGACCATGGCTATCACCCGCCACCAGCATGGACATTAGTCGGTGGAGCGCTCGGCCAGAAACTGAACGTCAACCACTCACACAACTGGCTTGCTCGAATCGATCGTATTCTCATTCTCTTCACTCTGCTGGGCATACTCTGGGCTTTCGGGCTTAAGACGGCCTGTCTAGTCGCTCTGATTTGGGGGACAGGAACCCTGTGGCGTTACACCTGGGTGGGCGACGCCTTCTTGCGCCACCTTTGGTGGATTTCCGCGATCTGGGGGGTCATCGCTCTACGAAGAGGTAGAAACACTCTAGCGGGATCTGCTTTGACCCTATCCGCCCTCTTTCGAATTTTCCCGGGCGCTCTCGGCCTTGGCTATCTCCTTCATGCCACTCGAGAAGGTTTCCAAAAGAAGAACATCCCGCCCCGCTCTATCCTGTTTATGACCGGTGCGATGGCGACTCTTCTCATTGTCACGCTTGGAGCTGCTTGGTTCTCCGGACACGGCTTCTCAGTTTATCAAGAATTCGCAATGAAGTTGAGCCGCTTCACTGATGCCCCCATCAGCAATGACATTGGCCTATCGACCTTGGCTGAATGGCTATTCCCGTCATCCGAGACACTTTCAAATCTGACCCAGGGAGTACTCATTGGCCTATTCATCGCTCTCTTCTGGCGAGCGATGGCACGAATCGCAGACTGGGAAGCTGCCGCAGCCGGCGTATTGCTGATTCCCATCCTAGTGAGTCCGGCCAACTACTACTTTTCGTTCTTCGCCATCGCGGCTCTCGTCGCTACACAGAGACCTCGGATGGGTGTGATCTTGATCGTGACGGCCGTGCTTTGGAATATCAATGGGCTTCTGCTCTATCAGCAGTACTCGGAATTTAACTGGGCGTCCGTCATCTCTGTCATCAGCTGCTTCGCCTTGATTCTTGAATTAGGGCAGCCCCTTAAAGCGCTCAAAAAATCCGAGAGCGATACCGAGGCCACCGCTATGACTCAAGCGCGTCCCTAAGCCAATCTCCTATGTCGGGATGATCGAGAAGCCCACTGGCCAGAAGTCGACTGGACGCAATCTGGCGCACCTCGCGAGCTGAAGCCACCGTTAAAGCTCGGTGTGCATCCAGCGCCACCTCGCGAGTATCCAACGCTCGAACAATCTCCTTCACCAAGGGAACAGCTGCAGGCACGACGGAGAACTCTCCAATTCCAAGCCCCACCAAGATCGGCACCGCCAACGGACTACTGGCCAGCTCACCGCAAATCGAGATTGGAATGCCGGCCCGGTTGGCTGCCTTCACACTCGCATCAATCAAAGAGATCACCGCTGGATGTAAACCGTCGTACAAATGCGCGACTCGCTCATTACCCCGATCCACCGCGAGCGTGTACTGCGTAAGATCATTCGTACCGATGCTAAAAAAGTCACTCTCGGAAGCCAGCACGTCGGCTGAAATCGCTGCAGCCGGAACCTCGATCATGATACCCACTGGGATATCCGGGTCGAAGGCCTCTCCCTTTCGATTCATATCCTCTTGAACCTCAGCGAGCAAAGCTCGAGCCTCTCTCAATTCATCGATATTTGAGATCATCGGCAAAAGCAGCTTGACTTGACCACTTGTACTCGCGCGCAAAATTGCACGGAGTTGGATCGCAAAAGCCCGGCGATTCTCAAGTGTCAGGCGAATCGAGCGAAGCCCCAACTGTGGATTCTCCTCGTTAGACAAACCTATGTTAGGAATGCCCTTATCCCCTCCGAGGTCAAGCGTCCGAATTGTGACGGGACGAGACCCCATCTGAGTCACAACTCGTAAATAAAGTTCTTCCTGCTCTTCTTGACTAGGAAAGCCTCGATGAGCCAAAGCAAGCAACTCTGTCCGAAATAATCCGATCCCCTGAGCGCCATGCTTCTCCGCATATCGCAAATCATTAATCAAACCCACATTCGCAGACAGCGTGATGCTTTTGCCATCCTGGGTTTCGGAGGGACGTCCTCGCATTGCATCAAGATGCTCGACAGCGACCTCATACTTGTGCTGAGCATGCTGATAAAATCGAGTCAATGTCTCATCGGGAGCGAGGTAAACGCGCCCGGTGGAACCATCTACGATGCAAGGCTCACCCTGCGTGACCTTCGACATCACCCCAGCGACACCTGTCACTGCTGGAATTTCGAGGGTGCGAGCAAAAATCGCCCCATGCGAAGTTGAACCGCCATGCTCTGCAACAATGGCCACAACCTTGTCCATCTCAAGCCGTGCGAAGAGGCCCGCCAACATCTGATCGACAATCACGACCGAGCCCGGCTCCATGGTCGCTTTTTCAGAACGACCACCAACGAGTTTCTCCATCAACCGCTGACCCACATCGATAATGTCTGCCCCGCGCTCGCGAAAGTATTCATTTTCGATACGTTCGAAGGTCTGACGATAGGTATCCAAAACGGACCGAATCGCGAGAAATGCGTTCCGATAACGCTCAAGCGCCTGCTCGAGATTCTGAACAAAGCCCTTGTCTTCGAGAATTTGGATTTGAGCATGAAAAACGGCGGCAAACTCTGGACCAAAGCGAATTCGGACGGTGTCGCGAGTCTCTTCCGTCTCATTCAAGGTCGCCTCTAATGCGGCAAGCAGGTCGATTTTCTCCTCCACCATCGAAGGATTTGGCTCGTACTGAACGTGATCCAAGTCAACGGGGGTACCGAACCGGTAGGCGGGCCCAATCGCGACTCCTCGGGACGTGGCTATCCCCGCGAGTTCTACATTTTGATCGATCGCATCCGGAGTGACTGAGATTCCGGCGGCACGGGCGAGTTCGTCTCCTGGTGAAAAATCAGTGGGGCGATCGTCTTCGCCCAAACTCATCAAAGCCAATAATTGTGCGTTAATCACCACAGGAGCGAGCAGTTGAGCGCAAGTTTGCATCAACTCAACATCCGCCTGATAAAAGGTTCGTGGCTCCACCGTCTGAATGACAAGAACGCCGGTGGTCCCGCCCTGAACCACTAACGGTGCAGCCAAGAGGGATGCATATCGTTCTTCGCCTGTTTCAGGGAAGTATCTAAAACGGGCGTCCTCGCGAGCTTGCTCCAAAGCAATCGGCTCGCCTTCGCTGGCTACCCAACCCACCAAGCCATCGCCGACTTTAAGTCGGACTTGACTGACGGCCGCAGGATCCAAACCGATGGTGGCGCTGAGGATGAGCGACTCGGTTTGAGCCTCTCTCAGATAGATTGAACAGACGTCCGCATCTAGGCGTTTGGCCACAAGGTCAGCGACATTCGCGAGAGTCTCCTTTAAGTCATGGGACCGGGAGATGATCTCAGCGACATCGGCAAGAATTGATATTCGATCCGGAATGTTGCTCTCCGCAAAGGGGTCTGTTGATGAGATTTCAACATAACAGATCGTAGCAGCCCTCCCCTAGTGGGGGAGCATGAAACTCAGCGGCTTCCGTGGGGGAAAGACCAGGTCTCGATCCTCAAAGCGAAGGCCCAGAGCCAGCAAAATCTTGCGTTTTGTGTCCATTCGACAGTTCAAACCCTTCTCGACGCTATGAATGGTCCTTAGAGCAACCTGAGCCTTACGGGCCAGCTGTGACTGTGTCATAAGCTTATGCTCCCGAAGCTCTCGAACCCGGTTGCCGGGCTCTCCGTCTACAACTTCCGTATCATCCATCTTTCTTTCTCCCTACTGTGTCAGAACCTGCAATCCGAGGCGAACCCCGGCGAAAATGTACGCTCTTACTAACTTCGGAATAACAGGCCTCGATTCTTTAGTAAAAATGCAATCTTGTTAAATCGACTGTCACCCGACTTTCGAAGAGGCTCAAATATCAGGTGAAAGCTGTAGGTGAGCTCGAATATATGGAGGGGCACAAGCCCGTGAGGCCCTGGGCCGATGAGAGGCATGCAGGGTTTCCGCAATCGAAATCCACTGACTTCCTTCGAATACGAAGGGCCCTCAAAAGCCATGGAAAGGCTCGACTCGTAAAGGCCTCCGTCCAGAAAAAAACCCTATGATCCGAAGTCTCCTAAAGACGCTGCTCACGCTCACGCTTTTTCTGAGTGCCATTTTCCTGGGCTACTTCATTTCCTCTCTTCTCGAACACAGGTTCTTAAAAGAGGAGACCGAAAAGCAGCTTGCGCTTCTGCTCCAAGGCCCTGTCCAAATTGGCGAGGTTCATCTCGCCTTGCGTGGCGGCCTGTTCATAGAAGGCGAAAATGTCGGCGCCTACCCGAGCCAATCATCCTCCAGTACTCATTATCTCTTCTCAGAGTGGGTTTCGGCAGAGATTGACGTTACCGCCCTTCTCGCTGGAAAATTCAGGCTTTCGGGTTTGCTTCTGCGCGATGTCACTTTTCAAATTTGGCGAAACTCAGAGGGTCGATGGGAGCCTCCCCCCATCGAAGCATTGGCACAGAAAAATCGAGTCGATGTGTCAAATCCGATGGATAAGAATCTTGACTTCTTGGCCGCCTTCGAAGATGTGAGTCGAACATTGCTCTCGGACGTTATTCTCGCTGACCGTTTCGAGGTCCAGAATGGAACCATCACCGTTGTCGATGAACTCACCCCAATCTCCAAAGGAGAAGATCAACTCCTCCAGATCTCTGTCAGCCAGCTCAATGGACGCATCGTTCACCATTGGCTCTCGGGTGTGGTTGACCTCCGGCTGTCGACTTTCCTACAAGGCTCCGAATCTAAACGAATTCCAATCAGAGCGGAAGGAACACACAATGGAGCGGGAGATTTCAGCCTGAAGCTCGCCGCAACCGACCTCCCTCTGAAGCTCATTGAACCCTATCTCGGATCACAAGAAAGCAGACCTAAAATCGCTGGAAGTTGGACCGGTCAGCTGGACTATGAAACACATAGACTCGGACACGGCGCGCTCACTGCCGATAGCCAATTTAGGGATCTCGCCTTTAAGATCCCCGATCAAAGCCATGACATCAAATTCGCTCAAGATGAATTGTCTGTCTTTACACACATGGAAATCGATCCCACGAAATTCTCGATCGATCCAATCCTCATTCGAAATGAGGGTGTCGTCATGACCATCGGAACTCAAATCGAACGTCCCTTTTCAGAACAAGCCCAGATGACTCTCTCTGCAGAACTCACCGGACTCGATCTAAATGGACTCAAGAATACGATCCAAAACTTTCCACCGGAGACGTCGAAGGGACTTTCAAATTTCCTTCGACGAGTCGACACGGGCAAGCTGCAAAGAGCCAACGGCTCAGGAGCGGCGACTCTGAAAATCTGGACTCAACTTCTCAGCAGGGAGTTGGACCTCCTTCCTCCTGGATTTAAAGTTTCCGCCAACTTGTTCGACATTCAGATACGAACAGGAAATGACGGCCTTATCGATGAATTGTCGGGGACAGTCGAGTTAAACGAGAACGAATTCTCGCTCCTCAACGTAACAGGACTGCTGAACAAAAATCCTCTACCCACTTTTAATGTTCAGATTCACGATTTCAAAAACCTCTTGGCCACACCGGAGGAGGATAGAACTATGCACTCGCAGCCTCCTGGACTTTCTGGAATCCCGGCCTTTCTCGCACTTTTTAACTTCGACTCCCGCGATCCCACCCGAGACGATTCGATTCGTCCAGAGCTCATCTTAAACATAGAGCGTCTAGAGTACCCTCTCTTCCGCTGGCCTATTCGCGACGCACTGGTCCGAATTAAACAGATTCCTGGCGGATCTATCTTTGAAATCAACACAGGCACCTGGGCCGGCGCGCCCTTCTGGGGAGAGGCCCGATGGACGCACGCCACGTCCAACATCCTCAACTTCGAGATTTGGACAGCTGCCTATCAGCCTACAGTTCCTCCAGGGACTCAAGAGCCCGAAGAGGTCGTACCGGTATCGCCGCGGTCGCCTAACGAAGACCTTGCAAATCATCTCCCCACACGTGAAAAGTGGGCATCGGGCCGTTTTCGAATTCCGGAGGTCAATATGTCCGGACTGGTATTCAGAGACATTCGTGGGTTTTTCCTTCTTCAAGGCCAAACCTTAGAACTCCACCAGATTCGGTCAGATCTCAAACCCTCTGGCAAGCTTCTCGGAAGTGCAGACTTCAACTTAGGATACCCAGAGCATGTCCCAACTGAGTCTAGGTTTTCGATCGTTTCGGGAGACGTCGAAAGTATTGGCCCCACTATTGGATTCTCACCCGGCTATGCGACAGGCCGACTGCACCTCTCGGCTGAGCTCAAAGGTGCTCTGCGACCGCAAACTCCGTTACTCGCAGATCTTGCCGGTCAGTTCCGCGTTGATGCTCGAGATGGAGAACTTCAAACGAATGAACTTCCACTCTTAATTGAAATTGCACATGCAAGTGAGGGATACAACGAGTATGCGCAGCGTGGTTCGATTGCTTTTGAGTCAATCAAAAGCACGCTCAAAGTAGAAGATGGTCGGATTTCGACAGATGACTTCAAACTCGAGGGACCTGTGCGAATCTATGTCTCAGGAACCATTGATGCGACACGTCCCCCTAACGAAATCATTGGGGTTCTTGGTCTTTTCTTTTTCCGGGGCGCCGGCCAAATTATGGAAAGAATCCCACTCGTCAAAGCGATTCTCCCCGGATCAGAAAAAGGGCTCGTGGGCGCTTACTACCAAGTCGACGGAACCTTCGACCGTCCTCATGTTGAATTACTGCGCGGCAAAAGTTTTGCAGAAGATCTTCCGGATGTACTGCTGGCTCCTTATGCCTTACTTAACACAGTACTCACTGGCGGCAGTCTCAATCAGGGGCAAACAAAACCAGATCCGATAGCTTCACCTCAAGAAGGACTCTCCCTTCCCTCGGCTCCGGAAAAAACACCGACCGTGGAGAACCAACCGGAAAAGACAAAGGTCGCACCCCAAGACCTGCCACCCTCTGAAAACGAATCAGCCCCAGAGAAACCTAAAGTAGAGACACAGTTAGACCCCAAACCCATCCTCAAAGCGCTCCCTGAAGCCTCAAACATCACCAAAGAAGATTCATGAAATTCTCCAACTCTGAAAAAAAAGTCTTAAATCGTGCTCGAGCGATCGAGATCACTCGAGCGGCTCGGAAGCGCGGCGAATCCATCGTCTTCACAAACGGATGCTTTGATCTACTGCATGTAGGGCACGTTCATTCTCTTGAACAAGCATGTCGTCTAGGAGATCGACTCGTTGTTGCACTCAATAGCGATGCAAGCGTTCAAAAAATAAAAGGGCCAAATCGGCCGGTCATACCTCTTTCAGAGCGCATGAGAATGATTGCCAGTCTGGCTTGCGTCGATTGGGTCATCTCATTCCGAGCGACTACACCTCTGTCTCTTATTCGAGACCTCAAGCCCGATGTTTTAGCTAAGGGGGGCGACTGGAACATCGATGAGATTGTTGGCAAGGACGAAGTTGAGAGCTGGGGAGGGACAGTCAAGCGCCTAAGCGAAATCCGAAACATCAGAACAAGCCAGCTTATCGATCGAATTCGAGGTCAATGAAGGAGAGCAAACGGGAGCGGCTATAGGAATCGTTTGGCTTCTCGATCATCGGGCAATTTTAATTCATCGTCCATTTGATAAGCCTCGTCAAGCAACGGGTTAATTCGCCTGGTCACCGCCTCGGCAAAACTCTCAAAGTGTGAACCGAACTTGATCTCTGCTTCCTTTGTAAAGGGATCAAACTCTTCATCGAGTTTGTACTCCGGGATTGAGCCGTACTGAATAGCTTCTCCGATTCGATAAATACATTCGCCCTTTTTTCCGAAAGGACTTGAGCCTGGATAGACTTGGTCTGAACCGTTGCAGCCGATGGGTACGACCGGGCACTTCAGGTAAAAAGCCAACTCCGCGATCCCTGTATGAGAAGGCAGAAGTCGTTTCGATCGAGTTCCTTGTGGGAAAATAAGGATGTCGAGGCCCACATCATGTGCTTGCTGGTTCAGTCCAACAAATAACTTCATCATCAGCTGGAAAGTCCCATTGACGTAGTCGGGGTAAGTTTCTTTCTCAGGTTGGAATTCACGACCTAAAACATTTCGATTCTCATCGAACAATGCTCTAGGCAAACCCTCCCAAAAAGACTCTTCTCGATGTGCCGTGGCGCCAATTTCATAGCTCTCATCGACCCAGTCACGCAATCTTGAATATTCCTCCGATGTCGGAGCACGCTTTAAGACTTCAAGAAAGTCTCGAGTGATAAGGTAGCCCCGAGAGATCGTGGGAAGCTGGTTCATCTTCTCCATAAACGTAGCCACGGCCGCATTTTCATAATACTTCCCTTTAACCCATGTGGCCGTGAAACGATTTTTTATCCGCCAGAGCTTGTACTGAAATGGGAAGTAGTTGTATCTATCCGTATGATTCATCGCGAAAATACACGGCTCATCAGGGATATTTTCGGTGCCTTCAAAACGAATCTTGACACCTGGGACGGACTCGTAGTTTAAACAAAGAAAGCGACCCATAATGCGTTGCGAAACTGGATAGCGAGATAAGCGGATTCTTTTTAGACGCGGAATATCCAGCATTTAGCTTCCCCAGAAATAACTTGATGAACGTAAAGACCTGCGATTTCCCAATCGGGACTACAGAGCTAAAACCCCAAACCCTTTTCTGAATATGGATCATCGTTCAAGAGCTGAACTAAAGCCTCTGCCCCTGCACTCATTTCCGTCGCCTCTTCAGGAAACACGAGAAGTGCATCAGCTCGAGTCATCGAACTCAAAACACCCGAGCTCTGATTTCCGGTGCTCTTCGCCTCGATGATGCCACTGCTTTCGCTCAACTTCACTCGAACAAAGTGCATTCTTCCGGCTTTTTTCCGAAAGGTCTCGGCCAAACGGACTCGAAGAGTGCGCCGAAAGCAACGTGTCCGACCCATCATCCTCAAGAGTGCAGGCCGGACGAAAATCTCAAATGAAACAAAAGCAGAAACCGGATTCCCAGGGAGACCGAAAACAAGTGGGCCTGCATCGTTCAAAGAATCTCTCTCCGATTGAAAGCGACCGAACGCAAGCGGATATCCAGGCTTCATTCGAACGCCCCAAAAATCTAGCCGACATCCCAATTTCTCAAGCACAGGTCGAACGTGATCGTGATCGCCAACGGACACACCCGCAGAACTCACGATACAATCAGCTTGAAGGGCCTGCCTAAACTGATCCTCAACGCTTTCAGGATCATCTGACGATATCCCCAAATAAAATGGATCTGCGCCCAGCATTTTACAGGCCGCCATCAGAGTGTATGAATTCGAAGCGACGATTCGACCCCCTTTGACCTCACCATCTACTTCAACCAACTCGTCGCCACCCGATAGAATCGCAACGCGTGGTCGCTTGTGAACTCTCACCATGGATCGCCCAAGAGACGCCATCATTCCCACTTCAGCTGCACCTACGTATTGCCCCGAGTCCATCACGCAGTCCCCCAACCGAACATCCTCACCTGCTTCTCGGACGTTCTCTTGTGGTGGAACCGCCACCCTAATCATGACGCGACCCTCTTGCCCAACGTGAGCATCCTCTTGCCGGACGACTGCGTCGGCTCCCTTTGGAACTGGAGCACCTGTAAAAATGCGAGCCGAAGTCCCAGGCTGAAGCCTTTGCTCTGAAGTCCCCCCAGCCGGAATTTCCTCGACCACGGACAAATCGACGGGCTCCGCGTCCGTCGCATCTACGAGGTCAGCACTGTGTACCGCGTACCCATCCATGGCAGAACAATCGGCCGGAGGAAGCTCGCGAGTCGAAATCATCGACTCCGCTACGACTCGACCCAGAGCATCACCGAGCGCCACCGTCTCCCAACCCAAGACGGGCGTGGCGGCCTGAATGTGCCCACTCGCTTCCTCGACGCTGATTCCTTGTTTCAACTCCACGGCCCAGACCATACACCCGAAATTAGTCATTTGAGAAGTCGCAATCTTCATTCTCATGACTGACAGAGCCCCCCCAGGACGCTAGACTGCCTATATATTGTGCAATACTTAGCAAAAATTCACGTATCGAAAATCCCACATGGCACCCCCCAAAAAAACTAAAAACAAGTCGATTCAGCCCATTCTGGACGCGATGGTTGAGGGTGTCCTGATTCTCTCTAAGAGCGGCCGGGTCAAACTGATCAATCACGAGGCCTGCCGAATCCTCGAAGCCAGACCCGACACGGATTCAGAGCAAACACTCGCTTCACTGATTCCCGCGAATCATCCTCTTCTGAATGCCTTTGAGAACGTGGTCAGGACTCAAAGAGCGAGAGTCGAAGGCGAAGTTGTTCTCGAACGCCGATCGGGACCTGAGTTTGTCTTGGACCTCACGCTTTCGCCCATCTACAAAGATGAACTTGGAGAACCGGATGTCCTGCTGGTACTCCGAGACCGAACAACATTCCGGGAAATGAGCGAGGATGCCTCTCAAAAGAAAAAACTGAGTTCGTACGGCCATATTGCAGCAGGAATCGCTCACGAAGTAAAAAACCCTCTCGGTGGGATCAGGGGAGCGGCCGAGCTTCTTCAAAAAAGAGTTTCCGACGAACGGAGCAAGCGCACATCGCTCCTCATTATACAAGAGGTAGACAGGATCAGCTCTCTCGTCGACGAACTTATGGTCTTCGCAAAAGACGAGGCGCTGTCGATTGAATCCGTGAACTTGCACCGATTGCTCAACCAAATGATGGAACTGATCTGCACAGAACCGCTTGCATCCAACGTAGAATTTGAATGTGTTTTTGACCCCTCCATTCCAGAGATCGCGGGAGACCCCTCTCGACTAACTCAGGTATTTCTAAATCTCGCCCGCAATGCCATCCAAGCCATGGGCGAAGCGGGAGGCCGACTCACGCTCAGAACGGGAATGTCTTTACAGAACCGACTGACGGGAGCCGATGGAAAAGCCGTCCCAACCGTGAATATTTTCTTTGAGGACCAGGGGCCCGGTATCGAAGAGTCGGTTTTGGAGCGGTTGGCCACACCTTTCTTCACAACCAAGGCAGAGGGCACAGGGCTCGGGCTAGCCGTCTCCCAGCATTGGGTATCGCGTCATCGAGGTCGACTGATTATCGACGGGCACGGACCCACAGGAGGGGCCAGCGTCTGCATTAAGTTGCCTCTGAAAAGCAATCCTATTCAAAAAACACTGGAGAAATAGTGTAAATGCAAGATTCCATGTCCCATAAAATGTCAATTCTCGTCGCAGACGATGAAAATTCAATTCGATTCGTCCTGAGAGAAGTTCTTGAAGCCGACGGACATTTAGTCACCGAAACGAGCGACGGAGAAGGGGCGACACAACTCCTGTTAACCACCCATTTTGACCTCGCGTTCATAGACATCAGGATGCCAGGCAAAACCGGCCTTGAAGTTCTCGAACAACTCAGAGCGACAGGATCGGATACCGCCGTAGTGATCATCACGGCACAGAACACGATGGAAAATGCCGTCGAAGCCATGAAAATGGGGGCCCTCGACTACCTCATTAAACCGTTCTCCCTGGCTCAAGTCTCTGCCCTTGCTGAAAGAATTCAAAAAGTACGATCACTCCAAAATGAAATTTCAGAACTCCGGCGAGGATCGGGCAACGAGCTTTACCCAAATGGACAACAGTTAGTGGGAACCAGCCCTGCCCTTCTCGAAATATTCAAAGTCGTGGGAAAAGTCGCGGTGCGCAATGTTCCCGTGCTGATCGTCGGGGAAAGTGGCACTGGAAAAGAACTGGTCGCTCGGGCGATTCACAAGGCAAGCCCTCGGTCAGACCGCCCCTTCGTCGCCGTCAATGCCGCCGCTATTCCGGGAGAGCTCCTGGAGAGCGAACTCTTTGGACATGAGCGTGGCGCATTCACAGGTGCTGTCTCACCGCGTCTCGGTCGATTTCGAGAAGCCTCGGGTGGAACATTGTTTCTCGATGAGATCGGAGATATGCCCATCACACTCCAAGCCAAGCTTTTACGTGCCCTCCAAAGTGGAGAAGTCGTCCCTGTTGGAGGACGAGACCCGATTCATGTGGACGTGAGGGTCGTCACCGCGACCCATCGCGACCTAGACCACGCCGTTAAAACGGGGCATTTCAGAGAAGATTTGCTCTATCGACTCAGAGTGGTCCCCATTCAAATCCCCTCGCTCCGTGAAAGACGCGACGATATCAGCACCCTCGCCAAATACTTCGTCACTCGATACGCAGCCGAACTCACAGACACTGAGACAACCATAGAGGAAGAGGCGATTCAAGCACTCGAAGAACATGAATGGCCAGGGAACGTCAGGGAACTAGAAAACGCCGTAAAGAGAGCTCTCGTTCTTGCATCGACTCCCATCCTCTCCCCTTCCGACTTTAGTTTTCTCCATCCTAAAAAAGATGTGAGCTCAGAAGAAGGGAACAACTTGAACGCTCTCGTCGCAGAGCAGGTTAAGCAAGCCCTCAATGAGAGCGAGACACCCGAGCTTCATTCGCGTATTTTAGAGAGCATTGAAAAACCTATGATCACAACCGTGCTCAGCCATACGGATGGCAATCAAATTCGAGCAGCCGCTCTTTTGGGGATCAACCGAAATACCTTGCGTAAAAAAATCTCTGAACTTGAAATCGAAATTCCATCACGTCATTCCCAATCATGAAAAAAACGTGGAGTGATCAAAGGAAGCCATCCCTAGAAGGTCTGCATGTACTTGTGGACGATAATCCCATCTGGCCCTGTACTCTGGCGGAACAAGCCCGGGCCGCTTGCGCGGGAGGGGCTGCCGTGGTGCAACTCAGAACGAAGCACACGACAGACAAAGAGACGCTCAAAATGGCTCTAAACATTCGTCAATGGACACGCGACACTGGCATCTCTTTTATCATTAACGATCGATTTGACCTAGCGCTCGCGTGTGAGGCCGACGGTGTACATCTCGGCCAAACAGATCTGCCGCCGGCGTCCATCCCATCCCATCTTCGAAACCAGCTCCAAGTGGGCCGCTCAACACATACGATCGATCAGGCTCGAATAGCACTTGAGGAAGGCGTAGACTACGTCGCCTTTGGCCCTGTTTTCTCAACGGAGTCAAAAGATTCGAGCTACCTACAAAGAGGTCTCCCTCTGCTCGAAGAGATTGTTCAACTGTCCGGAATCAAGCCAGTGGTCGCTATCGGGGGAATCACGCTAAAAAACCTGAACGAAATACTCTCGACAGGAGCAAGGGGAGCGGCGGTGATCTCGGCGATGACCCAGGCCGCATCCCCTCAGCAAGCCGTTCAAGACCTCTCCGCGGTATTTCAATCACATCTAGGCTAGGAGGAAGGTCCTTTGGAGGAATCGGTGCCGAGAGTCATCTCCGCGATTGGATTCGTCTTGATGATGTTCATCGCATGGCTCGCCTCAGTCAATCGAAAGAAATTCCCCTGGCGAACAGTCCTATGGGGCGTCTCGATTCAACTGGGACTTGGACTCGCGTTGCTCAAAACCTCTGCCGGAGACGTATTCTTCAGCCTAGTCTCCGAAGTCGTTGAGCGCCTACTCGAATACACGAACGCGGGAACCCGTCAGGTTTTCGGCGACCTCATGGACACAGGGTTCTCGTTCGCACTTGGCGTACTCCCCATCGTTGTTTTCATGGGAAGCCTCTTTGGCATTCTCTACCACCTGGGCGTTGTTCAGGTTTTCGTAAGTACCTTGTCTACACTTTTGACTCGCAGCATGAAAACATCACCCGCTGAGAGTCTTGCCGCGGTGAGCAATGTGTTTGTCGGTATGATCGAATCGTGCTTAGTCATAAAGCCCTACATGCCAAACCTCACACGATCTGAACTCTTTGCCACAATGTCCGTCGGAATGGCTACGGTGGCCGGCTCTGTCCTGCTCGCCTATGTCAATATCTTAGGCGGCGGCGCATTCGCTGGGCACCTGCTCACCGCCAGCATACTTTCTGCGCCCGCCGGTCTTTTGCTCGCTAAAATCATCGTTCCCGAAACTGAAATTCCAAAAACGGCCACTCCCTCAGGCGTGGCCGTCGAAAAAGCGCATACAAACCTCATCGATGCGGCAGCCGAAGGGGCTCTAAACGGACTGCGTATGGCCGCCTATATCGGAGCCATGCTTGTTGCTTTCGTGGCCTTAATCCACATGGCCAACGATATTCTCGGAGCAATGGGCCTTTGGCTCGGCATCCCTGACCTCAGCTTTCAAGGCATCCTTGGATTCCTCCTCTCTCCCCTGGCCTTCATGATGGGCGTCCCGTGGGAAGATGCACCCGCTGTAGGTTCGCTCATCGGCGTCAAAATCGTCCTTAATGAATTCATCGCCTACCAAGAACTCGGAGCCCAGATGGCCAACGGCGAATTGACCGAAAGGAGCCGCATCATCGCCTCCTACGCTCTCTGCGGTTTTGCCAATTTCGGATCGCTCGCCATCCTCCTTGGAGGCATCGGAGGAATGGCTCCTGGGCGTCGTCCAGAGGTTGCTCGACTCGGTCTCCGATCCATTCTTGCGGGATCGCTCGCCACTTTCATGACAGCTTGCGTCGCAGGGATCCTACTCTGATTCTGCTACGAAAAGCCTATCTCCCGACCCCTCGCCTCCTTAAAATCGAATTCAACATCGTGTACTCTCAACCTGTATTTCAGCGTTGACTCGAAACAAACAGGGGATGAATCTAATGAAGCAACTCACCGATCGAGTCGCTGTAATTACAGGAGCCGGAAGTGGCATTGGCCGTGCAACCGCTCTGGCTCTCGCCAAAGAGGGTTGCGAACTCGCGCTTTCGGATGTCAATGAATCGGGTCTCCTTCAAACGGTTGCGTTAATCGGCGGTGACTCAACAAAAGTGACGACCTATCTGGTCGATGCGGCGAGCCCCACCGAAATGAAAAAATTCGCCGACGCCGTTGCCAGTGCTCACGGTCACGTCCATATCGTGATCAACAACGCCGGAGTTGCACTTGCAGGCAACATTGAAGAAAACAGCCTTGAAGATCTTGAATGGATGGTAGGAATCAACTTCTGGGGAGTCGTCTACGGATGCAAATTTTTCCTTCCCTACATCCGGAAGGAAGAGGAAGGTCACATCATCAACATTTCAAGCCTTGCGGGACTCATGGGCATCCCGAGTCTTGGAGGATATTCCGCTACTAAGGCCGCTGTTCGCTCCTGGACAGAAACACTTTCAAACGAACTCAGAGACACACCCATCAAAGTTTCATCAATTCATCCGGGTGGAATCGCAACGTCTATCGTCGACCAAGCGCGTGTCGCTGAAAGCCTAAATCAAGAAGAAATGGCAACGAATTTTTCACAGCGCGGAGTGAGCCCCGATCGCGTCGCTCAGAAAATCGTCTCTGTATTGAAGTCAGGAAAACTCCGAGGCCTTATTTGCACAGAAACCTATGTGCTAGCAGCTCTGCTTCGAGTCATGCCCCGAACCACTCACCGACTGCTGGGTTGGGGGTGGCAGCGCGCCCAAAGCCAGGTCACTCGCCGCTAAGGCTTCCGCGCTCCCGAAAAACGAGGATGCCAGCTGAACGTATCCGACCTTTCTGACATGCCGCGGAAGCAACTGGCCCTAGACTGAATCTCGCCGAGAGTCCTCGGAATCAGAATCCTCGGGCTCTTCGGCCAGAAACATCTCGATCATCAAAATCCCTGTCCCGACGACGATCAGGCTATCGGCCACATTGAAGGTTGGCCAAACGTATCCCCCGAAAAGGTGAACATTCAAGAAGTCAATTACTTCCCCATGAATCAATCGATCAGCTAGGTTTCCAACCGCGCCCGCCAAGATCATACCGAGAGCCATGGGGAGGAGTCGTTCTTCGGGAGCGTGTCGAAAAAGAAAAAGCAAGAGCAACACGATGGCCAAAAGCGCTGCCCCCACGAAGAGGGTCATCCTGAGTTCAACGGAACCATCGGCGAGAAAGCTAAAGATGCCTCCCGGATTTCTTACATGCGTAAGTTCGAAGAACCCAGGGATCACCCACTCACGCTCTCCGTAACGCAATCGATCAATGATCCAGTACTTACTGACTTGGTCTGCAATGAGACCAATGATGAAGGCGGCGCCAAACCACGCGTACTTGGGAGTCATTGAGCAAACCCTAGCATGCGCCTCTTGAAGCTGCTCACAACTCAAATCGAAAGCCGTCTGAGAGTGCGAATTGAGAGTGAGGCCGCTGAATGGTAGGCTGGTCATGGAGCGGCCTTCTGCCGTGCGGAGACGAATTGGGAATAAGGCCGATCGCCGTAGCTCTCGTTTTCTTGATCGGCTTTGCCGTATTCGCTTTCCTATCATGGGATCCGTCTCCAAAGACCAACACGTCTTTCGATCTTAAAAAAAACGGTCTCTGGCTTGGCCATAAATGGTATACCGGCTTAGGAGTCCGCTCAGGAGATCCCGTTACCACCGAGGATTCAAGAGAACTTATCGAAGACCTTGAGAAACACGGCATCTCTCATGTCTTTATCCATGTCGGCCCAGCCGGCCCCGATGGAACTCTCCCCCACCCTGCCGGCGCTAGCCTGGAGACGCTGAGAAAAAGTCAACCTCAACTTCAAATGCTGGCTTGGCTAGGGGCCCGCGTCGACAAACTCGACCTGACTGATCCAACTTTTTTGATCAACCTCGAAAACTCGATTGAACAGCTTCGCAACGAAGGTTTCGATGGCGTTCATTTTGACTTTGAGCCTATGCGCGACTTTGAAGACGGATATCTCGAGCTTCTCGAGCGAGTTCGGCAACGGATGGGAAAAAACTTCACCATCAGCCAAGCCACACCCCGTGCGGGTCCATTCGGAATCTCTGTCGGCCCACTCAAAAGCAGCTTCTGGTCGGAGGAGTATTACCGCGAAACTATGTTACGAAGTGATCAAACCGTGGTCATGGCCTACGACACAAACCTCAGCTTCAAAAAGGGATACATCACTTTCGTCCGCCACCAAACTCATCTCATGGCTGATTGGGCCTGCAGCACGCCCGGCCATGAGGCCCTCATTGGCATCCCTGCTTACGAAGATGTGCCGCTCTACTCCGATCCAGAGATCGAAAATATCCGCACAGCCAGCCTAGGGGTTCGGTCTGCCCTTGAATCAAGAGACGGTGATGCAGGATGCATCCGAGGGGTCGCCGTATATGCAAACTGGGTTACTGACGACGACGAATGGAAAGACTATCAAAACTACTGGGTAAAACCTGAATGATGAACCTACAAATGAAATCGAATCTAGGTCGTCGAACTTTCCTAAAACGGCTCGGACTGGTCGCCGCCTCAAGTCTGAGCCTTCCTCTCTCGGGATGCTATGACACAGATCGCTACACCGAGGAGGATGCCTTCAAACTCAAAGAGCAGATGCGTGAAGAAAAAGAACGTTCGGGGAAAAGTCGTTTCGGGCCTCATCGCTATCGCGGATATCGCGGCTTATCCAAGCTCCCCTACTTTGAGATGAACAACCAAGGAGAGCTAAAATGTGTGGTCGAAAATCTCCCGCCAATTATTGACTGCCACACGCACCTTGGAATCTCTGCCCTGCTCGCACCTTCTATAGATCTGCTCGCGCGAACTCAACGAGTCCATCATTTCCTCGACTGCGACGCCACCCAACCGGGCTGCGTGCTGGATTTAGACGTTTATATCAATGCCAATTTCGATGCAGACCAGCTCAAAGAACTCGAGTGGGAGTCCATCGGCCAATTGACCTGGGGAAGCAAATACGCTGAAACGCATACAATTCCGAATCTCCTAAACGAAATGGATGCGAGTTGTATTCAAAAAGCCCTTGTTTTACCCATCGCGCTTGGCTTGCCTTTCGGAGACCACTTAGCGGACGAGTGGATGGCCGCAATTGAGAGTTCCAATTCAGGAGACCGCCTGCTGCCCGGTGCCTCCATCCATCCTCGCGACACCGACGCGCTGCTTGAGTTGAGAAGGCAAGCTTCACTTGGCGCCCGCGCTGTAAAGCTACATCCCGCCGTCCAACGCTTTTTCCCAGATGATCCCGAGATGAATCTCATCTACCAGGAATGCGGACGCCTCGGACTCCCCGTATTTTTCCATGGAGGTCGTGCAGGAATTGAACCGGGCTATACGCACCGCTTCACGCTCATCCGCAACTACGAAGCCGCTGTGGCCGAACATCCCGATGTCAACTTCATCCTGGGACATGCAGGAGCCAGAGACGTAGCCGATGCGATTCCCTTTGCTCTTCGAAACCCGAACGTCTTTCTTGATATCCACGGTCAAGGCATTCGACAGATTGACGAACTCATCGAGACTCTGGGTGCCGATCGCTTGCTCTTCGGTTCCGATTGGCCCTTCTACCATGAAGCTGCCACCCTGGCTAAAATTTTAATCGTCACCGAGGGTCAGCCCGAAAAGCGCGATGCGATTCTCTCAGGAACAGCCCAGAGATTGCTCAGGCCTCCTCAAAATAGCGGCTGAAAAAAAGTCACCCCCCTCGACCTCCATGAGAAAAGCCTAACTCCAGGATCGCGTCCGCAGCGACCCACCGGAAAACATCTTCCGAGCAAATCTGATCTTCACGCCAGCAAACTTCCGCCAAACGAATGACATGCTCCTGCGCCGAACAAGCTGCGCGGTAGCGCATCTCATCCCAGGACTCCGAGAGCTTCAGAAGATCTGCGGATGGACGAAATGCTTGACTGGACTCACCATACGTGCAGTGAACCGCAAGCACCCCTTGCAATGCATATCCTAACCCCCGCTCCACCGTCTCCTCATTCAGGTACGGAAGGAAAGAACGTAGGGCCGATGCTCCGGTGAGACCGAACAAATAAGGGAGGCGATGCGCCGGATGTTTGAGATAAAGATGGGCGGCTTCCGAACAAAGCCGACTGACGAAAACAGAAGGCTCGAACTCCCGCAGGTCGGCACGTTCAATTGTGGGCACGAAAAGGGTGTGATTCTCTAGTGCATTCACAGCCTGGGAGACCAGCACCGGATGAGGCTCCGAAAGAGAAGCCGGCTGTAAATTCTTAAAAATCTGTTCAAGTCCGTAGCCCGGCTCGCTTTCACAACCTGGAACCCCAGGGAGTTCCTGATAGCGAGAAGCCCAGTAGGCAAGGCCGCGGACCATCTCTTCTCGCCGATGGGCTGATTCTAGGCCTTCAAGAGCCCGAATAGCGTGAGCTAAACGAACTGGACCATGAAAGGCCGCTGCAAAATAACCAGCCAAAAAAACAGGCAGCTTCTCTCTCAACAACTCCCATTCGGCCCCCGCTTCGTGCTCAGGGGCGAACGTGACGACCCAATCCTCAGGAAGCCCGTTCCCCAGTGCCTCCTTTTGCCCAGCCTCCGGTATGGGCTGGCCCACCTCCAGGAACTGCAATCGGGGCAGGTAGACGTCTAGGAAGGCCTCTGTGAGGACGTCGTGCCCCAGCGCGTGTAGCGCCTCAGACACCATAGGCCCGTTATTGCAAAGACCCGCCCCATATTCAAAGGAGCACTCACGCATTCGAGCTAATCCATGATCAAGTTCGTTCAAACCCTTCTCCCGGTCATTTTTCCATACGCTACATTCATTGTTCGTTTGACGCCCCAGATGGAGCGGAATACCCCAACTTCAAGGAATCCGATGACGAATCCCGTAACCCAATCCCAGATCCTCGACGCTTTGCGCCCCATTATGGACCCCGACTTTAATAAGAGTATTGTGGATCTTGACTTCATCAAGAACATAAAAATCGATGGGGCCCGCGTTTCCTTCGAAATCGAGCTGACCACGCCGGCTTGTCCTGTAAAAGCCGAATTTGAAAGAGAAGGCCGAGAGCGAGTCGAAGCCCTTGAGGGCGTTTCCGTGGCTGAAGTCAGCATGACGTCTCAGACTCGACAAGCGTCCCCGACGGGCGTCAAGGAAAAGGTGATCCTACCGGGTGTTCGAAACTTAGTAGCGGTGGCTTCTGGAAAAGGCGGAGTGGGGAAAAGCACGGTGGCCCTCAATCTGGCTCTTTCACTGAAGCAAAGCGGAGCCAAGGTCGGACTCATGGATGCCGACGTATACGGACCTTCGCTTCCCTTGCTCACAGGTGTGACAGGTCAACCTGCCACCACATCGAATCAACGCATTATTCCGCTTGAATCCTTCGGCATTCGACTCATGTCCATGGGCTTTTTCTTAGACGACAACTCACCGGTGATCTGGCGTGGCCCCATGGTCCATGGATTGATCAAGCAGTTCCTCACAGATGTCGCCTGGGGCGAACTTGATTATCTGATCATCGATTTGCCTCCCGGTACAGGAGATGCGGCGCTCACCTTAACTCAGCTCGCCCCCCTTGCTGGCGCCGTGATCGTGACCACCGCCAACGACCTTTCTCTCATTGATGCGCGTAAGGGCCTGCAGATGTTTAACAAAGTCAATGTGCCCATCCTGGGTATCGTTGAAAACATGTCCTACTTCACGCCTCCCGAACTGCCCGACAATAAGTACTACCTGTTTGGCCGGGACGGCGGAAAACGTGTGGCCGAGGAGCTTGGAATTCCCTTTCTTGGCGAAGTGCCCATCGACCCTCGAATGGCGGGTTACAGCGATCGAGGAGAACCGGTCACGATTGTCTCACCGGAATCGGACAGCGCTCGGGCCTTCAAAGAAATTAGTGGCCAGGTGGCTCGACGACTTTCCACGATTGCAATGAAAGAACCCTCCATCCTGGAAGCGGACATCGCCTGGTCAAACTCCTAAAAGAAAATCATCTTCCCACAGAGCGGAAAGCAAAAGCTGTCTCGGGGAAACCTAAGCCTTTAGACCAGGCAACCCAAGATTAAACAGCCGAAGGAGAGATGGAAGCTTGATCTCGATTCCTTACTCGGATTGATGCAGCAGGTAGTAAAATAAGGGCGGAGCAGGCTCCACAGGAGACGATTTAAGTGCTTCAGCAAAGTCCGCGTAGCTGTCAAACCGCTTTAAATCCAAGTTCCCCGGCGGCTCAAAGAACTCTTCTTCGACGGACAGATCCGGAATCCATTGAACCCAGTCCAATTCGGACTTTCGGTTTGTGCCGCGACTGTAAGTCTCCAACCTAAGCGGGAATTTGAGAGAATTTTGAGTCACCCATAAGGTGCGCTTTCCCTGATTGTCCGTCACGCGGTACACCTCAGCGCGAACCCCATTCAGACTCTCCTCACGGATTTTCTCACCGCCAGCGGCCCACAATTCGTAAAGATCCAAAGCAAAAGGTCGAATGCGTTCTTTATCCTTTGCTACGGAAGAAGAGGAACGCTTGATCCGGTAGCCCTTCCGAGTGAGAGCGTCGTAGGTGTAGTAGTACTTTTTGTCCACCAGTGTGACGATCGGGTGCCCCGCCACCACCGTCTCCGATCGAAAAAGAGACCCGAGAGACCAATACTGCGCCATGACCCGATCGAAATCAGAATGTCCAAAAGTCATGGCGTAGTACGCGTTTGGAGTGTTAGCCGTAGGCTGGGTGGCCTTCTCTTGGGCCACTGCGCCAAAGGCCGCGAAGATGAAACTCACTGCTCCCACCAAGAGAAAAAGCGCCCTGGATGTAGCGACTCTACGCTGATTCAGTAAAAGAGTTTTTTGAAACATGGCTGCACCTAACTTTAGTCCGGGTCCACAATAGAGAGGGGAGAAGAAGGAACGATCAGTGTGCCAGAAAACTGATTTTTAGTCAGAAAGGCCTCTATGGGCTGTCCCAGCATTGAGCTCGGGGGTTTAACTCCCAAAAGTGCAAGTACAGTGGGGGCCACATCGATGGACCGGACCTCTCCGACTTGGGAGTTCGCCATGACGCCCCGCCCGAAGGCAATCAAAATGGCGGACATGCTGGGCTCCTCCGGAGCATAGCCATGAAATCCCTTCAGGCTGAGTTCGGTCCTTGCAATCGCCATCCCCATCGGTGCCCGCACAATCACTTGGCCAAACCGAGGGTGCGCAAAGACACCTCCTTCAAGGAAGTCGGTCCGAACGTGCGCCTTCAAGCCGGCACCGGACGCGACCTTCACGATGGTATCGAGATCCTCTTCATTGAGAGGCTCAGACCCCCAGGAGGTCACCGAGGCAAACCCCCCTGACCCTATGACTCGAGCCTCCACGCCAGATTCCCTTAGCTTTTCCCCGAGATCCACCCGCGTATCGGCCGACGCCATCCCGTGGTCGGAGACAAAAATGAGGGTGGTGGTCTCGAACAGATTGCGCTCCTCGAGCCCCTGGATTAACCGATGAATGGCCTGGTCCTGGGCCAAAAGAGCGCGCACCACCGCTTCGCTATCCGGACCGGCCACATGACCTGCATGATCCGCACCGTGAAACCAGGCCGTCACGAACCGTGGGCGAGAAGCCGAGTCCTCTCGATCCAACCAGCGGAGGATCTGATCCACTTTCTCCATCTCAGAGGTCCGGCCCGAAAAAGGTTTCCAATCAGATGCACCCCGGCCCGTCTTTGGCCAGGGGCCTTCGGACCCCACCCAATGATACGAGGCCGATGGAATCTTATAACCCGCCAGAATCGACCAAAGGGGCTCCGCCTCAATCCAGTTCTCCGCATTCTTTTTATTAAAAAAGCCCCGCTCAGAGTCGTAAAAAGCATTGTTGACGAGGCCATGCTGTGCGGGCGGAACACCGGTCACGAGAGTCACGTGATTTGGAAAGGTGTTCGTGGGCCACTCCGCCTGAAGCCTCTCCGCTTGAAGCCCGCGCTCCGCGAGAGAAACCAAGCTCGGCAGCCTCTCCTTCACCACATCGTCTGGCCGGGTGCCATCCAGTGAGATCAGAATCACTGTAGAATTGGCCAACGACTTTGAACAAGACGCCATGGGGGCCACGCCGGCAAATAAAATGGCCAAAAAGGCAGCGCTCAATCGCGTTGGTCCAAATTCGTTCAAACTCAATGTGTCTTCGGCTCCCGATTTAGGATGCGGGCGAGGCCTGTGAATCTTACCATCCCTATTATGAAAAGTGCTCTCAGTATCGCGGGCTCAGACCCGACCGGTGGCGCCGGCATGCAGGCCGACGTCCAGACATTTGCTTTAGCCGGCGTCCGTGGAGCCGGAATCATTACCGCCCTCACCGTCCAAGACAGCTCGAAAGTACACAGCGTGCTCCCCGTCTTTCCTTCGGTGGTTCTTGAGCAGATTCGAAGGCTTCTGGCGGACTGGACACCCCATGCCATCAAAATAGGCATGCTGGCCACCGATGATGTGGCCCGAAGCGTTGTTCTCGGTCTCAAGTCATTGCAGCGTGATGTTCCCATTGTCATTGATCCGGTTCTCGAAGCCAGTGACGGAACGCTCCTCCTTGAGCGTCGAGCATGGCCGGCCCTTCATGAATTGATCCATGGGTGTCGGCTAGTCACACCTAATCTTATGGAGGCCGAACGCCTCACTGGTATCGATTGCAGCCGAAAAAAAGATTCGGAAGAGGCCGCACGCTTCTTCATCGAAAAGCTAGGGGCCCAAGCTGTCCTTCTAAAGGGAGGGCACCGAAGCGGATCGCCCGATGATCTCTTGGCTCAAAAACGAGAGGCTCATCTCCAGTTCGATTGGCTGCCCGGGGAGCGGCTCGATACGGGCCCCGTGCATGGAACCGGGTGCGCACTTTCTTCCGCCATCGCCGCCGAGCTCGCTCAGGGGCACCCGCTGGAAGACGCTGTCAAAACGGCTCGCGACTATGTCCATGCAGGGATTCACCAATCCTCAGCTCTGGGCCAGGGTGCTCGCCTTTTGGGCCTCGGCGGTGGACATCATGAGTAAGCCCATCCCTGCCAAGGAGACACCTCAAGCGGTTTACAAAAGCGAGGCTGAGGCCGCACGTGAGGAATCTGCTCAATGGAGGAAGAAAGAACGCCTGATCTCTCATGCACGACTGGCCACGTTCATTTTAGCTCTGGGTCTAGGCTGGCTGATTTTTGGAAGTCATCAAATAAGAACCTTCTGGATCGTGCCGCCAGTCATCTTCTTCATTGCCCTTCTCGTCATCCACGATCGGAGTATTCGAAAACGGACTCGTGCCGAGATGATCACGGATTTCTACGAACGAGGACTAGACCGTTTAAATCACACTTGGCAGGGCAAAGGAAATTCAGGCGCAGCCCACCTCGATCCAACCCATCCCTATGCGAACGATCTCGACCTCTTCGGACACGGATCGCTTTTTGAACTCCTCTGCACCACACGAACACGTGCAGGCGAAACCGTTCTCGCTGGCTGGCTCCAAACTCCATGTCCCGCAATCGAAAGTCAGCAACGCCAAGAAGCCGTACGGGAACTCACCGATCGTGTTCATTTACGAAAAGACCTCTGGCTCTTAGGCCCCGGCACTCAAACCTCAGCCACGGATGCCAACCTCGCAGAATGGGCCCTTGGGCCCATTGCGTTAAAAAACAAGGCCCTGAGGTGGGTTGGGCTTGCCTTAACGGGACTGACCTTAGCGACGGCCGCAGGTTGGATTTGGACCAGCGTGGGCCTCATTCCAGTGGTCGCCGCCGCTCTGCTCCAGAGCGCTTTTGCGCTGGCTCTCCGCCCCCAGGTCTCCTCCATCCTCTCGGCTTCTCAAGCACCGGGACATGAGCTCACCGTCCTATCTCGCCTTCTCTCCCTCATTGAGAATGAGCCCGTCCATTCCGAGCGTCTCACTTTTTTGCGCTCTCGACTGGAAGTCAATGGAGCACCACCCTCGACGCGCATCGCGGAATTAAGGCGCTTACTCGACCTCCTTGACGCCAGAAGCAATCAATTTTTTTCTCCCATCGGAGCCATCCTCTTGTGGGGGACTCAAGTCGCGATCTCTCTTGAAGCGTGGCGAGCTCAGTCGGGTCCAGTCCTTGAGGAATGGATTGCGGCCGCGGCTGAAATCGAAGCGCTCTGCGCCCTGGCGGGGTACGCCTATGAAAATCCAGCCGCCGTCTATCCAGAATGGGCCCAGGAGGGCCCTTGCTTTCACGGGACCGAACTGGAGCACCCTCTAATTCCGCCGGATCAATGCGTAGCGAACAGCGTTTCACTGGAAAGTTCGAGGCAAGTCCTCATGATGAGTGGTTCGAACATGTCCGGAAAGAGCACTCTGCTGAGAACCGTAGGCTGCAGCGCCATACTGGCCATGGCGGGTGCGCCCGTGCGCGCGGGCCATCTGCGTCTCTCAAGCCTTCAAGTCGCGGCCTCCATTCGAATCAGTGACTCCCTCCAGCAGGGCATCTCTCACTTTCTCGCTGAAGTTCAACGACTTGGCCAGGTCATCCAATTGACCGATGGCGATTGGCCCGTACTTTTTCTTCTCGACGAGGTTCTCCACGGGACAAATTCACATGACCGCCGTATCGGAGCAGGTGCTCTGGTTCGAGGACTTCTCCAACGAGAGGCCATCGGCATCATCACAACACATGACCTCGCCCTGGCTGAGCTCGCCACCGAGGAACCTGGCCGCGTCGAAAACGTCCACTTCGCGGATCACATGGTCGATGGAAAGATGATCTTTGATTACCGACTCCAGCCAGGAGTCGTCACCCACAGCAACGCACTCGAACTGATGCGAACCGTAGGCCTGGACGTCTGAAGCAACGGGCAAAGGCCCGAAGCCATGGAACGCACTCCTGTGCAGCCGGCTTTGACCCACTGTCCGGTGGGGATATGGCCGTGTCTTTGACGGTGCCTCCCCAACCCAGTCAGCAGCCTACGTGAGATTTCACCCAGGGGGTAAATAAGTGGCAAAAAAGCTACGTTTCTATATTTTTCATTGACGCAAATAGTGTTGCTAATGTTAGAATTCATAGGTGTCGTTCGACATATCTCTATAAAGTCATATTCACACTCCCCGGAATTAAATATCTAAGGCGACCCCCAATGCCCCTCAAACACACGCTTCTCGGACTTCTTCAATGGGAACCCATGCATGGGTACAAATTGCGTCGATACACTGCGGAATACGCGTGGATTTACCCCATGGCCAATGCATCGATCTACCCAGCCCTCCACGGACTTGAGTCCAGCGGGTTTATCAGTCATGAGACCGAAATTCATAATGGAAGGGCCCGAAAGGTCTACGAGATCACATCTGCAGGCCGCGAAGAGCTCCGCCAATGGCTCGCCCACTCGGAACGCGAAAAAGTCTCGCATCGGGACCAAAACCTTCTGAAAATCGCGATGCATAATGATGATACGATCAAAGACTCTCAAAACTGGCTCGAGCAATCTATTCAAGACATCGAGTCCGAGTTGGCTGCACATCAAGAGCAACGACTCAAAGCCAATGAAATGTCGAGATACGCCAAAATCGCACTGGACTACGGAAGCGCTTTGATTGATCTTCGAAAACGTTTTCTTGAAGAAGTCCTCGCCACATCAAAGACCTCTTCTCAAGAGAGCGTCTACGATGAAACGTATTCAACTTTTCGCGAAGAATCAAAAAGCCGTTCTGCTTAGGGCTTTAGAGATCCCTTCTCCAGAATTTAAACTGCTCTCCGTACAAAGCTAAGCCCAGGCTCTCCGCCAATCGCCGCGCGACTCGATTTTGCGAGTCTGGACTGTAAAACGGGACTCGTCCTAGGCTATGCACGGCTTTGGCCCAGCGTATTAAGCATGCGCTGGCCAATCCCGTGCGACGATAGCCCGGTAAGGTCTGAAGACGGGCCTCGCTTCCTTCCGGAGAGGACGCCGAACCACGAACCCCAAAACAAATAGAAACGATTTTTCCTTGATCCGCAAAACAGAAGCAAGGCGCCTTAAAGTCGACCTTATTTAAATCGACCTCAAACTCTCGACGAAGAATCTCTTTCTTTTCAGCATCGGCGAACTCTAGGGACAAGGGCGAAGTGACAATTAGAGAGTCTTCTGCGCAATCCAAAGTTTTAGGCTCAAAACGATAAAGAGGTCCCCCATCGACCACGCATTCTGTCTCTTCGCTGACCAAAATACGTCGCATGGCATCCAAGCGTTCAAGCTGGCTCGTAGGAACGCTGACCACACCGGACAAAGGAAGTTCTCGGGCCGCTAAACGAGCCAGGTCTTGACATAAAGAAGAAGCAAGCCCCGCTTTAAAACGCCAAACATTCCCGTGACGCGTCCGAATAAAATGAAACAGAGGAACTCGAATGTGAGCTCCACTTGAGCTTTCACGCATTCGTTCTCTTGTATCAAAATCATATAACGTCTTCTGATAGAGCAATGCCCAATTAGAATCGGTCAAGAGGTCGGACATAATCGGTCTATCCTTATTGATACGATGTATCATGTCCTAAAAGTGAATTTCCTCTTGTTTATCGCTCAATAGATGCGACCCTGCGCACTCACTCATAGCCCGTATTTCACGGAAGCCAAAGGTTAGGAATCCGAAGTGACAAACACAGAACATCCCAACGCTCTTCTGATCCTACAGTGCTGGCAAGCCGTTTCTCACAGTGACCCCGAGACTCTAAGAGCACTTTGGTCAGAAGACATCGTGTGGCATGTCACCGTTAAAAACCCTTGGCACGGCGATCACGAAGGCCCTGACGCGATCCTCGACTACCTGTCGAGGATCGGCGAAATCAATCATACCTATGAACTAACACTCCAAGGCGTCATCGCAAACGAAGAATACGGCATCGTGACCTTTCATGTCGACAGCGAACTCGATGGACGCACCCTCTCGGCAGACCAAATCCTCTTTGGAAAGTTCAAAGAACGTCGCCTCACCGAGATATGGACACTGGCCCTTGATCCCGGTGCTGTCCAAGAATTTTGGCAGCTGTAGAACTAGCTTTTTTGAGCCAGCTCCCGCAGAAGCTTTTCCCAAATATTTTCAAACGCACCATTGCTCATGACCAACACGACATCGCCCGCCCTCAATTGTGCCTCAAGGGCAATGACGATCTCATCGACTCCGTCATAGCCTGATGCTTCAACGTTCGCCTTTTTCAGGTCAGCCACCAACTCATCTACGGAGAAAAGATCCGTGACCTCGCCTGTAGCGCTGTAAATCGGCGCCTCAGCTACGCGCTGTACCACCACATGGTCTGCGGCTTTCAAGGCCTGGACGTAATCTTTTTGAAAAACTCGTCGACGACTCGTGTTTGTGCGCGGCTCAAAAACCGCAAACAAACGGCGCCCCGGAAACCGACCCTTCAAAGCTTCGATACTCCCGGCGACCGCCGTCGGGTGGTGGGCAAAATCATCAATCACCACGACGCCTCGTTCTTCGCCTCGAATCTCTTGCCTTCGCTTCACTCCCTGAAAACCAGACAAGAGAGGGGCCGTCTCGGTTAAGCTCAATCCAACCGAAGACACGGCCGCCAATGCGCCCAAAGTATTTTCAACATTGAACCGACCAAAAAGAGGGAGCTTTACCTGAATGGAGGGCTCTGATCTCATTGCGAGCCGAAAGTCCATTCCGTCTTCACTCGCGCTAATTTCCTTCGCTGTAAAATCAAATGAATCGGCATAGGATTGAGACTCCAGCCCATATCGAATAACACGACACGGCGCGTCCTCGATCACAGACCGAACCCCCTCATGCCCCCCCGCGGCAATGATGACGCCAGACGGAGGCATCCTTGAAATCAGAGTTCGAAAAGCCGACTTGACTGCGTCTAGATCACGATAAATATCCGCATGGTCAAATTCAACAGATGTGACGATCAAGGTATTGGGATGGTAATGAAGAAATTTAGGCGTCTTATCAAAAAAGGCTGTGTCGTACTCGTCGCCCTCAACGACAAAATGATCGCCACTGCCCTCGCGGAAAGACCCGCCAAAATCAAGTGAGATCCCACCCACTAAAAAAGAGGGATCTCGGCCCATGGCCTTAAGAAGATAAGCGCACAAGTTAGTGGTGGTGGTTTTTCCATGTGTACCGGACACAACAATACTGTGGCGATCCGCCATGGCGAGTTCATACAAAGCGTCCGAAAAAGATCGATACTTCAAGCCCGAATCAATCGCCTCCCTTGCTTCAGGATTGTCCGATCTCACTACATTCCCAATCACCACAAGGTCAGGACTCCGATCTCGCACATTCTCGGCGCGAAAGCCCTCATCAACACCAATGCCCCAGTTTTCGAGAGCCGTACTCATTGGGGGATAAAGAGCGTGGTCTGACCCGGTCACCCGGATGCCCCGAGCGCTCAGCAAGCCCGCCAGGCTCCCCATTCCGGTGCCACCGATTCCGATGAAATGAACGTGTCGCATCGGCTCCACTTCAGGCTGGCCCATCAGGTGCTTCAATCAGCCGTCAAACCCTCAATGATAAAATCATGAATCTGGGGCCGCAGTTCAAAGCGGCTTCGCTTGGCCACCATATGAACGCGATTGGTCAGCATGACCACGATGGCCTCTCTTTCAAGATCAATCCAAAGCGACGTCCCTGTAAAACCAAGATGACCTACGGAACGCTCCGAAAAGTGCTGACCCGAGGACGACATGCCACCTGGCGTTGGCGTATCCCACCCAATCGCCCAATCCGAACTTTCGGGCATGCGTTGACGTTCGCTGAAAGTCTTCACCCATTCCTGCGGGAGCACATCGCTTCGCCCGTGCCAAGCATCAAGAAAGCACTGTCCAAATCTCATCACATCGTCCGCCGTGGAGAAGAGCCCCGCATGCCCAGCAACTCCCCCCATCGCGAACGCATTTGGGTCATGCACTTCGCCCCAAAGAATACGCTCACGCCAAGAACAGTTTTCCGTCGCGGCCACCCTTCGTCGAAGCCCTTCGGGCATCACCGGTTCAGATGCACCGTCTACCGCTAATGGAAAAAATTGAGTCTCCTTCATTCCCAGCGGCTCAAAAATCTGATCTCGACAATAATCATCAAGAGATGTGTGAGTTACGGCTTCAATCAATGCACCAAGAACAATGAAGTCAAGATCTCCATAAACAGCGGCTTCGCCGGGTTCGTGAACAAGAGCGGACCGCAAGATCCGATCGATCATCCACTCTCGACCCTCTTTCGTTCCAATCAAACGCTCCCCAGTCTTTCGTTCCTTCTGAATGAGCAACTCGTGGAAACCCCGCCAAGGCTTGAGACCCGCCGAGTGAGTAAGAAGGTGCCTAATGGTGACCTCATCTTTCGATCGATCGGCAAAAGTAGGCAGATATTTACAAACAGGATCATCGAGTGAAATCAAGCCCTCGGCGACGAGACGCATAATCGCGGTGGTTGTCGCCAAAGTTTTCGTCAAAGAAGCGAGATCAAAAACTGTGTCTCGACTCATCGCTAGGCGCTCGGGCCTCAGCGTAGAAACCCCTCTCACCCAATCGTATTCAAGAAGCTCACCGTCTCGAGGCATGCGAGCTAAAACGACAGCTCCCGGGATTTCGGCTTTCTCGATCGACTTATCAAGGGCTTTTTCAACCTTCCCCAACTTGCGATTGATCAAACTGCGCTTCATCTCTCTCCGCTCATCGATCTCAATCAGGAGATCATCTCAGCCGACGACAGCAAGGGGGGATTACTGAGCAGCCACGGCTGATTCTAACATCTCTAGCTCGCCTCGATCACCGTCGATTGCGGCAAGAGCGCCAACAGACCAGCAAAGATTCTCTCCCCCATGGCCAAACGGCAACCCTGAGACTACCGGCACCTCCAACGGAAGGAGCACTTCTTTCAAAACAGCCGTGACATCCCGCTCTGGATATCGGTCATCGTGGCACTTCCACATCTCGCCCAGACCCACACCCGCCAAGAGCTCAAGTTTCCCCGCCGATTTCAGCTGCTGAAGCTGTCGATCGATGCGATATGGGGTCTCCGACACTTCCTCAAGCATCAAAATGGCTCCGCGAGTGTCGACCTCCCAAGTCGTACCGAGACTCGCCGTCACGAGCGTCAAAGAACCGCCTGTCAAACGTCCCTCCGCCCGTCCAGGTGCCACCGGTTGCCCCGTAAGCCGACCCAGGGGGCCCTCCCCGGTGAGGGCTTGAAAGAGAGCCTTCCCAGCCTGGGCCGAGAAGCCTGCTGGCTTTTCCAGCATGGGACCATGAATGCCCATCAATCCAGCGACACGCTGCTGCCAGAGCAGCAGGGCCGTGATGTCGCTGTACCCCACCAACGGCTTACGAGCCCTTCTAAACACATCGGGGTCGAGCTTGTCTAGAATACGGCCGCTCCCGTACCCTCCGCGAGCGCACACAACCGCCGCAATCTCGGAATCCTCGATCAGCGACATCAGTTCGCCAGCACGCCGTTCGTCGGTCCCCGCGAGATAACCAAAACGGTCCAGCAAACCCGGCCGTCGAACCGGCTCGAAGCCAAGCCCGCGCAAAGCGTCTTCGCCCGACTCAATGCAATGAGGGTCAACGACTCCCGCAGGAGCCGCAATTCCCACCCGAGCTCCGGGTGAAATGGCGAGCGCTTTCCCTACAGCGACCACAGAACTCCCCGCGGTTGATCATCCGACGTCAGTATATGGAGACACCCACGAAGCGTCGACTGCAAAGAGGAAACCCCCTTTAAATCAGCCTAAGAGAGGTATGCCCTCTTAGAAAGGCTCATCCTCTCCAAAGCCCGTGGAGTCACCGAACCCACCGTGACTGGGAGGCGTAAATCCACCGCCCCCACCCCCGCCCGCATAGGGATCATCGGGAAGGGACCAATCTCGAAACTGGGCGAAACGACCCTCAAACTCGAGTTTCACCGTATCGGTGGGCCCATTGCGCTGCTTCGCAATAATCAACTCAGCCAAATTCTCATGCTCAGTCTCTTTGTTGTAAACCCAGTCTCGATAGATAAAACCAATGATATCAGCGTCTTGCTCAATCGCGCCCGACTCGCGCAAATCAGCCAGCATGGGCCTTTTGTCTTCTTTCCGACTCTCGGGTCCACGATTCAGCTGAGAGAGAGCGATCACTGGAATATTCAGCTCTTTCGCGAGACCCTTGAGCCCACGACTGATCTCAGAAATCTCTTGTTCACGGCTCGCGGTGTTCCGATCACCGTGAGCCAACTGCAAATAATCAACCACCACCATATCTAAGCCGTGTTGAGCCGCCAATCGACGACTTTTAGCGCGAATTTCTAAGATCGTAGACGCACCCGTATCATCGATCCAAATCCCAGCCTCCGCCAATCGGCCAGCTGACTCCATTAATCGACTATGGGCCTCGGTGGAAATCAGCCCGCTTCGAAAGGCGGCAAAATCAACCTTGGCTTCCGAAGAAAGCAAACGCATGACAAGGGATCGGGTGGTCATCTCCAATGAAAAAACAGCAACTTTCTTTCCGTAATCCACTGCCACATTCCGAGCTAGATTCAGAGCAAGAGCGGTTTTCCCCATACTCGGCCGGGCCGCAATAATCACAAGGTCTCCAGCCTGAAAACCGCCGGTCAGAGAGTCAAGCTGCGTAAACCCCGTCGCCAGTCCAGTCAGCTCGCCACTTCGACTCATCAACATGTTGATGTGATCAACCGCATCGTGCATGCCTGCTTGAAGGCTCTTCAAGTCTTGCTTCGCTTGCTCGCTACTCAGTGCGAAGATTTTTGTCTCAGCCTCGTCAAGCAACTTGTCGGCCACTTCCGACTGGTCGTACCCCAAAGCCACGATTTCAGACGCGACCCCGATCAGATTTCGCTTAATCGAATGGTCGCGTACAATATTGGCGTAGTGGGTCGCATTCGCAGTGGTGGCTTCATAGTCCGCAATCTCTGCCAGACTGACCACGCCCCCCACCGCCTCAAGTAAATCGTGCGACTGCAAATGAGATGCCAGCGTCGTGAGGTCCACCGGTTCGTTCGCGTCTTTCAACCGAACCATGGCGCTGTACAAAAGTTGATGCGCTGGGTGGTAGAAGTCGTCGTCCCGAAGCAAGGTCACGACGCTGTGGATGGTATTGTTGTCGAGCAAAATGGCCGAAAGAACGGCCTTCTCGGCAGACAAATCGCTAGGCGGGACTCGACCTGATTGGGTCACGGGAAGGTCACTGGATCTCTCCGGCGTCAACCGACGACTCCCATATGCCTCGTCCATACTCACCGCCAACTCCCTGGCGTCAGCCTAGCCAATCGACCTCACCGCCTCGCCCGCCTCTGAAGTCCACTCCATAAAGGCGTGCCCTAGACGATTATATCATTTCTTCGGCTCTCACCGACCCTCGATTCCCACGGAGCGAAAAGCCTAAGTGCAAGAAGCGTTACTCAGAAGCCTCCACCGTCACCTTAATTTCAGCAGCGAGATCTCCCCGCAGGCGAACGGTCACGGTGTGCTCTCCGAGAGTTCGTATCGCATCCTCCAAACTGATCTTTCGACGATCAATTTCAAAACCCTTCTCGGCCAACTGGTCAGCCAGGTTTTGCGCGGTTACGGACCCAAAGAGCTTGCCTTCTTCTCCTGCCTGAGCGGAGAACTCGAGAGAAACCGCTTCTAGACGCTTCTTCACAGCCTCTAGGTCTTTCATTTCCTTCGCTTGCTTCTCTTCGATAATCCGGCGCTGATGCTCGATCTGATTGACCTGCCCCTTTGTGGCCACAACCGCCTTGCCCTTTGGCAAAAGGAAGTTCCGGGCGTAGCCTGGCTTCACGCCAACGACTTCGCCGGCATTGCCCAAACCGATTACTTCTTCACTAAGAATGACTTTGACCTGTCCCATGAGTTTTTCTCCGCCTACATGTGCCCGGCCGCGTAGGGAAGAAGCGCAATATGACGCGCGCGCTTAATCTCTGTCGCAAGCTTCCGCTGATGTTTTGAGCAGGTCCCAGATATTCGTCTGGGCGTGATTTTTCCAGTCTCTGAACAGAAGAGTCTCAGAGTCTTGGCTTCTTTGTAATCGAGCACGGCCGTCTTGTCTGCGCAGAAGCGGCAAACTTTACGACGCTGAAACATGCCCTTCTTCTTGCCCTTTCGAGCCTTCTTACGAGAAGCTGCGCGCAATCGAGACTTAACCGTCCAAGCCCCACGCGAACTTCCGCCACGATCTCCGCCACGATCGCTCGGTGGCCCCGACGGTCTTGGTCGATCCGTCGAATCTGAAGCGGAACTCGAATGCGGCGCCTCGGACCTTGTGCTGCCTGGACCTTCGGGTGCCGTCATGATTTATCCTCCTCAATCGAAGCATCGGCTGATGCTTCCGTATTCTCAGTCGCAGCGGGCGCCTCAGTTTCTGACGTTGTCGATCCTTCAGACGTTTCGGCCGGTGCGGACTCTGCACTGGCCTCTGCGGCTTCTTCTCCGTCCGATTCGGCTTCCGCCTGTTCCGCAGCTTCCGCGCTTCTCTGTGCGGCGGCCTGACGCTGCTCTTCCTCGGCCTCTTCCCGTGCCCGCGCCTCTTCGGCTTCACGCTCTGCACGCTCAACCGCACGGCGCTTCAATTCGGCTTCACGCTCAGCCGCCTCGGCCTTTCTGGCCTCGACGTCCACCACATTGTCAGACACTTTCACAGTCAAAAACCGTAAAACGGACTCTTCCAAACGAAGCAACCGCTCAAGATGAGGAACGACCGGACCCGCGTCCAGGAAGGAAAGAAGGTAGTAGTGCCCCTTCTGAAACTTCTGAATCTCGTAGGCCAACTTGCGCTTGCCGAGATCGTCGCAACACAGACGCTCTGAACCAGACTCGAGTTCGGCATCGAGGCGGGCCAAAATGGCCGCCGAGCCTTCCTCGGATATCTCCGGTTGGATGATGAAATTAAGTTCGTATTCCCGCATGCTTTCTCCTCCTGGACGGACACCCTCGGCATCCGAGCCCTTTCCAATCTGACCGCCTCGAATCGGGATCGAAGGGTCGGAAGGGCTGAGGTCACTTTCAATGATAGGAGTCCTCGAGACTCCACTGGGCGGAGAGTGATACCCCAGTTGGAGCCCAAGGGCCATACTCTCCCGCTAGATCGCCAGAAGCCACTCGTGCAACCGGTCATCCTGGCCTAATTCAGGGTGAAAGCTACTCGCCAGAACTCGCCCTTGGCGAACCAAAACAGGCTCTTCATCCACCCGGAGGAGAACCTCCACATCCGGCCCCAAATGTCGGAACTGAGGGGCCCGGATAAATACACAACGCATCCCCTCCAGGCCTGAGACGCCTCCAGGGTCCGCAGGAGCCGCAAATGAGTCAACTTGAGTCCCATAGGCGTTTCTCACGGCTTGAACATCAAGCAGGCCGAGCGTGGGGACAGGGTGGTTGTCGGTCTCTCGAGCCAGCAGAATCGCTCCTGCGCACGTCCCCAGAACGACCCCCCCCGAGCGGGCGAACTCTTGGATGGGTTCTATTAAACCCAATCGACTCAGCCCCATCGCAATGGTGGTACTTTCCCCGCCGGGCAAAATCAGTGCCTGAAGGCCGGCTAGGTCTTCCTTTCGCAAGACCAGTTCGCCTTGGGCTCCTGCTCTCTCGAGAGACTGCAGATGTTTATCTACCGCCCCCTGAATCGCCAACACCCCGACTCGCTCTCCGTGGCCAGACACTTCGCGCCCCCTGACTCCTTGACCTACCAGCCGCGATTAGCCAGGCGCTCACTTTCATCGAGGGTCGACATTTCGATTCCCTCCATGGCATCCCCCAGGCCCCGGCACGCCGCCATGACCTCAACCGGATCCTGCCAATGGGTGTTGGCCCGGACGATGGCTCGGGCTCGAGCCGAAGGATCGTCACTTTTAAAGATTCCAGAGCCCACAAATACGGCTTCAGCTCCCAGAGTTCGGCAAAGTGCGGCGTCAGCAGGTGTTGCGATCCCGCCGGCTGCAAAATTCGGAACGGGCAACCGGCCGTGTTCATGAACAAACTGAACGAGGTGGTAGGGGGCTTGGAGCTCTTTGGCACAGCTCATAAGCTCTTCGGGGCGCTTCGCCTGCAACGCGCGCATCTCCCCGCATACGGACCGCAGGTGACGCACCGCCTCGACGATATTTCCACTGCCCGCCTCGCCCTTGGTTCGGATCATCGCTGCACCTTCTCCCACCCGTCGCAACGCCTCACCGAGGTTCCGTGCGCCGCATACGAAAGGCGACTTAAACCCGTGCTTTTCGATATGGTGCTCGTCATCCGCCGGCGTGAGAACTTCACTCTCGTCAATAAAGTCGACTCCCATGGCCTCAAGGACCCGAGCTTCAGAAATGTGCCCGATTCGAACCTTCGCCATCACGGGAATGGACACGCATCGCTGAATTCCTTCAATCATGTCGACGGCGCTCATTCGAGCCACACCGCCATCACGCCGGATGTCCGCGGGGACACGCTCAAGCGCCATCACCGCACATGCTCCGGCTTCCTCCGCCACTTTGGCCTGCTCGGCGTCCGTGACATCCATAATGACTCCGCCTTTAAGCATCTCGGCCAAGCCAATTTTAAGCTCAAAAGATTCGGCTCCTGCCCGCAAAGACCCACTTCCATTTTCACCGTTCGACATCGTATCTCCTTGTTTTGCAAGCGATTCAGGCCCTCTCGACTCTTTTTCGAGAGCGAATATGCGGGTTTCCCCCGACCGACAAGCTGGCGAACCGAATCTCGCTCAAGCCGTCTTTCCTGATCGTTCCTCATAACTGTAGCGCCGCTACGAAATGCTCCAACGAATCATGCACATGAATAGGAATCATAGTTGGGTAGGCGCTCAAAAAGGCTGCAACCTGCGCCCCCGAAGACCTCTTCAGCCCTTTACAGCGCCTCAGGACTTCCGGCCGAAGCCAAGAATTCGCCCCAGAGCGACAGCGACAAATCCCACGAGCCCCGAAAGGAGTGCCCCCATTTTGGCTTGACCCTGAAGAGAGGGGTCCACGTAGGCCTCGGCGGCCACAAAGAGCGCCACGGTCAAACCGAGAGCCGCAATGAATCCAGCCATGATTAAATCAGCCACTGACATTCCATCAGGCAACGAAAGGCCAAAAACCTTTCCGAGGAGCCCGAATAAAGTCACTCCCAGCGTCTTTCCCACCACCAAACTTCCCAGGATCAACCAAGTCAGAGGACCCACGTTAGCCAGCGCAACGCCCGCGTTAGAAAAAGCAAAAAAGAAAAGGCCAAGGTCTACAAAGAGCTTCGTCTGATGCTCGAATAAATGGAGAGGCGAATGGTGTAGATGCAGCGTCTCGGCTGCCTCCTCTCCGAGCACGTCCACATCGTCTTGATCGACAAAGAGACCGGTGTCCATCAGAGGGCCGGGAATAAATGGAATCACCACCGCCAGAGCCAACGCAGGATGAAGATGCGCCAAAACCAAACCCGACCAAGCCAAAGGACCCGCGAGCCCGACGTAAACGATCCAATGCTTCACGCCCGCTCTTCGAAGTCCGTAAGCGAGAACCATCGCCAGCGCGACCAAAATGAGATATCGCGGATCCGTGGGGTGCGCGGCATCGCCATACCAAATCGCAATAATGCCGAGACCGATGGCATCATCGGCTACAGCGAGAAGCAGCAGAAAGGCCACGGCGGGATGACCGCGGCCGAAGACCATTCGAGCGGCCAGCCAAGCCAGCGCGATGTCGGTGGCCGTGGGGATTCCCCAGCCTCGACTGAGGCCGTCGTAGTCATCCACGCCTAACTCGTACACGCCAAACTGAAAGCAAAGCCAAAGACCTAGAAAAAAGATCGAAACAGGTCCAACCACCCCTCCAATGGTCGCCATGAGCGGCGTCGCCGCTTTGCTCATGGGATTCAGGCTCCCCCCTGGCAGACAGGACTCCGTGATCTCTTTGGCCGCGATCCCAAAAAAGAAGATCATAAAAAGATCATTAATCAAAAAATGAAAAGTCAGTGCGTGTCCAAAGACTTTCACATGCCCAAAGGGCTGCCAATGCAGAGCATGTTCGTACCAATCGGGCGCTGCATTGGCCGCGACCATGGCGCAAACCACTCCAAGGAGTAGCGGAATTGAGAACTCCTGAAGAATCTCGATGAATTTCATTCCGCCTTGGGACCCCTCATCTCTTTCCACGTTCAAATCTCCACCGGACCGAGTCCACGTCGGATCACACGATGATCCACAGCACTGACTGGTCATGATTTAGAGCATGGCTAGATGATATAACTTCAGCTTGGCATCCTGCCATAACCTGAAGATTCAGAGGCCCACTGCCCTCATCGAGTTCGGCAGTCAAAACCCATAAAGGTCTCAGTTGAATTGATTCATCGCCGAATCCATACCGAACCGAATCAGATGCTCTACGGCCTCCGTCGCATGCCTCATCGAGGTCTCTAGAGCATCCAGCTGGTCAGAAGAAAAAGCGGAAAGCACAAAATCCACCACTTCCTCATCGCCCTGCGGTCGGCCCACCCCCAAGCGAAGCCGAGAGAACCCGCCAGAGCCCAGCACTTGAATGAGGCTTTGCATACCGCGGTGGCCGCCTGCGCCTCCCGAGCGCCTCAAACGTATTTGACCACAGGGCAGATCAAGATCGTCGTACGCCACGATGAGATTCTGCGGGGCGTCGAACTGGGGCCATTCATCAAGAATCAAACCGAGCGCTTCCCCGGATCGATTCATGAAGGTTTGAGGCAAAACAAGGGCTACTTCCTCCCCCGCCACCCGACCAA
>NZHD01000009.1 GCA_002691205.1 Deltaproteobacteria bacterium
AGCTCGAGATGGTCTCAAGCTTGGGTTCGCCTTGGTCGCCTGTCGTTATGTGCCAGTAATTAGGCGCACCTGTCCCGTTCCGCTTTCGCGGACGACTCTCTGCCCCGATGGGGCAAGGCGACGGAGCGAAAGGAACTAGGGAACTAGAGCCAAGCCCCCAGAGCCAAATCCACAATCATGGCCGCAAAGCAGCCCAGAAGGTAAACCAGGGAAAACAAAAAGAGCCCTCGCGCCGACTGCTCATCCTTGTGCACGCGAAGGCGCCAAGCCCGCTGCAAAAAAACGACCCCCAGGCCAGCGGCCACGGCCACATAAAGCCATCCCAAACCAGGGAGAGTGGCCGGCAGCAGGGCCACCGGAACTAAGGCCACCGACCACGCGACAATGCGATTACACGTCGCGTCCACACCGATCCGGTCGGGAAGCATTGGAAAGCCTGCCCTGGCGTAGTCATCTCTCCGAAAAAGCGCGATCGCATAAAAGTGAGGCGGCTGCCAAACAAAAATAATCGCGAAGAGCATCCACCCAACCATTCCAATGCTTCCATTGATGGCGGCATCTCCGATGAGGGGCGCGATCGCTCCTGAGATTCCTCCCACAATGACCGCAAAAGGAGTCCTCGGCTTTAACCAAATGGTGTACACGAAGACATAAATGGCAATCGCAGCCAAAGCAATTAGAGCTGGAGCGGGGCCCGCCTCAAGCCATAAAAGGCTGACCCCGAGAAAGGCCAACAACAAGGCGAAGGCCAATGCGGGACCGGGACGGATTTCTCCTGAAGGCAAAGGACGGTCTTGAGTTCGATCCATCAACGCATCTTGATCTCGCTCAAGGTAGCTATTAAACGCATTCGCAGCGGCTGCCGCCAAAGCGGTCCCAAGCAACGTCCACGCCGTTAAGGATGGAGTCGGCCACCCCCCGCCGGCCAACACCAGCGCCGGCAAACCCGAAAAGAGCACAAGGGGCAGAATCCTAGGCTTCGTTAAAGCCAGATAACTGGCCGCTGCACTCATCCGACTTCAGCCACCCTTCCATGCGTCGTCCGCTCGCTGTAAGCGGTCCCGACGCGTATCACATCCCGTATACACATTGCCGTCACCAGTACGATGGCCGCTGCGACGGCACTATGCAAGGCGGTCACCCAAATCGGCAATCGAAGCAGCACGTTAGCCGCACCCACCCCAATTTGCATCAAAACCAGACCAAAACCCAAAGCCGCAAACCGCCCCACACGACCTCGACCCCTGAGAGACCAAGCCAGAGCCGCAAAGCCCAGCAGCAGTAAAACGCCGTTTATGCGATGGAGAACCTGAATGCCCACCAGACCCCGCCAGGTGGGGGCCCATTGCAGTCCATTACAGGTGGGAAAATGAGTGCACGCCAGACCCGCGTAGTTGCTGGCCACCCAGCCACCCAGGACCATCTGCAGGAATACGCAAAATGCCACAGCAAAGGCGAGACCTCGAAGAGCCACAGGAAGCGGCTCGCCGCTTAGGTCTGTCTGGTCTCCTTCCCGTAAGTCCCGAGAGGTCCAGAGCAGCAAGAGGCAGAATGTGTTTCCCAAAACCAGATGGACACTCACCGTCCAGGGCGCCAGTTGAAGCAGAACGGTCAGGCCTCCGAAAACCACCTGTACACCGAGAACGAGCCAGACCAAAAGCAGCCGACTCCGCAGACGAGACCGAAGCTCGGGCCAGCGCACAATGAGAAAGGTCAAAACGGCCAACCCGAGGGAGATGGCCCCCGCAAAAACTCGGTGCCCCCACTCAAAAGCGACCTCTAAATCAAAACTGGGAACGACTTCACCGAAACACAGAGGCCAATCCGGACAGGCCAAACCCGCGTCGTGAGCCCTCACAAGTGCCCCGACAACAATCAAACAGAATGTCAGGCTCGCCGCGAAGGCAAACCCGTAGCCTAGACGCAGGCGCGCCAAAGTCCCTAAATCCAGATCCGGTGTCGTTTGGGTCTTCATCTCGTCAAAACTCCAGGCCTCATACGGGGCGATCCTGCGGTGGCGCAGCCCCCGGGGCCTATCCTCAGCCGCTCAACAGGCCCGTCAATTTACACTCCTTGAGGAAGGAGTGCCCCCTTACGAAGGCTAGCGCAGGGGATCAAACCTGGAGGCGAAATAGGTGCCGCAATCAGTTGCCTCCCCCCTCGCAGAGGCTCTTGGTTGGCCCTTAGGTCAGAGGAGTCTACCCTCTGAAAAATTCGAAACCAAACAAAGCCTCGAGCTTCAAGGACCCCCATGGCGAGACGCCCATTCAAGCCCTCAAAAAATCTAAAAAACCTTATTCTGGCTCTCTGCGTGATCCTCGTGATCGGACTCGGCCTTCTCGCCACCCGGGGGCTGTGGAATGAGGCCCCAAGCCTCTCTTCACTCAGTGAAGGGATAGGCCCCGCCTCAAACTCCGAGTTGAGCGGCGACTTGATAAAAACGCCGCCCTCCGCATCTGGCGACACCGCCGGCACCGATCGGCTCATCCTCCGAGCAGGAATCGATGGGCAAATCGAACTGGCCCAATGGCCCAAAGACGAGCCGCTCCAAGTTGAACTTGAACTCCGGCCCGATCTCACCGCTGATTTCAGCGTCGAATCAGCTTGGATCTACCAAGAAGACCAGGAGCCCCTTCAAATTCAAACCCAACGAACGGGGACGCACTCCATCCAAGCCGAAGTTATGCCCAACGGGCTCTCTTTCGGTCGCGCGATCCTCGAACTGCGCACCGATGAAAAGTCGCATTTTGCCCTTCGTCGCTTTTCGGTGGTTTTCCGCTGAAGGGCGAGTCAGCGAATTCGTGGACGTAACCTCAAAGAGGTCGAAAAACCGAAGCCCGCTAAAACGGTCACCCAAAGGATCCAACCCTGTGTGTTAAAAATCGGGACTTCCGTCACATTGGGCGAAGACGCATTGTTAGGATTCCAACCGTTCGCCACCTCTTCTCCGTCCAAAATGCCATCGCCATCAGTGTCGGCCACGAAGGACAAACTGCCCGTGTCGGACGCACTCACAAACGTCCCCGTACCCGTCTCCACCACGTCAAGCAGGCCGTCATTATCGTCGTCAAGGTCACAGGCGTTGCCCTCAGAGTCACCATCGGTATTCGTCTGCGCCGCGTTGCTTACCTCGGGACAATTATCCAAAGCATCGAGAGCCATGTCTGCATCTCGATCAATCCCCATGCGCCACCCTGATCCGGGTGGAACGCAGGTGTAGGTGACCGTCGCCGAGCCCGTCGCCAATGCGCGAATCCCAATATTGTCCCTCAAAAGATGGTCTTGATCATCTCTAAAAAGCCCCAGAGTCGGTTCAAACACGGCTCCGCGCACCGTTCCGGCCGACTGAGCCTTCACAATCAAGTCACATTCAGGCACATTCCCGCCAAGAGTCAGCGAATTATAGAACGACGACGCCCGCGCCTTGAGCAGGTCGATCCGAGCATTCACCTCGGCCCCTCCCGCCGAAGTGAGAGTCACTTGCTGGCCCACGATCGGTGCAACATCAGTCGGAAACGCGAGGGAGAAGGCCTCAAGGTCTGCTTCCGCAGATTCGCTCAACTGAAATACGGGCGCGGTCAAGAAGCTCGATACGCTCCCCACGGCACCATCATGAAGAAAACCGAAACCTCGAACCTGGTCTCCAAGCGATGTCGCCTCGTTGCTATCTCCGAAAAAGCCGATCTTCATATACATATTCCGCATCTGGGCCACCTTGGCATCCTGGGGCTCGTTCTCAAAAGTGCGGTCCCCTCCTGTCCCGAAGAAACCCTGCGAGGGATCCAACGTATGGCAGCCATCACAAGCTGCCACCACATCACTGAGCGGCGCCCCTTCCGAGGCAAGGAAGAGATTCCGACCGGCGTTCTGCTGTGCGGTTAAGGAATTATCAAGGTTCCGAATGGGATTTGGCGGCATTTGAAGTTGAAGAGTGAAATCCGTGAACTTCTGCATTTCATCGTCACTAATCGTTCCGTCCATTCCCAAAAGGCCTTCGAAAGCCACGATGAAGTTAAAATAGCTTCTCTCTTCGTTGCACGCGGCGCCGGTGGGCTCGTTACACGGATCGATGCCCAGAACACCATCGACTCGGTCACCTCGCCAGTGATGCGCGCCGTGGGTTGAGATTCCGCGCAGAGGCTGGGTCGTCATGGGGCCCTTCATGGGATGAAAGGTCAGCTGTCCGGGAAGAATGGGCACCGCTTCCTTCTGACTATTCGTGGTGACGTGTTCATCCGGATCACCCAGGTTCCACGCAAGGTGGTCAACATCACCAAAAGGGTGACAGTGGGCACAAGACTGATCGCCCCCAAGTGAAGTCGCGCGAGCATCGTAGAGAAAAGGGCGGCCTTCAATTAATGAGGCCGGCTCCGGATTATGCAAGGCCAGCGTTTGAAGCGTGGTGCGAGAAGAGAGCGAAATGGAGGAGACAGCATTATCAAAGCGAGTCAGTACATAAAGGCGACCGTGGGCTTCATCGAGGACGATGCCGGCCGGCCCTCCATTGGTCTCGATGTACTGCGCACTGGCCACCGTAGGATCGAAATTCGACTCGAACAAAGGGTCCTCAAGGGCCGCAGTGTCAATGACGCCAATTCGAGAGGACCCGAAGGCCGCCACATAGACCTTCTGCCCGTCACCTGAGACAACCACTTCAAGCGGTGTGGCCAAGCTGTGATCGGCCTGTGTCTCGTCCACAAGGTCAGGCACATCAGTGTGCAACTGGTTGTAGTCGATATGCTGATTGAGATCCTGAGGGTCCACGGTCGAGGTGGCTGGGTCCACTACGGTGATCCGGGTTCTTGCAAAACGCCCCTGGAGAGTCGAGCCTCCGTGATTTCCAGGCCCCTCAAAGCGAATATGATTCAGCAGCTCGGTATTGGTGACATAAAGCTTTTCGGTGAGTGGGTTAACGACCATATTGAAGTTGGTCGTCCCCACGGAAGCGAAGGAGATAATTCCTGGATCTCCACTGGCCGAAACGTTCGCGTCAAACGAAAAAACATCCAAATCGGGCAGAGACACCCGCACCACAGGACTCCAATCGCGGTTCACGGCATCCCTCCAGGCCGACCCGTCATACTTGACGATCACGCCTGTTTCAGGAGCAAGATCCCCCGATGCGTTGTCATGCGGCCCTGGCACGCCACCCGGTGCACCGGTAATCGGATCGGGAGAAGCCGAATCAAATCCATCGGGCACAGAGGTTTCCAAAATGGCCGTCGTCTGATTCCCAGACATAAAGCCCGCTACGTAGACTCTATTTCCATCCGGACTGGGTGCCAGACCACGCGGCGTGTCTGTAAAAAGACTCAGAATGCGAATTGGAGTCCCCCCCAATAGATGACCGGGATTCGTCGCATCGAAAATCCAAACATCGGCGCGCGGAACACCCGGAGTAGTGAGTTGAGGATCGCCCGCCCCGTTCACTCCTGCGAGTGTGGCGTCGACTCGGTGCTGACCGCGATGCGCGGTGCTGATAAAAGCACGCGTTCCGCCCGCACCCGCAAAAACGATATCCCTCGGCTCATCCCCCACCAGCAGAGTGCGGACCACCTGCCGCGGAGTCGAAGAAATATCAATCACACTTACGCTATCTGAAAGATGATTAACAACCCAAAATTCAGCGTTATTCCGAGCCGCCACGGCCACAGGCTCCAGGCCAACGGACACTGAACCCAAGTGAGTTAAACCCGAGGCCGCCACATCAAAAATTTCAACGCGACCATCGGGGGTGTTGCACACAACCAAACGAGTGCCGTCCGGAGAAAGCGCCATGGGTCGAACCGAGCCGCTTTCAAACGCCACAAAATCAGTCTGAGCATGACTGAGACTCGAAAATAAAAAGATGATCAGGCACGAAAGAAAGAGACCGGCCGATCTGCGGTTCATTGGGTCTGCCATGCTTTTAAAATTCACTCCCATCTTTCCTGCAAACAAGGCCTATAAAGTACCATCTCGCAAAAGAAAAATGCAGAGATCTTTTGACTTCTTCAAACGTACCTTCACAATTTGCAAAATCCCTCGCCCCGCGAGGACCCTCGGCCGACTTTTTCACAAAACGAAAGCCCACAGGCCCTCAAAACGACTCTGAGGCCGGCAGAGAACATTTTTTTCAAACGTTAAGAATAAAGAAGCTCATCACTCTAAAAGTGAACGAATGGGCTCGCCCACGGTCTCGAGCTCAATCAAAAACGTATCGTGACCATATGGAGAATCGATCTCAGAATAAATCACCGATACGCCAGCCTCCCTCATCAGGCTCGCGAGTTCCCTCTGCTGCCAAACGGGAAAAAGGATGTCTGACTTCACCCCAACGATCAAAGCGGGGCACCGAATATCCGTGAGTCCTCCTCCCTGCCTCACTCTCTCATCGTCGCCGGCTTTAGGATCTGTCACATCAAACAGATCCATGGCCTTTGAAATATAGAGATAGGAATTGGGGTCATACTGCAAGCAGAACTTATCTCCCTGATAAGCGAGATAGGTCTCTACCTGAAAATCTTCATCTAAACGCGGAGGCTTTCCGCTGGCTCTCTTTCGCCCGAAGCGCTCCATCCACTCCGGGCCCGAGCGGTACGTAATCGTCCCCATTTCACGCGCCACACGAAGCCCTCGATGAGGAAAACTTTCACCGTAGTAACGGCCCTCGCGCCAGTCTGGATCCGCCATCACGGCTTGACGCTGAACGAACCGCATGGCAATGGACTGAGGGTGAGAGCACGCTGCCGCCGATATGCTTACCAGACGATCTACCCGATCGGGAGCAATGGCCGCCAACATCAATGACTGCATGCCGCCGAGAGAAGCCCCCACAGAGGCGTGTAATTTGTCAATTCCCAAATGGTCCAACAAGAGCAACTGAGCTCGCACCATGTCCTGTACGGTAATGATTGGAAAGTCTGTCGCGTAGGGCACATCGCTCACGGGATTGGTCGAGGATGGACCGGTGCTCCCGTAACACCCCCCCAACAAATTCGTACAAATCACAAAGAATCGTCGCGTATCAATGGGGCAACCCGGCCCCACAAAATCCTCCCACCAACCGGGGTGAGGATTGCGATCATGGCTTCGAGCATGAGAAGAAGCCGACAGACCCGTATGTAGAAGAACGACGTTGTCCTTTTCTTCGGAAAGCTCGCCCCAACTCTCCCACGCCAAATTAAGCTCCGGCAAAACACCGCCCCATTCGCACTCAAAGGGCTTCGCATAATGAAACGTGTCATAGCCAGACACCACGCGCTCGTATTCAGGCTCAGGACCCGCAGAAACTTCAGTCATGCGATCAATTTAGAACGTCCCAAGCTTCCAGTCACGCAAAAAGAATGAATTCCCAACCGGCTTTGTCGCACACCAAAATCAAGAGAATCCATACTTAAAGCATATGTGGATTGACCCCGATTCCCCCGTCGCAAGTAAGCGTTGTCCCTGTCACAAAAGAGGAACGATTCGAAGCCAGCCAAATCACCGCCTCTGCAATCTCGCGAGGCTGCCCCACCCTACGCAAAGCATGCTGCGCCACCGTCTTCTCTTTAAACTCGGGAAACTTTTCGAAGTACAAACTTAAACCCGGCGTCTCAAACCCTCCTGGCGCCACCGCATTGACCCGAACGCCTTGAGCCGAGTACTCGGCGGCCCCTGTCCGAGTCAGCGCCTCCACCCCCCCTTTGGCCGCAACATAGGGTCCGAGAAAAGCTTCCCCTTTACCCACACTCGCTGTGGAAATGTTCACAATGGACCCACCCCCCGAATTCAGCATGGCGGGAATTTCATACTTCATGCCATGAAAAATTCCCTTAAGACAAACGTCAACCGTCCGAGACCAAGTCGAGTCGTCCGTCTCATGCAACGGCATAAAATCTTCAAAACCACCCGCTGCGTTATTTGAGGCCCAACTCAGACCCCCTAGTTCTTTAACCGCGCGAGCCACCGCGGATGCCATTTGCTCGGCCGACGTGACATCCGCCTCGATGGCTATAGCCTCGCCGCCTCGGGCGCGAACCGCTTCGACGGTCTTCTCCGCCGCTTCGAGGCGTATATCCAGGACAGCCACGGGGGCCCCTTCTTCAGCCGCCAACAAGCAAGTCGCTCTTCCCAAACCAGAGCCCGCGCCCGTCACAAGACCGGGCCGCCCATCCAACATCCCCATCGTCTCCTCCGCCCTCTTTTCAAATAAGCCGCAAATCGGAGCCACAGGCCTCGCTCCCAGGCCCCTCTCTTCTACAAAAAAGCGCTCGCACGAAATCAGAGCCGTAAGACTGCCGACGACCTAGAATTCACAGACTAGCTAACACGCTCATGCCCAGTCGAGCTATGATTCCCTTCACTCAAGGAGACCGATGTGAAGCTAAGCCAAATGATTCAAGACCAAGCCCCCATGGAGGAACTAGCCGCCCATCTCGATTCCTTGCCGGCCTTGGAGCGCCGCGCACAGACACTGGCCGTCGAAGCCAAGTTACAAAAGCTGCTGTACGAACGAGCGCAAAGTTCAGCGCCGCTGAGTCTCGACTTCTTTGTCCCCCCCCACGTGCCCGATAACACCGAAGTCATTCACTACGGCCGCAACGCGATGCCGGCTTTTCAATACTTCCAGAAACGTTGGGCCAGACCTGCGAATAAAGAAGGGCAACTCATTGGCTATAACGAAGCCTCAATGAGACCCCTGATCGGTCCGGGTTATTTCGTCGCTCACCCTACGGATGCAGAAGGCACCGACGTCAGAGGCGCTGTGGTCGTGGACTACTTCATGACCCCCGACCCCACCACGCCTCCGGGTTGGCCCAGAGTCAGACCGAATAGCCGCGGCCTACAAATGTTTGTGTACAACAAAACTCGCGACTACATGCGACGGATCTCGCAGCACGTCTCCATCGGAATCGCCTACCGACAAGAAAAAACGGTCATGGGCTACTTCGTTCTGTGTCGCGACGACAAAACTCAGTAAAAATTAAGACCGATAATTGAAGTACCAATTTAAAGCTTGAGGCTGGAAATCACGAGAGGGCCAGTGTCGCCCTCCCTCGTCGATTGAAAATTCAACCGTATATCCGGCTTTCTTTAACTGTTCTTGCATGGGGCGGGCCACCTGTTCGAAACTAAAAAGTTCGTCATGCGTCCCATATTCAAGATAGAAGCGAGTCCGACGACTCGTTCGCCCCAGGGCTCTTCGGTCCATGCTGGCAAATCCTGCAGCCCAGCAAAGCACTGCATCAAAAAAGCCCGGATTCGAGAGCGAAAGCGAAAGCGCGTAACTCGCTCCGTCGGAATAGCCGATTAAACACTGCGCAAAAGGGTCGATGGGATAGCGCCGGTAAATCAGATCCCACGCAAACTCAAGAAACGCAAAATCCTCCCCCTGCCCCCCCGCAATCAAGTCCCACGTTGGGGCTACCGAGCGTGGAATAAAGAAAAAAGCCTCTCGCGCCTCAGGCTCATCGCGGCAAGCCTTGACCAGCATTTCATCCTGACGACCCGCGCCATGAAAGACCGTAAAGAGAGGATAGATTCGACTTGGGTCAATTTCTTCCGGCGTCAGAAGCACCCCCCGTGCCTCTTTCTGCTCAATCTGAACAAATCCAGTGGGCGACTTCTCTTCTCTTTCTTCTACGGCTCTGTGCTTTAGATCTAACGTCATTCGTTCCATAAGGGCGAAGATTACTTCCTTCTTTAAGGTACATCGAGCCTCGCAGACCACGCACCCAACAAATAAATTGGCCGTCCACCCCCACAGACTCCGCTTTAGCTACCTTACAGGGGTTGTCATGAAAGGCATGAGCCCATGGGACCAAGGCGCTCAGATTAATCTGGAGAGACCATGAAGAAAGCATTTGAAAGGCGCGAATTTCTAAAAGGCGGGTTAGCCACTCTCGGACTTGGGGTACTCGCCGGTCCCTCAGAGAGCCTTGCGCAAGCCAACGTCCAAGATCGCGTTCAACGGTATGTCCCCCTCGGACGTACCGGAATGCGTATCTCTGATATCTCCTTCGGCTCGTCTCAAACCACAGATCCCGCCGTTGTGCGACACGCCTTCGAGCAGGGCGTAAATTATTTTGATACCGCCGAGGGCTACAACGAGGGATTGAGCGAAGAAGCCATCGGCCAAGCGCTTTCAGGCTCACGCGATCAAATTTATCTTGCGAGCAAAGTTAAATGCATGCCGGAAACAACACAGTCCGAGTTGATGAAGTCCCTCGAAGGCTCCCTGTCTCGACTCCGCACCGATTATGTCGATGTCTACTTCAACCATGCCGTAAACAGCGTCGACCGACTCAAGAACGACGAGTGGTACGAATTCGTCAGCAAAGCCAAGGCCCAGGGGAAACTTCGCTTCACCGGAATGTCGGGGCACTCGGGTCGGCTGGGGGAGTGCCTTGAGTATGTCATCACTCACGATGCCGTTGACGTCGTCCTCGTCTCGTATAACTACGGGCAGGACCCAGGGTTTCTCAAAAGCCTCATGAAGGACTTCGATTTAATTTCAGTCCAACCGAACCTCCTTCAGCAACTGGCCAAAGCCCACGAGAAAGGCATCGGCGTTATCGCCATGAAAACCCTACGCGGCGCGCGACGACACGACATTGCGGCCTTTGAAAAACCTGGACTGACCTTTCCTCAAGCCGCATTCAGCTGGGTTCTCTCAAATCCCAACGTGGATGGGCTTATCGTCTCCATGAAAAGCCCGGAACAAGTCGATGAGTACCTTGAAGCTTCGGGTTCTCGAACACCGAGGGGAGCGGCCTTGCCGCTTCTGCATCAATATCTGGCCAGCGAACAAAGCGACTACTGCAATCACGGATGTGAAATCTGCCATGACTCATGCCCCAACGGCGTAGCCATCAATGAGGTCCTGCGTACGCGAATGTACGCCACTCATTATGGAAACCTTGATTACGCCCGAAAAGACTATGCTCGGCTCGAATCAGGCGCTTCGGCTTGCTCGTCCTGCAGTCATCAAAGCTGTTTGGGGCAATGCCCCAGCGGCCTGTCCGTGGCCCAATTGACTCGCTCTGCCCACAAGATGCTTTCTTGAGTTCGCCTTAGGAATACGCAAACGCAACACCCATTTGGAAGTCGACCACCAACTCTCCACCCCCGTGGAGCAGACTCGTTTCGCTGGCTCGACTGAAACCACTCCCGGATAGCCCTCGAACGCCTATCATGGACGTAAGGAACCACGTAACATCGGTTCGAATTGAATGGGCCAGAAGGCCAAAGAGGGGGATCAAATGGAGCAGGCACTCGTCGCCGTCATCGCTCTGCTTCTGGGAGCACTCGTGGCTTGGGTGCTTTTGAAGTCAGCTCACCGCAAGGTGAGCAACGAGTTGGAGAGTGTAAAAAGAGAGAATCAGCTCAAGGGCGAGGAAATCGCCGGTCGGGAGGCCACCCAAAAATCATTGGAGGCTCGAATTGAACAGATCACCGCGGATCGCGAATCACTCAAAGAGTCATTTGGTTCTCTGGCGGCTGACCAACTCAAAGCCAATCGAGATGAATTTTTAAAACAAGCCGAGGAGCGCTTCGGCAAAAGTGAGCAAAAGCAAACAGGAGAGCTTGAAAAAAGACACGAAGCCATTGAGAAAGAATTCAAAGGCGTCAACGAAAGTCTTGAGAAGTTCAAAAAGCTTCAAGACGAATATGACAGCCAGCGAATCAAAGACTTCAGCGCGTTGCGACAGCAGATGTCTCAACTCGGTCAGCAGACGGAAAAACTGGGCGAATCGGCCACAGGTCTCTCTACGGCACTTCGTGGATCAAGCCAAAGTCGGGGCAAATGGGGCGAGATGGCCCTGCGAAACATTGTCGAAGCGGCGGTCATGACCGCTCACTGTGACTTCATAGAACAGACCACGGACGACACGGGGCGACGCCCCGATCTTGTCGTGAAACTTCCGGGAGAAGCGGGCATTCCCATTGACGCCAAGGTGCCGTACGCCGACTACGATCGTGGCATGGAGGCCACCGACCCCGAGGTCCGCAAGGGCCATATCAAGAAACATGGTGACACCGTCCGCTCCACCATGCTTGAATTGGCAAAGCGGAACTATGCTGATGAAATCGACGGCGAAATTGATTTTACGATCATGTTTATTCCCATCGAAAGTGTGGCCGCAGCCGCCTTTGCGGTACGACCCGACCTCCAGGAAGAAGCCATTGAACGCCGGGTCTTGATTACAACGCCCGTGACCTTGATCGCCCTACTCCGCACTGTCGCCATTTACTGGCGACAGGAAAAGATGGCCCACAACGCAAGAGAAGTCTGGGATCAAGCCCAAGAGCTTCACAAGCGCCTGCTGAAATTTCATGGGCATTTGTCGGGAGTCGGCAAAGGGCTTCAAACCGCAGTCAAGAAATTCAATGAAGCCGTAGGTTCTTACGAGAGCCGAGTCCTTCCCCAAGGTCGAAAAATTCAAGAGCTTTCATCAAAGGAAGGCGAAAGCCTTCTCGGAGAGACCTCTCTCCTCATCGAAGCTCACGTCACTCATACCCAAGCCGAACCTGAAGAAGAGATATGAGACGACATTCCGTAAAATCGCGATACACTGTCTGAAAAGGAATAAACTATGGCTGAAAAAATCGACATCACGGACGAAATGCGCGCCGTCATCGGCGTGGAGTCCGCCCCTTGGATTTACGAAGTCACGACCACCAGCGTGCGCGCCTTTGCCCGCGGCGTAGGCTACACCGACCCGGTCTATTTCGACGTGGAGGCCGCCCAAGCAGCGGGATACCGCTCCTTGCCCTGCCCGCCTACCTACCTCGGGACCGCCGTATTTATCCCCGGAAAAAGCAGCGATACCTTTAGTGGCCCTTTGGGATCGGGACCCAGCCTTAAAATGGATCTTCCCAATCTCCTCGACGGCGGAACCGAGACCGAATACTTTGAAGACATCTGCGCGGGCGACACGCTGACCGTCACCAGCAAGACCGCGGACCTCACTGTCCGCGAAGGGCGGTCTACCGGCCAAATGCTCATTGTGACCAGTGAGATGACCTGCACAAATCAAGACGGCAAGGTAGTGGCAAAACAACGCGCTCAAGCCCTCTTCTACTAGTCGGCCCTCGCTGACAAGCGAAAAACGGATAGGCCCAAACGGGCAATAAACCAAAGGCGCTCACCCGGAAACGGCCACAAAGGAACATGACACATGCCTCTTGATTGGAACTCTTTTAACGAAGGCGACGCTCTCCCTGAACTAAAGAAGGCGCCGGGCGTCACCGAACTCGTCAAATATTCGGCTGGAGGAGGTGACTTCAACCCTCTTCACCACGATTTCAACTTTCCTCAAAGCAAAATGATCGGTTCGATCATTATCCATGGGCGCTTTAAGTACGCGTCTCTGGGCGAACTGGTCTCAAATTGGCTCGACCACGGTGGACGCATTCGATTGCTTTCTTGCCAGTACCGAGGGATGGACCTTCCGGGCAACGAAATCACCCTCGGCGGCACGGTCAAGCGAAAGTGGGAAGAAGGCGGCGAGAAGCTGGCCGAAGTTGAACTCCACGCGACGAATGCCGAGGGCAAGAATACGACCCCGGGCAGCGCCATCGTCGTCTTCGCCTAGACCAGCGTGGCCAAGAGGCAATCACTCCATCAGTGACGAGTGACTCCAGGAGACGTGGACGCCTTAGCTCCGATTAAAGCCGTGACGGCATCTTGAATCCCATCTAGGCTCAGCCCGTACATGGGAAAGATATCTTTGATGACCTTAGTGGTGCGCGTGTATTCCCAATCCGAAGGGGGGTCGGGATTCAGCCAGACAGCGCGCTTAAAATGATCTCGGATTCGCATTAGCCAATCGATCCCTCGAGTGTCCGACTCAAAGCGAGGATTAATATTTCCCCGCGGATTCATCAACTCAGCCGGATGCATAGCCGCGTCGCCTACAATCATCACCTTCCAGCGATCATCGAGCCGACGCAAAACATCTCCCGTTGGAATCGCATCCTTGAGATAAAGGTCGGCCGTCGTCCCCAGACGTTCGTATGGGCAGTTGTGAAAGTAATAAGCCTTGAAATCCCGGAGGCCTCTCTCTTCATGAAGCGCCGTTAACAGGCGACTCACCGGCTCATAGTAGGGATCCATCGTGCCCCCTACATCCATCAACAAAAGAAGCCGAACGTTGTTGCGGCGCTCAGCTCGATAGACCAACTCAATCTCGCCTGCGTTACGACAAGTCTCATCCACGGTTTCGTCGAGATCGAGATCGTCCGCCTGCCCCTCACGCGTGAGGCTTCGGAGCCGCTTCAACGCAACCCGAACGTTCCGAATATCCAACGTACTGTCCGTGCGGTAATCCTTAAATCTTCGGTCCTCGGCGACCTTCATCGCGGATCGATTTTTAGACTCCCCGCCTACTCGAATTCCGGTGGGGTGCTGCCCGCCATGACCAAACGGTGAATGCCCTCCCGTTCCTACCCAGCGTCCCCCCCCATCGTGGCGCTCGTCTTGCTCATCGAGGGTCTCAAGATATTTTCGCATGAGCTCGTCTGCATCCAGCTCTTCGATCATCTTACGCTGCTCTTCCGTCAGCCCTTCGAAATTCTTTGGATTGCTGAGCCAATCCATCAGCTCATCACTGGCCGAAAGCTCGCCCTCTACACCGTGAAAAACCTTGGCGAAGACACGATCAAAGGCATCGTAATACGTCTCGCTTTTAATCAAAGTGGCCTTCGCCAAATTGTAAAAAGAAAACAAGCTGCTGTCGTGAAGGCCCTTCTCGAGAACCGTTACGAGCATCCGCCATTCCTGAATGGCGACGGGCACCCCTTCATCCCGCAGTCCGTAGAACAGATCTAAAAACATTCGAGCCTCTTCTGAATCACGCCTAAAACACCAAAAGTCATTGGTTGTACTTCGGGCCTAAATCGCTCCAGGAGTCAGGCATCTGACCTTCGCCTTGCTCGAAATCGTGAAGCGCTGTCGTATCCTGCTCGTTTTTCAAGAGTGAGCCGAGAAAGGGAATGTGATTCTGCATCTGTTCTTGGCTCACGCCCGAGCGAAGCAAGGCCGAAATCCAGTCAATCAATTCTGAGGTCGACGGTTTCTTTCGAAGCTCAGACTGCCCCCTAAGCCAGTAAAACTTGATCAACACTTGATCAAGAAGCTTCGTATCTAAATTCGGGTGATGAACATCAATGATCTGCCGCATCAATTCGGGCTCAGGAAAATCAATGAAGTGGAAAACGCAGCGACGGAGAAAAGCGTCGGGCAATTCCTTTTCATTATTTGAGGTAATGATGACAAAAGGACGTTCCTTGGCGGCCACTTCTTCACTGGTCTCCATGACGGTAAAACGCATTTCATCGATTTCACGAAGAATGTCATTGGGAAACTCGAGATCGGCTTTATCGATCTCATCAATCAGCAAAACGTGACGATTCGAAGCGGAGAAGACTCGACCCAAGGGCCCGTACTTGATGTAGCTCCGGATATCGCCCACATCGCCTTCGCCAAACCGAGCATCATTCAGCCTCTGCAAAGTGTCATAGACATACAAGCCCTCCATAGCCTTGCTGGTGGATTTAATATGCCAAGATTCCATGGGCATCCCCAACCCTTCGGCGACATGCCGAGCCAGAAGCGTCTTGCCTGTGCCGGGTTCACCCTTAATCAACAAAGGGCGTTCAAGCGCCAACGCACAGTTGACCGCTTCAACGAGAGGGCGCGAGACGATGTACCCATCCGTCCCTTGAAAGCGATAGAAGTCTTTTTCATCTGCCATGAGGTTCCTACCTAATCCTTTTTCTAAATTTCACACTATGACGCTGATCACGTCGTTCAGGAAGACACACGCTCGTGAATCAGAAGCTTGCTCTCTTCTCCAAACAGAACTGAGATCTTTCCAGGCCCAAGTCGAGCCTGAACGACTCCACTCCCAAACTTCGGGTGAACCAAAGTATCGCCCGGTTCAAAAATTTCAGAGATGGAATAGCTCTTAGGGGCTCGAGTCGGGTCGGCTTCAAGGATCACATCCTCGGCCGAGGCCTTCTTGGCTCGACTCTTGGGCTTCGGCTTCAACTTGCCGGCGCCGGCCGGCCAAGCCGGAAGAAGCTTCGGAGACTCGGTGATCTGAGGCCCTTCCTCTTCATAGGTCCACGCCGGCGATCCCGAAAGCTCCAGCCCGAGATAAAAAACTTCAACGCCGATCTGAACAGCCATCTCCCGGCCCAATCGCTCCAGTTCACGAATCCAACCCGCACCCTTCTGGGCCTCACGCTTTCGACAAATCTCCCAGTAACGGGGACTCGCAACAATGCACAAGGCGGGCGCTTCATCGTTGATGACTCGCCCGGTCTTTGCCTCAATCTCGGCTCTCAAAGCGGCTCGGTCTGCATCAACCATGGCCACCTGAGCGAGTCCCGAAAGCAAGGCGCGCAACGGCGTGTCTCCTGCGCCTCCACGGGTGGCTTCGGCATCCAGGTATTTTACACGAACCACTGCCAGTCGGTCGTCCGACAGCACGCCCAAAAGATCGAGGTCTTCGACTCCCTTATTGGGGTCCGCGTCTCCCTTTGCACGATCGGGTGCCGCAGTTCGGAGCGGCACCAGGCTGTCGATAATCTGAAGGGTCTCGCCCGAAGGCAAAGACACTGTCTCTGCGGCGAGGTTGGCCCAGGCGCCCAGCGCCATAGCCGCATGTCGATCGTCCTTGCCCGACTGAGGAGCCTTGGGAATGCGGCCCGTGCGTACATCGAGATACTTCTTGCCTTGCTCAGATCGCTTCGGAGCCGACTCCAGCTCTTTTTGATAAAGCGCCTCAAGCGTCTCGCCCGTCTGCTGCGCGGCGACCGCCTTAAAGCCCTTCGCTTGCTTAACCTCTCGGTCAACTGAAAGTTCGATCAAGGGATGCAAACTCAATTTTCAACCTCCTGAAATACATTTTCGACCCGATTGGGTCAGAGAAACAGAACCTCGCCCCATCATGAGGCGCAAAATTCAAAAATCGATGTCCAGCCGAAACGGTCCTAAGACGTTTCCATGCTGAATCACCCATCGACAAAAACAAAGCCCCAGCCAGTTGCCAGGGCCCTTCCCCTAAAGTTCGCAGACTCACTTCTGCCCGCGCCCCTAAACGTATACTCCACTCCGTTTCGTGTGGTGTAAACGTGCTTTAAAGACTCAAAGAAAATTAACCGATTGCTCTCTCCGCGTTTATTCTAGGCAATAAAAGACCCTTGGCCTCCCTGCCCTCTAGCATCACCGGACTTTCGCCGGCTGAGTGGCAAGGTTAGCGGGATTCCTGAGCCTGCCACATTAAACCCCCTATCAACAAACGCCGACACGAGAGGCGAAGAAGCAGCCCCCAAGGGGGCCGGGGCCGAATCGAATGCGATGGTTTCAGGAGGCTTCAGATATCCAAAGCCTCCAAATCTCAAATCTCAACGCGCCTCGAATCAAAAAATAAAAGCCTTTGTGGAGACGATGGGGGTCAGCCAACCTGGGGATGCCTACACTCAAGGGTCAAGGGGCGCCTTTGACCGATACCGCTTTGCTCTTCGAGTTAATACTTCTGCTGGCCCTGACGGCCGCCGGGCTCGCCTTGTTCGAGCGACTCAGGCTCCCGGCCATCGCTGGCTTTCTCATCGCCGGGGCACTCGCTGGACCCGGAGCCCTTGGACTTGTCTCCGACCCCGAGCGCGTGCGGGTTCTCGCCGAAATCGGCGTTGTCTTCCTGCTTTTTGAAATCGGGCTTGAACTCCCCATGGAGAGAATTCGCGAACTCGGCCGAACCGCCCTGGTGGCCGGCGGGGGGCAAGTTTTCATGACCGGCGCCCTTGTCGCGGGCGGCTCCATGCTGCTGGATCTCCCCGCTGCACCCGCCCTCGTTCTCGCGGGCATCATCTGTATGTCCAGTACCGCTCTGGCTATGCGCATGCTCTCCGACGAAGGTCAGACCGACTCTCCTCAAGGACGGCTCGCTCTCGCGATTCTTGTTTTCCAGGATCTCTCTCTCGTGCCTTTTCTCCTCGCGATTCCCTTTTTGGCTGACCACAGCCAGATTTCGCCCACCGAACTCTCATTCTCCATTCTGCGCACCCTAGTGGCTCTGGGGGGCGTGCTCTTTGTTGTGCGCTTTGCCGTCCCCCGGATCCTTAACCGCGTCGCCGAGGCCCGTTCACCTGACCTCTTCAGTCTTCTCGCCCTGCTCATCGTCCTGGGTTCAGCTTTTTTCGCCGAAGAAGTGGGACTGACGTTAGCTGTGGGCGCTTTCCTCGCTGGAGTTGCGGCCAGCGCCTCTCCCTATGCGCACCAACTTTTCAGCGAGGTTGTACCTTTGCGAGGCGTGGTGCTGGGCATTTTCTTCACTGCCATCGGAATGCTCTTCATGCCCACAACCCTCATCGAACATGCTCCCCAGGTTGGGCTTTACCTGATCGCTGCTCTTGTCCTTAAAACAGGCATCATCGCTTTCGCGAGTGTATTTTTTCTCGGTCAGGGCCTACGGGTCGGACTGCTGGCTGGATTCGCACTGGCTCAGACCGGTGAGTTCTCTTTCGTTCTCGCCGAAGCCGCGGTTCAAGCAGACCTCCTGAGTCCTTCTCTTTATCAGATTGTGCTGGCGGGTTCGATTCTTAGCCTTCTGGCCAGCCCTTTCCTGATGCGAGCCGCCCCCCAGATCACAGAATGGGTGAGCCATTGGAGCGGGCATGATTCAGTCGCCCCCCTTGGAGAAGCCTCGCCGTCTATTCCCGAGGACCGCGTGGTGGTGATTGGGTATGGCCCAGCCGGGCAAACGCTCAGTCGACTCCTCCGTTCCATCGATGTTCCCTACGTGGTACTGGAAAGCAATCCGAATGCGGTTCGAGACGCGCAAAAGCACAACGAAAACATCATTTTCGGAGATGCCACACGGCCCACGGTCCTCCGGAGACTCTCCATCGCACAAGCCAAACTGGTCGTTATAGTCATCTCAGACCCGTTGGCTACGCGAAGCATTGTCACCCGGGTTCAACTTGAATCCCCTCATGCGATGATTTTGGCCCGGACCCGCTATGTGGCTGAAGTGGATCAGCTTGAATCGAGAGGCGCCGCCCAAGTGGTGGCCGAAGAGTTCGAAGGCAGTATTGAGTTAGTGGCCCGGGTGCTAGAAATCTTTGAGACGCCGAGAGGGGCCATTTCTCGCTTTACCCAAGCGCTTCGGGACGAAGGCTACGAGGCGATTCGTAGCCCCGCGGCTTTGCCGATGGACCCTTGGCTGGTTGAACTCCTCGACGAGGTTGGAACAGAATGGATCGAATGCCCTGAGCCCTTTCCTGAAGGCCAAAGTCTGGCGAGCCTCCAAATCCGGGCCCGCACGGGCTGCGGCGTACTCGTCGTCGAACGCGAGGGGGTGACTCACCCGAACCCCGGAGCCCAGTTCAGCCTAGCCGCCCGAGACCGGATGCTGGTGCTGGGAGATCAACAGAATCTCTCAAAACTTCACACCCTCTTGGCGGACCCTTTGTCTAAAAACGTCATAGAAAAATAGAACTCCGCTTCGAATCGGAAGCCCCACACGTCCTCATTCCATTTCCATGCTAAGAAGTAGTTGGGCTACGAATCAAGCCCTCTACAGGAGCCCACGGATGCAGAACCGCCTAGACCCCAGCGATACTTTTCCTCGAAGGCACATTGGCCCACGCCAAGCGGATGTCGAGGAAATGCTGTCGAGTCTTGGCTTCGACTCCATCGAGAACTTAATTCAAGCCGTCTTGCCGGCAGATATTCTTAAAGAAAAAGGTCTCATGCTCGAGGGCTTGCCCGAACGGGCCTTGGGCGAAGCCGAACTCCTGTCCCAACTGCGTGAAATGGCCGATGAAAACCAAGTTCACCGCTCATTGATCGGCATGGGCTATTCCGACACCATCGTGCCCGGGGTCATTCAACGGAACATCCTGGAAAACCCGGGGTGGTACACCCAATACACCCCCTACCAATCCGAGATTTCACAAGGCCGACTTGAGGCTCTGCTTGTCTTTCAGACTCTGATTACCGACTTGACCGGCCTCCCCTTAGCCAATGCATCTTTATTAGACGAAGCCACGGCTTGCGCTGAAGCCATGAGCATGTGTCGATCGATCTACTCCGGATCGGCGAAAACCTTTTTCGCCTCCTCAGATTGCCACCCCCAGACTCTCGGCGTCCTGCGAACGCGGGTCGAAGCGCTGGGCCTCCAACTTGAGATCGGCGCCCTCGCAGACCTTGAGAGCTTCTCAGAAGGTCTTTGTGGCCTTTTGATCCAGTATCCAGCCACTCACGGCCAGATCTATGACCCCCGGCCCCTCATCGAGCGAGCCCACGAAAATGGAATTCCCGTGGTCATGGCCGCTGACCTGTTGGCCCTCACCCTCATCGAAAGCCCGGGTGAACTGGGGGCTGATATTGCCGTTGGATCCACCCAGCGCTTCGGGGTTCCACTGGGATTTGGCGGCCCCCACGCCGCCTATATCGCCACGGGCAAGAAGCATGCACGAAAGCTCCCGGGTCGAATTGCGGGGGTTTCTCGCGATCAGCACGGAAACCTCGCCTATCGACTCGCCGTTCAAACACGCGAACAACACATCCGGCGAGAGAAGGCCACGAGCAACATCTGCACCGCTCAAGTCCTGTTGGCCATCATGGCCGGAATGTACGCCGTTTACCACGGACCCAGCGGCCTTCAAACCATCGCCCAACGTATTCATCGGCTTACGCTCTGCCTCGCTGCCGGTCTACGAAGACTTCACCACGACCTCGGCGAGTGTGCCTTTTTTGACACACTTCACGTTTCACTTACAAAAGAAGAGACTACAGCCGCCCTTGCCTCGGGCTGGGAGCGCGGGATCAACTTAAGAACTGATTCCTACACCGACGATTCGGGAGAGCCAAGACTGGCCGACGGCATCGGGATCGCCTTGGATGAAAAAAGCACCGAAGATGAAGTCATGGAAATTTTGGCCTGCTTCGCGCCCCAAGGCGAAGTGAACTTTTCTTGGAATGAGTTGGTCGCCGAAACTGAGGAAGCCTCTGCCCTTCCGGATGAACTCAACCGCAAAACGCCCTTCCTTGAACACCCCACCTTTCATCGGCATCATTCTGAGACCGAGATGCTGCGCTACCTCCACCGGCTTGAGGCCAAAGATTTGGCACTCAATACGGCGATGATCCCCCTTGGCTCTTGCACGATGAAACTCAATCCGACCACGGCCATGGTGCCAGTCACTTGGCCTGAATTCGGTGGCGTTCACCCTTATGCTCCCTCCGATCAATCACCGGGCTATCAGGCTCTCTTTCACCAACTCGAGACCTGGCTCGGTGAGATCACCGACCTGCCGGCCGTCTCCCTCCAGCCAAATGCGGGGAGCCAGGGTGAATTCGCCGGACTGCTGGCCATCCGAGGCTATCACGAGGCCAGAGGTGACCTGGATCGAAAGCTTTGCCTAATTCCCACCTCTGCGCATGGAACCAACGCCGCGAGCGCCGTCATTGCAGGCTTTGAGTGTTTGTCCATCGCCTGCGACGACCAAGGAAACGTGGACGTCGAGGACTTGAGGAGTCAGTGCGAGAAAAACCAAGAACGCCTTGGCGCCTTCATGATCACCTACCCGTCCACTCATGGTGTCTTTGAGACCGAGATTCGAAAGATCTGTCAGATCGTGCATGAGTTCGGCGGGCAGGTCTACATGGATGGAGCCAACCTAAATGCACAAGTGGGACTCACCTCACCCGGTTCGGTGGGTGCAGATGTGTGCCACATCAACCTTCACAAAACATTTGCCATCCCTCATGGCGGAGGGGGCCCGGGCATGGGGCCCATCTGTGCAAACGAACACTTACGTCCGCATCTCCCAGGCGACCCTACCCTCAGCGAGGGGGCCGTCTCCGCCGCGCCTTATGGAAGTGCAGGCATCCTTCCGATCAGTTGGAGTTACATTGCCCTGATGGGGGCAGAAGGCCTCCGACAGGCCAGTCAAACGGCCATTCTAAACGCGAACTACATGGCCCATCGCCTGAGGGAACACTACGAAATTCTCTACACCGGACCCGGAGGACAGGTGGCCCACGAATTCATCGTGGACTGCCGAGCTTTTGAACGCAGTTGCGGGATCGGGGTTGAAGACATCGCCAAGCGACTGATGGACTATGGGTTCCATGCTCCCACCATGAGCTTCCCCGTCGCGGGCACCCTGATGATCGAACCCACGGAGAGCGAATCCCGAGGCGAACTCGATCGCCTCTGCGATGCTCTCATCCTGATTCGCGAAGAAATTCGTAAAATCGAGAATGGGCAGTTGGACGAAACAGATAACCCCCTTAAAAATGCACCACACACCGCCGCCCACGTCAGCGACGATGACTGGCCCCACGCCTACTCGCGGCAAGAAGCCGCATGGCCGGCCCCCTGGCTTCGAGAACACAAATATTGGCCCCCTGTCGGCCGCGTGGACAACGTGTGGGGCGATCGGAACTTAGAAGTTCGCCTGACAGACGAATAAAGTTCAACCCCTTTAATCATCGACACTTCGCATCACGTCCAGCGCCTCCTGATCGGAGGGGGACGGAATCTCAACAATCCTCTCGTCGACATCGTCATATTCGAGTCGAAGGGCTCGACACATCGTGGCGTGCATTTCATACGTACACGTGATGTAGGTGAATTCCAGGATTTCTTCGTCCGAAAGAAAGGCGCGCAATGCCTCAAAATTTGCATCCGACACTCTCCCTCCCGAAAGAACAAGATCATCCGTGTAGGCCAGAACGGCCCGTTCTGAAGCCGTAAAACAATCGGCCACCGACCAACTGGGAATCGAGGCCACCTTCTCTTCGGAAAGTCCGACTGAACGAGAGGCTTTGCAATGCTGCGAAAAGACGAATTGACTTCCGCGCAAGTATCCCGCTCGAGTCTGACCCAACTCTCTGAGCTGAGGATCGATCTTTCGATGACGGCTCCGATAAAGCTGAAAGCCCGCCACGGCATGCCGAAAAACATCGGGCACGATGGCGAACACCGTCCACCAATTTCCAGGGGTTCCCGTTTCCGTCCCTGGCTCTGCCACGGGGTCGCGTTCTCCAAAAAGCAAATCGTAAAGCTTCACAATGTCCGAGGGTGCGTCAGGGCGAGCGACTTGCCGAAGTCGGGGCATATTTGATCTCCTAGTAAGCGACAGCGCGTCTGCGCCCGCTTTTTAATGCTTCTGAATAGAATAGGTCCAAACTACCCCTGTGTGTTTAACCCTTCAGTGAAAGGAGGGCTCGGGGGGGCGTGGGGCTATAATTTTCAAGAAGCGTCGAAAGAAGGCGCGAAAACCAAGGGCACAATGGTAAGATTTTGATTCGCCTCGACCTCCCGGGGCCAGAGAGTACTCTGTGACGATCAATTTCGAAGGTCTCCAGTCTCTTCTTGACGCATGGCGATGGACCGATGAGCCCTCCACGCGATGGGTTCTCTTTAGCCTGAGTTTGCTCATGATCTTTTGCCTCGCTCTGGTGTATATCCCGCTGGTTTCTCGCGGAATCTCAATGGCTCGACTCACACGTCGGCTTCGAAAAATATCCGTACGGCATGCAGGGTCGCCTGACCTGAAAAAAAGCGAATTCGCGCGGGTCCTTGAAAATTCAGTCATCAAGTTTCAATGGCATGAGTTCCATAGACTTTGGCTGAGAGAGCCAGAAGCTTCGGAACTCAAGGGATACTCCCCGGTCAGATTCTCAGCTCTGATCCAGCAACGCCCTCTCCTCCAGCCCGGTTTTCGAAAAACCGTTCTAGACTCGCTCCCAAGCGTCATGGTCGCTCTGGGGATCCTCGGGGCCGTGCTTGTCCTCAGCATTGCGCCTCAACTGCAAGCGCCGTTCAACGACCTCAGCTCCGCCACCGCTCTCGCCACTCTAGTACTCAGAGTGCCTCTATGGGGCCTCAGCTTCGCAATCGCAGCCGGCTTGATGACTCAAATCGTCTACGGCCTTTTTGATCACTACAGCGAATTCATCGATCGATACGTCTCAGGGACCTTTGAAAGCCTTCAGATTCGAGACACTTCAAGCTCATATCGTCTAAACGCAAGAGACGACTCAAAAGATTTGACCCTCCCGCTGGAGAGTCCATCCCCCCATTCAGAACTTCAATCGCACCTGAAGGCTGAATCCGGGGAGACAAAAGTGACAGACCTCACTCAAAAGCTCTACGAAACGCGAAAGGCACTGGAACTCGCGACAACGACACTGATCTCAATGCAAGATTTCCTCGATCACCATGAGGACGAACTGCTCTCGTCCATTCAAGCAGATATCGACGCAATTAAAAACCAACATGATTTCATTCAGACCGATATCAAAAATGTGCGAGAAAGCCTAAGCGGAACCCAGCCTCGCCAACCCCAAGCCGCTTTTGAGAGCACTCCCAGTCCCGAAGCCCCTCTGGCTCGAAAGGATCTCAACGCGGAGCCGAGCGCGACTCCCACCTCAGGACGACACCTTGGCCCCGACCCCTGGGCGGACGACCGAACCGGAGCCCGGACAGACTCTGAACGCACCCAAGACCTCCTGGCTGCTCATGGATTCGAAAGCGCTCCTGAGTCAAACCACCCTCCCATGGTGAATCCAACCCCGCTAGGCCTATCCGACCTCCTCGCTCCTGCTCAGCCCAGTCCATCCGAGACCACAGGAGAGTCGCTTTCCGAAGGACAAAGCCTTGAGATCCTCAAGGAACTCGAAAACTCCTTAAAAGCAGACCGGCCGAAACAGGCAGGGGCCGATGCTTCTCACTCCGTCATAAAATAATCTGATGACGTCAGACCGCATTGGAAACCAAGCCCGCCTCGCGCGTCATCAGCTCCGTTCGGTCAAACGCAAAGATCTCGTCCTATTCAGTCCTTAAGGCAACCTTTGACCGGGGCACTGCCTCGGCTTAGACTCGCGTTCAATAATCTTGGAGACTCTCTGATGTATTGGCGGCCACCCCGAAGTACACGCGCCCTTTCTCAAACATGCGTTTTTGTGCTCCTGACTCTTTCCTGCACGGTGGCGGAGAGTGAACCAGCAGAATCAAAGCCTGCATCCAGCGAATCGATCCCCATCCCTAAACCAGCCCCCGAGCGGACCGCAGCGAGCCCACCGGCCATCCAGAAAATTGATGCCGGAGGTCAAAAGGTGCCTGTTGGCAAAACTGTGGCTGGTCGAGCCACTTATCCCAAAGACGCGCCCAACTATCCTCAAGCCACGATCACAGCCACTTGGCTGGATAAAACCGGACGCATTCATCGAACCTCAGACAGCCCCGCCTCCGCCGAAAAAATCCAGCTCTACATGAAAAGCGAACTGAAAGCCCAAGGTTGGGAAATCGTGTCCAGCTTCGATCAAGGTGGGCAATACGCGATTGATGCCACAAAGGATGAGCGCCGAATCGCCGTGTTGATTGCGGACGGCACCCAAGAAGTGCAATCCAAGATCACGGTTCTCATTACGCTCTAACCGAGGCGAATCCAAAAACCCAGATCCATCGCGGCTTTCGGGACCGGATCACTTGAGCGCATTTGCCCAGCGGGCCTGAGCCCTGGATGACGCCCGAGTGAGGTTGAGTCCTAAAAGATGTCCAAGACTCACCTTGGGTCAATCTGATAAAATGAACATCGAGCTCTTGAAGCCCAACCACTTCGGGGCATGCTCAGTGAGTATCGCTTTCGCGATTCCTTGCCTACTGCCCCAAAGCGGCTCAACTTAAATGATCGAAGTAGGTGCCGAAAGCCCCGTTCCCTCGAGCATCGAATCCAAGAGAACCCTCCGGGATTAAAGAGCCTTCGCGACCAACTGATACGCAAATGTCGATACAGGCACCTTTTGCTTCTTGGCCAATCGCTCCAACTGAGTCAGTTCCACGTCAGCCAGCATGATGGCCACTCGATTTCGCCGTGAATCAGGCGAAGGACCCGACCCTGACCCCTTGGGACGACCCGCTCCAGAGCGTTTGCCGCCCCAACTGGCCGCTCTCTTGGCCGATTTCTTGGCCGATTTCTTCACAGCTTTTTTCTTTGCCGCCTTTTTCTTTGCCGCCTTTTTCTTAGGGGCTGCCTTCTTTGCTGCTGTTTTTTTCGCTGCTGTCTTTTTTCGAATCACCTTTCTTGCCGCCACTTGAAACTATTCTCCTTCGATCATCGAGCAATCATAAAAATTGAACACTCGTACCTCGGCACCAATCCATCCGAATGCTCACTGCGGCAAACGGATAAAAATCAATGTCGTTTAGATTTCGAATTTCGCAGACACTGTTATTTTTCGAAACCTTGGTTGAAGTAACACATTTAAAGTTACGACGCACTCACCTCTTAGGATGAAATCCACTGTATTCAAAAAAACATAATCCGCAGTGAAGCCAACAACCGAATCTTTGCCGCGAAATCAAAGGACCCTCTTGGGGTTACTCACCCGATCTCCACTCTCTACGCTTTTTTAAGTTAACCCTTTAAGGATATACGAGGGCCTCTTAATCGAATGAATTGCCCTTTAAGTTTCGTTCACGTTTTCGACTCGAACGCTGACGCTTGGCATTCATACGCCGTTCACGCGCAGCACGACTGGGACGAGTGGGCCGCCTAGACCGAGCCACTTTCAGCCCGTCTGCGATGATCTTGGCGAGACGCTCTCTCGCAAGGTCCAAGTTCCGTTTACGGCTTCGATAATCGTCAACGTGAACAACCACATCACCCGAACGAGTTAGTTTGGCCGAAAGTGCCGTAATTAAAATCTGCCGACTTGGGTCGTCGAGGGAGCGACTCAGCAATGCGTTCCAACGAAGAGTCACACGGGTTGAAGTTTTATTCGTATGTTGCCCACCCGGACCACCGGACCGACTCGCCTCCTGACGCAACTCGTGAGCTGATATAGTGACCCGCTCCGTCACCCTGAGATCTTGATCAGACATCTGTACATCATCCTAAATAGGCTTCGGATCGCTCCCAACGTCGTCCCGGAGCCTCATCAAATGGCCAACTTTAGACTTCCACGAGAACCTTACACTGAGTGGTTGGATTCCGAAGAGCCTCAAATGCCGCAGGAAGCCCGCCCAGGCCTACCCGATGGGTCACCATGGCCTCGGGATTCAGACGGCCTGAGGCCAGGAGGTCGATGGTGAACGAAAAGTCCTCCTTATGATAGGCCAGCACGAACTGCAAATTTAACTCTTTTGCCAGTGCCACAGCCGGAACAATTGTTTCAGGCGCCATGCAGAGGCCCATCACAATGATCTTGGATCTCGGCCGAGCCAACTCGATGCACTGTCCAAGCAAGCCTGGAAGGCCCACGCATTCGAAAACCACATCCGGCGGACCGCCCGCATGAGCATAAAACTCTTCAGCGAGGTCATCGCCCCCCAAAACCGTCCCGGTGGCACCCAACTGAATTGCAAGCGACCGACGCGCCTCTGTGGGTTCACTCACGACTACGGAGCGAAGTCCGAAAAATCGCAACCAAAGCGAGACCGCTAAACCAATGGGCCCTCCCCCGAGCACGAGCGCGTTCTGCCCCGGCTTCAGGTCGGCCACTTTGACTGCATGTAAACCCACCGCCAGAGGCTCCACCAATGCGCCAAGATCCCATGGCAGTGAATCGGGCAAGCGTAAGGTCTCATAGCTCCCCACCCGAACATATTCAGCAAAAGCACCTGGCTCTCGACCAAGACCAATAATTTTTATTTTTGAACAGTTCATCACATCACCAGACAAACAATCCCCGCACCGCCCGCACCCCATCGCCGGCACACTTGTCGCGTGCTGACCGACTTCAAAATGGTCCGGCACCCCTTTGCCTACCTCAACAATCTCACCCGCGAACTCGTGCCCCATCACACAACCGTCGGGCACCCCCCCTTGAGTACTTGAGGCATGTAAATCCGTGCCGCAAATCCCACAGCACTTTACGCGAAGAACGAGCTCCATCTCTCCTGGCGTAGGATCCGGAACGTCTTGAATCGCTAACGGATGACCGACTTCTTGAAAAACCGCTGCCTTCACCGAATTCTCCTTTTAACGGAACAAGAACAGCCCATTTCTGTATGAATGCACCTTGAACTTGACGTAGTCAGTCCTTCCCGTCCATCCCTGAAAAAAAGCGAGGGCGAAGAGAGGCGGACGACACCGAAATTCATACGGCGGGGTATCATCAGAGACGTATTGCCTGGGCTAGAACCACCGTCGTCGTCAAGTAAAACCAGACCACAAATGCTTCATCGAGGAGAAACCAGATGCTCGCCGCTGTCTTAGATACCGCTGCTGCCCCCATGAAGATCATGGAAATCGACATTCAAGATCCTGGACCAGGACAGGTGCGCGTGGGCGTGCGCCATTGCGGGTGCTGCCATTCAGACCTCTCCATCGCCGAAGGCACTTTCCCCGCTCCTGTCCCCATCGTACTCGGTCACGAAGCCTCGGGAGTTGTGGATGCAGTGGGGTCTGGGGTTCATCACTTGAAGCCCGGCGACCATGTCGTACTCACATCCTGTCCTCCCTGCGGAAACTGCTACTGGTGCGTTCGGGGCCAAGCGAGCAGTTGCGTAAACAGCATGTCGATTATGACCAATCAATTTCTTGACGGAACCACAGGTCTATCCCGAAACGGAGAAGTGGTTTACCGAGGCGTCGGCCTGGGCGGGTTCGCTGAATATGTGCTCACAGAGGCTCACGGTGCCGTCAAGATCGACAAGGAAGTCCCTCTTGAAGTCGCGTGTGTCGTGGGCTGCGCGGTTCAAACGGGCGTGGGTGCAGTCCTGAATACGGCGGAAGTGACAGAGGGCTCCACCGTCCTCGTATTAGGCCTGGGAGGCATCGGCCTCTCAGTCGTGCAGGGTGCACGACTGGCCGGGGCCACGCGAATATTTGTGTCCGATCCGTTAGCCGAACGCCGTGAAGCGGCGGGGGCGCTTGGAGCCACTGACCTGATCGACCCGACGCGTGAGGACGTCATCAGTGAAGCCCAACTCAAAACAGGCGGCATAGGCGTCGACTATGCCTTTGAATGTGCGGGACATGGAGACCTCATCACTCAGGCGATGACGGCCACTCGAAATGCCGGAACCATCGTCTGCGTAGGCGCACCTCCAATCGACCACAACATTACAGTGGCTCCCGCTTCCCTATTCGTCATGACGGCCAAACGACTGATGGGAACAATACTCGGAGGCTGTAACTCTCTGAGAGAGATTCCGCGGATGATCGGCCTCTATCAGACAGGCCGACTTGACCTGGAAGCCCTCATCACCTCCCGTCGACCGCTCACCGAGATCAATGAGGCTATGGACGACCTCTCAAAGGGCCGAGGCATACGAACCGTACTTGACGTTAGCTCAGGTCACTAATATGCAGGTCCCCCTCGATGAGCAGAAAGGCCTTTTACAATCGACTTGTTCCTGAAAACTGATTTCTTCAGTCAAAAACGGAACTCGACAAAGCTACGAAGTATCTGAACAAAACGCAGCGATACCTCTAAAAAAACCTGCGTCGATCGATCTAAAAAAGAGAAAGCCGAAAGAACACATGCTGATTAAAAAGACACAATCGATTCGAGAAAATGAAGTCACAAGTCAGGAGGACTACCTCCGTCGTCGCGACTTTCTGAAAAGCTCGGCAATCGCTGGATCCATGGCCGCCGTGGGCCTTCCCTTGCTGTCATCTTGCATGGCCGAACAGGAAGCGACGGCCGAGAGTTCACCCTCGCCTGTCAGCCCTCTCTCCAATGTGATTCCAGCACCCCCTCAATATTCCATCGCCAAGAGTAAGATCACTCCCGAATGGGAAGCCACGCACTACAACAATTTTTATGAACTCGGCACGAGCAAGGAAGACCCCGCACGTAATGCGCATTTTTTAAAAACAAAACCCTGGTCGGTGGCCATTGAGGGCGAGGTCGAAAAACCAGGCCAAGTCCCTCTTGAAACACTGCTCCGCCCCCACCCTTTAGAGGAGCGCATCTACCGGCTCCGCTGTGTCGAGGCTTGGTCTATGGTGATCCCGTGGATTGGAATCCCGCTGGGTCAGGTACTCAAACAATTCAATCCAACATCAAAGGCCCGCTACGTCGCTTTCGAAACCCTTTACGACCCCAAGCAACTCCCTGGCCAAAAGACCAGGGCTCTCTCATGGCCTTACCGAGAAGGCCTCCGCATCGACGAAGCCATGAATCCATTGACCCTCCTAGCGGTGGGAATGTATGGAAACACGCTTCCCGGGCAAAATGGCGCACCCATTCGCCTCGTCGTTCCCTGGAAGTATGGCTTCAAAAGTATTAAATCCATCGTTAAAATCAGACTGCAAGAAGACCAACCCATGACGAGTTGGAACGACGAAAATTCTCGTGAATACGGTTTCTACGCCAACGTCAATCCAGAGGTCTCACATCCGAGGTGGAGCCAGGCCCGAGAACGAAGAATCGGCGACTGGACAAAGCGACCAACTCTTCCTTTCAATGGCTATGCGGACGAGGTGGCCGGTCTTTACGCGGGCATGGATCTGAGACGGTCTTTCTAAAATGCCGCGCGCCAAAACAGGCCAGATGATCACCGTTCTGGTCGCGATGATTCCCTTGCTCGGCCTCGTTCTCGGCCTACTCACTGGCCGACTCGGGGCCGAACCGGTTGAAGCGATCACGCATGAGACGGGGGAGTGGGCATTACGCCTTCTCATCCTCACACTCCTCATTACCCCTCTGCGTCAATTTTTTGGCTGGAACGCGCTCGCTCCCTACCGACGTACTCTTGGCCTTCTGTGCTTCTTTTATGCGGCACTGCACTTCGCCACCTTTTTAACCTTCGACCTAAGCTGGCGAATCGATGATCTCCTCACAGAGATCCGAGAGCGTCCATATATTACGGTGGGCTTCTTTTCATTCATGATTCTGTGTGCGCTGGCGATCACTTCGACGCGAGGCTGGATCAAAAGGCTCGGCCGATCATGGCTCCGACTCCATCGCCTTGTCTATCTCGCCCTTGTTCTCGCAGTCGTCCACTTCCTCTGGCTGGTTAAAGTCGACCGTCTCGAACCCTTGGTTTACGCAGCGATCGCCTCCGCGCTCCTGGCATGGAGGCTCCCGCTTCTATTCGGGCGAAGACCCCTCACTTATGCCACGCTACGCCGACCGGGGGAAAAAGCCCAAAAATCCGCTTGACCATCTTTAACACCCTAATTCATTGAGGCGACCGACGTGAGCAGCGACGAAAACACAGGTTCTGGCGAAACTCCAGAGAACAAGATCGAAACCCACCCTGCAAAAGAGGCCTCCGGAAGTTACGAATCCGAGATCCAGCGCATGCATGTCGGGGGACGAGAGTTTGTTCTCGTGGGTACGGCTCACATTTCCCAACAATCGGTGGATCTCGTTCGACAGGTCATTGAAGGGGAACGCCCTGATAGTGTCTGCGTCGAACTCGATCCTCAGCGCTTTGAAGCGCTGTCAAAAGAGCAGAGCTTTCAGGCACAGGACCTCCGAACCATTATCCGCAACAAACAACTCGCCGCTCTCATGATGAATCTTATGCTCGCCAGCTACCAAAAACGCTTAGGCATGAAGCTCGGAGTAACGCCCGGGAGTGAGTTGCTTGAAGCCACTCGCGCGGCCGAGGAGTTGAACATTCCGTTGAGCTTATGCGATCGAGATATCCGAATCACCTTAAGAAGAGCTTGGGGCTCGCTGTCTTTTTGGCGCAAAGGCGCAATGATTTCGAGCGTCTTCGCCAGCGCCTTTGATAATCCGGAAATCAGCGAAGAGGAACTCGCTCGCATTCGACAGCAGGACGTTTTGTCGGAACTCATGAAAGAGCTTGGCGAGACCATGCCGCAACTCAAAAACGCTCTCATCGACGAACGTGACCTTTACCTCGCACAAAAAATCCGAGCCGCAGAAGGCCAGAAAATTGTGGCCGTGGTGGGTGCAGGACACATCGAGGGAATGTCGGCCGCCATTGCGGCTGATAAAGAAATTGACCTCTCGGACATTGAGGAAATTCCAACCACCTCGGGCCTATGGAAGGGAATTGGATGGGCCATCCCGGCCCTAATCCTGAGCTCAATCCTCTGGATTGGGTGGAGTCAAGGCTTTACCCAGGCTGGACACAACGCCCTATATTGGTTTGTGGCGAACGCCGTCCCCACTGGGATTGGCGCAGCCCTGGCGCTGGGCCACCCACTCACGGTGGCTGCCTCCTTTTTCGCGGCGCCCTTCACTAGCCTGACACCCGTCATCGGAGCCGGCTACGTGGCGGCTTTTGTTCAAGTCTGGTTTATGCCTCCCACCGTTCAGGAAATCCAGAACGTGGGAGAGGAGATGGGCACACCGATGAACTGGTGGCGAAACCATTTGCTCAGAATTCTGCTCGTCTTCATCCTGACCACCCTGGGGAGCGTCATCGGAACCTGGGTGGGCGGCGTCGAGGTCGTGAGCAACTTATTCGAATAGCTCCTTTGCGCGTCCACGTTTTTAAACCCATTCGTGGCCCGGGCGAGCTGAATCCGCTGGAAATCAGAGCTAGCCTTCAGCTATGTCCATGCCGTTTGCGATCGGCGACCCGATCGGCCCTCTTTTAACTCTTTCTGCCGTAATCCTCGTAGGTGTCGCCTGCGGGGCCGGAGCTCGCCGGCTCGGGCTTCCCAGCGTAACGGGCCAGATCATCGCCGGTCTGGCGATGGGGCAAGCAGGGCTCGCCGTCTTCTCTCCGGAGGACCTTCACGGCCTGGAGCCCCTCACACACCTCGCGCTGGGACTCATCGCAGTCACCGTGGGCGCCCACCTGAACCTGCAGCGACTTCGCAATGCGGAGAGGAGACTCTTTTACCTTCTCTTAACGGAATCGGTCATCACTCCCGTCATTGTCTTTGCGGCACTCTTCCTGCTCCCCTCCAGCTCTGCTCGCCTCGCTTTGTTGCTCGCAACCATTTCGATCGCCACCGCGCCCGCAACAATCGTGGCCATTGTGAAAGAAACGCGCTCAAAAGGCGTCTTTGTCAAAACGCTTGTGGCCGCAGTCGCTCTCAATAACATGGCCTGCATCGTGCTTTTTGAGATCGCTCGAAACGTAAGCACCACGATCTGGGGATCCGCCGACGGATCTGTCCCTCTTGGGAGTGGAGTCGCCGAAAGCGCCCTCGCCGAACTGATGGTCTCAGTGGCCATTGGTGGAGGCGTTGCCATCGCGATGGATCGTTTTGCGCGCTTCGCCATCCATCGTGACAACCTCACCACCGGAGCCGTTCTCGCACTCATTTTCACAACAGGGCTAGCCACCGCATTAGACACCTCACCCCTGCTCGCCTGCCTTGTCTTGGGCATGGTTCAAACCAATATCACTCGAACTCGCAGCCACCTTGTCGACTCTGTCTTTGCCGATTTCGAGCCGACGATTCTCGCTATCTTCTTCACCCTGGCCGGTCTCCATCTGACCACCGAGCATCTCGGTACAGCGAGCCTTCTCGCCGTGGCCTACTTCGTAGCTCGAGCGGTGGGGAAATTCTTTGCAGCCGACCTGGCAATGCGTCTCGCCCATGCCACCGAACGCGTCCGAAAGCACCTAGGCATCGCTTTGGTTCCTCAAGCCGGCGTAGCGGTGGGACTCGTGATCGTCATCCAAAACGATCCGGCCTTCAGCGACATCGCTGGGCTGCTCAGCGCAATTGTTCTGTCCGTTGTGATGGTCAACGAAATCATCGGCCCTCTGCTCACGCGCTTCGCGCTCAGCCGAGCCGGCGAAATTGGAAAAGACCGCCTTCGATTAATCGATTTCCTCCAAGAGGAAAATATCGTCACCCACTTCAGTGCCGATTCCAAGCAGGACGCCATCCTGAAGCTCACAGACCGACTGATTCGGAGCCATGGCCTCCATGATATCGACCGAGACGTGCTCACGGCCAGCATCTTGGATCGCGAAAACCAGACCTCCACCTGCCTAGGGGGCGGGCTCTCTGTCCCTCACGGCATCCTTCCCGAGGGATATCCCATGGTCGGCGTCATGGCCCTCTCTCAAGAGGGCTTAAACTTCGACACGCCCGATGGTCAGCCTGTCCACTGCATGGTTCTTCTGGGCACCTCTCCCGACGAGCGAGACCGACATCTCCAAGTCCTCGCCAGCCTCGCCCGAACCATCGGAATGGGCGTTGAACTGCAGGATCGGCTCTTTAACGCCAAGAGCGCCGCACATGCATATGAGATCCTTCACGGGGAGGAGTCAGAGGACTTCAACTACTTCCTAGAAGCGCCCACTGGGCCAACCGCCAAGACGTGAATCTGCTTAGGAGCTAAAGCCCCATACGCTCCGCCGTGGTAGAATTTCGCTTGCGCTCCCCCGGGCTAAATAGAAAAGGCTGACTCAGAAGCGGACAACAAAGCCCCATTGGGGCTGTCTTGATTCAAGCCCAATCATACAAGGGAGAGCCTGAAAGCCCATGCGAGAGTATCTAGAACTGCTTGAAAGAGTCCTTGAAGAGGGAGCCTCTAAATCCGACCGCACGGGGACGGGCACGGTGAGCCTCTTTGGGGCCCAACTCCGCTTTAACCTGCAACGGGGCTTTCCCTTAGTAACCTCCAAGAAAGTCCACTTTAAGAGCGTGGCTCACGAACTTCTTTGGTTTATTTCTGGAGACTCAAACATCCGGTACCTCCAAGAGAACGGAGTCAGCATCTGGGATGAATGGGCCGACGAGGACGGAAACCTAGGTCCCGTGTATGGGAGTCAGTGGCGGTCTTGGCCCACCCCGACCGGATCCTCGAAAAGCGTCGACCAGTTGGCTGAAGTGATTGAACAAATTCGGACCAATCCCGACTCTCGCCGAATGATCGTGAGCGCTTGGAACGTGGCTGAAGTGCCCAATATGAAACTCCCGCCCTGCCATTTGCTGTTCCAATTTAACGTGACCCATGGAAAGCTCTCTTGCAGCATGTATCAAAGAAGCTGCGATCTCTTCCTTGGCCTGCCGTTTAACATTGCTTCCTACGCGCTGCTCGTACAGATGCTGGCCCAAGCGACCAACCTGCAACCCGGCGAACTCATTATCTCCATCGGGGATGCTCACATTTACTCCAACCATATAGAGCAAGTTAAAACCCAACTGCTTAGAGAACCTCGAGCCCTCCCGACCCTTCGGCTCGACCCTTCGATCAAATCGGTCTTCGACTTTCGCTACGAACACTTCCTTCTCGAAGGCTACGACCCTCACCCTCGAATTGCCGCTCCCATCGCGGTCTGATCGATGCGTCTATCGATCGTCGTCGCCGCCTCAGAAAACAATGTGATCGGGTCCTCCGGTGGGATCCCATGGCGTCTGCGCGACGATCAGCTCTTTTTTAAGAACCTGACTTTGAACCATTGCATTCTCATGGGCCGCAAAACCCATGAATCCATCGGCCGACTCCTGCCCGGTCGAACCACCATTATCCTGTCTCAGCGCGAGGCCTATTCGGTCCCAGGCGCCCATGTGGCCTACGACCTAAACGCGGCCGAAGAAATCGCTCTCGCTCTCGGGGAGGAGGAACTCTTCGTCGTTGGGGGCGAAGGGATCTACGCCCTTGCGCTTCCCCACGCCCAGCGCCTTTACCTCACCCGAGTCCACACTCATATAGAGGGAGACGTATCGTTGCCCGCCCCTCTCAATCTCGCTGAGGCCAACTTTCGGTGTCTCAAATCCGAGCCGCATGAAAAGGATGAACGCAACGAGTACGCCTACACGTTCGAGACCTGGGAGCGACACCAAAAAGACTGAGGTGACGATCCCTCTTCCCCTTTGATCTCAGGCTTGCCCCTCAACCAAAGCTCAATCCACATTCAGCACATTCCATGGCTTCCACCGGAAGAACCGCACCGCACGCGGGACAAGCCTCATCGCCCTGGGCATCTGGAGCCGCCTCCAACTCAAGAGGCGCAAAAAGAAGCCGGTCGATGGAACGAGCGGCCTCAAGGTCTTCTGATTTCACCCAGGTGCCGTAGAGGTCTTCGCCGCCGAAACGACGCGGATCGATCCCGCCTTCTGACTCGCTGCGCCGGTCGGGCTCGACTCGATGAGGGATGGCCCCCTCTCCAAGTTTTTCCGACAAGGCGCGCGTCCACGGAAGCGGGCCCACGCGGACACAGTTCAACTCTGCGATCTCAGGAAAAGCCTCGGGAGCTACAGGCTCTGGGCGTTCACTCGGAGAAACGAGGCCCACATGGCAATCGGGGCACTCGTTCACACTCAGCGTGAATTCCCCCTCGCAAAGGGGACAAATCCGATACTCATGTTCCATCTTAAACTCCTGGAGTCCAGTCTTCGTTAGGGTGGCACACTCGGGCCCCAAACACCTGAATGAGACCCCCGCTTCTTTAAAAGGAGAGATACGGCTATAATGGAGTCCTGTGACTTCTCAATCTGAACAGCCCGACATGGAAGCCAGTGCGCGCCCCGCTGAACTGGTTCGCACAATCTCCCAACAGGGAGGCATCTCGGTCAGAGTCTTGATTGGGAGCAATCTCATCGCCTGGGCCATGGCTTTACGAGACCTCGCCCCGACGGCCGCGAATGCGCTAGGACGGACTTTAATGGGCACTGTCTTGATCGCCGTCGGTGCAGCCGAGCGCTCAGAAGACGAGCCCGGAGAAAATGTTCAAGTTCAGCTGCGTGGAAACGGACCTCTTGGAAGCATCGTGGCCATCTCAGATGCCGAGGGCCGAGTTCGAGGCACTGTTTCTGAGCCCGACGTTGACCTTCAATTGGCCGATGGGACGCCCGATGTAGCCCGCGCCATCGGGCTGGGTACGCTCACCGTCGTCCGCCACCGACCGGGCTGGGGCGAACCCTACTCGGGGAACGTGCCCCTCACCAGCGGCGAGGTCGCTGAAGACCTCACCCTCTACCTCACCGAGAGCGAGCAGATCCCATCCGCCATGGGGCTGGGCGTGGCGATGGCCGACGACCGAACCGCGGTGCTGGGGGCTGGATTTCTTGTGCAAATTCTTCCGGGAGCCACCGACGAGGAAGTGGCCCAGGCCGAGGCCAATGTGAAGGCCCTTCCCAACCTCTCAGAACTCATCTTGCAAGGAGCGACCGGAGATGACCTTCTTGATGACCTCTTGAGAGGCCTCGGGGGCCGGGAGCGCCATTACTCTCAGCCTATCTTCCACTGCCCTTGTGACGGAGAACGCGCTTTACGCACTCTCGGGCTACTGGAACGAAGCACGCTTGAAGAGATCGTGGACAACCAGGAAACACAAGAAGTGCGTTGTCATTTTTGCGGGCAAAGATACGAATTCGGCGCCTCTCAGATTACGACCCTTCTTCCGCGCACATAACGGGCGTGGGCGCGCGCCGACCGCTAGTCTGCAGGCGCCGAGGGGAACAAACGTGGCCGAACAAAGTCAAGCACACCAAACAGACTCTGAATCAGGTCGAGGCGGCTCTCAAGGCCAAGCGCCTATGCTTTCTCGCTACACGCGCCTCGCGAGCCCCCAGCCAACAAGCCGCCCGCCTGCCATGGATGTTGACTCTCGAGAAGTCCCAGCCGAACAAGGTCCAGAGAAGATTTCTCCGGTGGAGCGCCTTCCAACCCATCCAAAACCGGCTTCTCAGGAGCTCAAAAGAAGCTCTTTTTGGAAGCGGATCGCTCTGCCTTTTAAGCAAAAAGATCCACGAGAAGCCCAAGATCCGGTGGCAGCTCCTGCGCCTCTTTCGCTTGAGCCTGTCCTGAACCGGATTCTCGCGCTTGAAAAGCAGCTGTCCGCCAATCAGAGCGCCACTGAAATTCGATTGGAGCAGGTCGAAGAAAACCTGACGCGTCTTTGGGAGACCCAAGACGAATTGGCCCAAACGGAGCTTCGTGAGCGTTTGGCGGTGCTCCAGGCCAATCAGGAGGAAATTGCGGATGCCCTCCACACCACCGGCCGAAACCTCATTTTACTCACCAGCACCGTCGCCGCCGCGCTGGCCGGCGGCGTTCTTGCGGTCGTTTTTCTCCTCTAAGAACCCACCTTGGAGAACCTGCAGGCTTCTCGCTCTCAGAAGCTGAAATTCAGCTTGACAGGGCCAGATCTGCTGGAACACTCTATCCGCATAAACGAATGCTTTCATGCGCTGGAGCTGTCTAGCGCGTCTGAAGATCCATTCATAAGCCCAAGGGGAAACACGTGAGTTCACTGGCCCAACTGCCCTTCAAAGTCGCCGACCTTAACGAAGCCGAATTCGGCCGCAAAGAGATCGGACTCGCCGAACATGAAATGCCTGGTTTGATGGCCCTCAGAGAGCGCTACGCCGGTCAGCGCCCTCTTGAAGGGGCTCGAATTATGGGCAGTCTGCATATGACCGTCCAGACGGCCGTTCTCATCGAGACCCTGACCGACCTGGGGGCCGATGTCCGCTGGGTGAGCTGCAACATCTTTTCGACACAAGACCACGCGGCTGCCGCCGTGGCGGTGGGACCCAACGGAACCGTGGACGCGCCAGCCGGGATTGCCGTTTACGCCTGGAAGGGCGAGACCCTAGAAGAGTATTGGGACTGCACCGAAGCGGCCCTCATGTGGCCCGATGGAGGCGGCCCTGAGTTGATCGTCGACGACGGTGGGGATGCGACCCTGTTGGTTCACAAAGCGGCGGAGTTTGAGGACGCGGGCAAGATCCCGAGCTTCAATTCCGAAACCGATGCCGAGGAATGGGGTGTCATCCTAGGCCTCATCGAACGCACCCTCGAGGAGAACCCCGGCCTCTGGACGAAGATCGCCGCGGGCATGCGAGGCGTATCCGAAGAAACCACCACCGGCGTGCACCGGCTCTACCAAATGGCAGAAAAGGGAGAGCTCCTCTTCCCGGCCATCAATGTCAACGACTCGGTGACCAAGAGCAAGTTTGACAATGTCTACGGCTGCCGACACAGCCTTCCAGATGGCCTGATGCGAGCGAGTGACGTGATGCTTGGGGGCAAAGTGGCCGTGATCTGCGGCTTTGGCGAAGTCGGGAAAGGCTCCGCTCAAAGTCTGCGCGGTCAGGGATGCCGTGTCATTGTCACCGAAATTGATCCGATTTGTGCCCTTCAAGCGTCGATGGAAGGTTACGAAGTCACAACCCTTGAAGATGTTGTGGAAACCGCAGACATTTTCATAACCACCACTGGCAACTTTGACATCATCAAGGCCGAGCACATGGTTCGGATGAAAGACAAAGCCATTGTCGGCAACATCGGCCATTTCGACAACGAGATCGACATGGCGGGTTTGAAGAAGATTGAGGGAGTTGAGTGCATCAACATCAAACCTCAGTACGACCAATGGGTCTTCCCGGACGGCCACAGCGTCATGGTGTTGGCTGAGGGACGCCTCCTGAACCTCGGATGCGCCACCGGTCACCCTTCCTTTGTGATGAGTGCTTCGTTTACTAATCAGGTTCTCGCACAACTCGAACTCCATCTGAATGACGGCCAATACGAAAACGCGGTCTACATGCTGCCCAAGCACCTAGACGAAGAGGTGGCTCGACTTCACCTCGACCAGCTTGGGGTCAAACTCACTCAGCTCACACCTGAGCAAAGCGAGTACCTCGACATTCCGGTCGAAGGGCCTTACAAGCCAGAGCATTATCGCTACTAGACTACGATCGGCGCAGAAACATACGAAAAAGGGCTCAAATCACACGATTTGGGCCCTTTTTCATTATTCCGGGTTTCCTTATCACTCACGAATTCTGCCAGATCCACCTATGTACAAAGCATTCGATCTATTCCGTATCCATTCTAGATTGCGGGTGAGAACGTTCCAAGCCTTCGTCCACTCCAGACGGAAAGATCTCCTCCTCAAAATAGGCTGCGAAATCTTTTTCAACGATCTTTCGATAAACCGCCCAAACCGATTTTGCAACCTCACTCTCCATAACACCCATCTTGAGCCGAATCATCCGGCTTTCGAGGAGATCGATGGAGACAAAGCCTAGCTTGTTCTGAAGGTCGACCGTTTCGTCGACGCCTTCCTGTCGAACGCCTAGGGGTTCTCCAGCCGCTGATCTCGCCCTGGCGGAAGAGCCCTTACTCGCGTTTTTCCCATGTCGAAATCAGACCGGCGAGAGGCCGGAGGGCCAGGACCGTGGCTTTGTCTTCGCTGTCGAGTACGAGTTCTTCTTCCAGTAGGCGAGTTGAGTAGGTCCAGTTATTGGGTGGAGTGAAATCGCCGAGGGCTTCTGGATCCTGAAAGTCGGGAATGACGACATTTTCCGGGTCGACCCCGTAGGCGAAAAGAACAAAAACATCGCCGGTGCTGTCCGTGAGCTCATGAACACGCGTGCCCGCGTCGAAGACCAGGGCTGTATCTCGCATGACCTGGGTGCGGACGACTGCGTTGGGGGGGTATTGGATGATCTGAGCCGGTCCGATGTTGACCGCAATGAGTTCGTATTCGTTACCGGGTACTTCCTCCAGGAAATCCCATGAGTCATAGAAGTCTTCTTCTTGGAGATCGGTCAATTCTTCCTGAATTTTTTCGAAGGAGGGTCTGCTTCGAAGGTTGCCGCTATCCATCAAGGAGACCTGCGCCGGACCTGCCTCCCAGCCCGGGGGAGGCTCGATCGAAAGCCATTGCTCGAAAGTGCAGCTCTGGCACTCATAGGCGAACTTCTGATCGCGTGTCCCGCCTGGAACCTGTTTCATCATCTTGTGGGTGAAGACAGTCTGCGGTTCTTCTTCGGTACCGGTTGAGCCAGACTGGTCGCCCCCATCGCTGCAGGAGAAGAGGAACAGGGATGTCAGGAGTCCGTAGGCGAATCGGGCCGTTCGTTGGGTCATGTAGGATACCTTGTTGGGAGGGCGAGTTATGGGAAGGGCTTTCGGCAGAAGGTTTTCTTCTGCCCGGATTCATGGTGCCGTAGCTTTTGTGCGTAGGCTCATGACTATCCTATCACCAGAATCGTCTACGCGTTCAGACTTCTCGATCATCCACGCTGGCGCAGAGCTGCCTCAGCCTGCCTCGGGGGAAGGGGCCATGGGCGGTCTGAGGTTGTGCCTCACTCAAGGTCCGGCGGGTTTCAGTGCGGTAGACTCGCCAAGGGAGTGCATGAGAGGGAGGCCCCTTGGGCGATCATCGGGACATCGTGCTTTGGGACGGTCAGTGTGGTTTCTGCCGTCGGGGAATGCGTTGGTTCGAGAAGCGGGATCCATCGCGATGGCGAATCGCCGCTCATACTCTCTTGAGTTGAGCTGATTCTCGATTGTAGAAACGGCTAGCCGATTATTGAGTTTTATTTGCATCGACAAATAGATCAGAGTGACGATGGTCGCCGCCGCAGCGAGAATCTCACCCAATGAATCTAGATCTTGAATAGACACGAAAACCTCCCCATTCAGTGCACACTTTTTTCTTCCCCCGAAGTCAAGCCGAATTACTACATCATCAATCAGGAAATATTCCACCCAGAAGTCTCACAGCAGGTCGTCCTGAGGAGCTCACCGAGTTCAATGTCGACCGTCAGCCGCGGGGAGACTCAAGGCCTGACCATCCCAATCCAGCACACGGTCCGTGAAGCGAACACGCGTCCATGTAAACTCCTTCAATAGCTCTCTCGGAGAGAGAGGACGCGGCCCCTCCGTCAGCTCACAAGCATGGGCAAGAAAGCCACACATCGAGGCGCCGTCATAGCTCGAACGCAAAACATCCGTCGCTACGGCTCGATGAAACTTCGCCATCTTCTGCCCCTGCCTCTCAAGCAATAGAAGGTGGTGCCGGTATGCGGCTCGCGGAAAGCCAAGCAATTCACCCAAGGCCAGCTGCACCGAAGTACTCGGCGCAAGGTCACTTCCTCTGACCACCCGAGTGACACCGGCACGGGCGTCATCCACCATGCTGGCGAGATGATAGGCTGTCGCGCCATCGCGACGACGGACCACGGGGTCTCCGTAAACGTCTCGAGGAACCTCCGAGACAGGAGCCTGACTCTCCTCACTTTTCCAATCGATGCGGCCTTCGGAAAGTCGCACCCTGAGAGGCTCATCACTGCTTCGCCATCCCCCTTGTGAGGCGCTCGGCAACGGACGCTCACGACACGTTCCCGGATAACGAAAGCTCCCGTCCGGAGCCCTCTCCGCCTGAGCCCGAAGTTCAGACCGACTGCATCGACACGGGTAGAGGCGTCCCTGCTCGGCCAAAGCATCCAGGGCCTCTTCGTGAGCCCGTGTGCCATCCGACTGAAGAACCTCACTGTCCCAGTCAAGCCCGAGCCAATCCATATCCCGACGCATGGCATCCGCGAACTCCGGGCGACACCGTTCGGGATCGAGATCTTCAAGCCTGAGCCCAAAATGTCCTCCCGAGGCGCGAACATCCAACCAACAAAGCAAAGCGGCGAGAAGCGTTCCGGGGTGAGAGAGACCCGTGGTCGAAGGGGCGAAGCGTCCCACTGGGACCGCTGAGCGAACCTCTCCCGGTGGCGTTTGAGTCAAGCCCTCACCTCGGGCCTGCGGGCTACCCGGCCCCGCGCCAAAACCCAGAGCGGTTCAGCCAACTGCCCCAGATCGAGCAAGGGGTCCCCAGACAAAATCAACAAATCGGCGGAGAGTCCCTGTTTCACAAGACCGCAGACGTTCTCAAGCCCCAAGGCCCGAGCCGATTCGCTGGTCGCGCTCTCCAGGGTTTCACGCGGGGAAAGCGCCGCGTAATGAGACATGGCCACCAAACCCGTCCAGAGGGTGTGATGCCGGACTCCGGGAATTCCGGCATCAGTGGATGCGATTAGCGGCACACCAGCCCCCCTTAAGCCCGCTAAAACCGCTCGCGTTCGGCGATGAAAATCCGTGGGCTCGCCTTCACTGACCAAGCGTCGCTGCCAGTTTCCATTAATGGTCGGGGAAACCCAAGCCTGCTGGGCTGCGATCTCTTGCACAACACCCGGATCATAATCAACCCCGAAGCCGCCCTGACCAGCGAACGTACAATGCTCGATGGTTCGCACGCCCCCGCGCGCAGCATTCTGGATACCTTCACGGCCATGGCAATGCGCCGCGACGGATTTGCCCCCGTTCTCGGCAAGCTTCACCATCTCCGCGATTTCACCTGCGCTAAATTGGGCTCGGTCGACTCCGCTTCCAGGCGTAAAAACGCCGCCGGTCGCCATCACTTTAATCCAGTCGACCTCGTGATCGAGTTGTCTTTGAATAACCTTGGATCGCTCCCTTTCGTTTTGGGCCGCGCCTCCCCAAAAGTGACAGTGTCCCTTGGGCACCGTGAGCGGCTGTCCCACACAAAGCAATCGAGGCCCCGGATGTTCTTCCCTTAAAATCGCATCGCGTAGAGCCAGTTCTCGCCACTCGCCTCCCCCAAGGTCTCTGGCTGTCGTAATTCCGGCTCTCACCATGGCGGCCGCTCGGGCGATCATTCGCAAGTCTCGATCGTCGCGAGACACCTCAAATTGCCCCTGAGGCTTTAGAATCATGGGGTCCAGGTCCATGTGAATATGCGCATCAATCAGGCCAGGAATCACCACGGACCCCTCAGGGCATGCAATCACGACTTGGGCCGACACCCCTGGGTCCACCCCCACTGACTGAATTTTTCCATCCGAAATCCATATTGAAATCGGAGACTTAGAGGACTCATGGGACTCACCATCCCAAATTCGTGCGCCTTCAATCTTTATATCCATACCTCTTATCTTAGCCTCCTCGGCAGAACTCTCGTGTCCCTGTGTTGCGTTTCGCAGAATCTGGTGCATCATTCTGAGTGAACCGTGTCCGAGAAGGGCCATTGAGAGGGCTTCCGGGGGGGGGCCTGTTCTGAGGTTCGCGGATACGCAAATGAAAGGGGCTAGGTCGTTATGTCTGATGAGAACGAAGTAATCGTTGTTGCCTCCAAGGTAAAATCGTACATCAAGAACCAAGGCGAGATGAAAACCTCTGCCAATGTCCTGCAAACGCTTTCGGACCGAATTCGAACGCTGTGTGACGAGGCAATGGAGAACGCCCGAAGCGACGGGCGCAAGACGGTTCTCGACCGGGATATTCCTTAAACCCGATCCGAGCCTACCGGCAGACTGGGCCGGCCCGCTTTTAGGTGAGCCGGCCCAGGAGCCCTCTTGTCCGAGTCTCAGCGCCGAGTTCAGCGCTGAGGATTGAGCTTCTGTAAAAGGAAGCCGGGCTGACCTCGGCTTAAAATCAATCTGAGCGCAGGTTCAGCCCAACAGGTCAGCCAGAGCCCCTTCTAAATCGGGAAACCGATAGGGATAGCCTCGGTCCATCGCCACCTGGGGATCCACGCGTTGGCCGGGAAACAGGGACCCGCCCATTTCTCCCAACACGACCTTGAGCAGAAACGTGGGAACAGGAAAAAACGCGGGTCGGTGAACGGCTCTTCCTAATCTGTGCGCGAACTCGCCCATTCTGATTGGCTCAGGCGAAACCGCGTTAACGGGGCCCGACAAACCCGTCTGAGCCATACCCCAATCCACAAATCCCATGGCATCCTCGACATGAATCCAAGGGGCAAAAAATTCCTTGGGTCCCAAAGGTCCGCCCAAACCCGTTCGAAAGATCGGAAGCATTCGCAAAAGGGCCCCGCCTCGAGCACTCAAAATCGTCCCGAATCGAAGCCGAACCAAGCGCGTGCCGAAAACCTCAACCCCACCTGCAGCGGCCTCCCAGTCCTTGGCCAGCGAGGCCAAAAAATCGTCGCCCGCACTCGAGGTCTCGACAAGGTTTTCTTCAAAACGAGGACCGTAATACCCCGAAGCCGAAGCATTGATCAAAACTTCAGGGGGCTTCGCTGAAGCTCCGATCGCCTGCACAAGCCTCTGTGTTCCTCGAATTCGACTGTGACGCAGTTCTTCTTTTCGAGTCTCGGTCCAACGCCCTTCAGAAATCGGTTCTCCAGCAAGATTCACAACCACATCCACTCCATCAAGAGAAGACGACCAGCTCCCCTCCTGGGTGAGATCTCCGCAAATCCAATCGATGTTTGGGTCAGCACTCTCGGGCTGTGTCCGACGGCTCAAAGCCCGGACTCGGTGGCCCACCGAAGTCCAGCGAGCCATCAATGAGCGCCCCAGAAGGCCACTCGCGCCGGTTAAAAAGATCGTGCGCGTTTCACTTCGCATCGTTCTCGCTCACCCCCGCCCCAAACAAGGGGCCCGCGTCTCAGCTGGATTCCGCGTGCGTCCGTGAGGCCAACTCACCCAAAGGCCCAAAATCAGCGCCCGCGGGTTGTTGATAAATCCGCAATCCAAACTCCGGTACGATGGCAAAAATATGGTCAAAGATATCCGCTTGAATACTCTCGTATCGGGTCCAGTCCTGATCGTTACTAAAACAATAGATCTCAACCGGCAAACCGGTGGGGCCCGGAGGAAGCTGCCTGACCATCAGAGTATAGCCCGTTGTGTGAATACACGGATGGGCGCGCAGGTAAGCCTCCACGTAGGCACGGAGGGTTCCCACATTCGTCAGCCTCCTGAGATCAGCACTCACCGAGGATTCTCGACCCGACTCGGTATTGTAGGTCGCCAGTTCATCCTCTTTTTGAACCATATAGTCTTTAAGCAGGCTCCACTGACCAAAACGCTGGATTTCAGCTTTGGTCAAAAAACGAACGGTGCTGACATCAAGAAAAAAAGCACGCTTTAACCTCCGCCCTCCCGAGAGCGACATGCCTCGCCAGTTCTTAAAGGACTCACTAATAAAAAGATGAGTGGGGATGGTCGAAATGGTTTTATCCCAATTTTGAATTCTCACTGTGTGCAGAGCCACGTCGATCACATCACCATCTGCACCGGCCTGAGGCATTTCGATCCAGTCGCCGATATGAAGCATATCGTTACTTGCAATTTGAATACTGGCCACCAGCGCCAAAATGGTGTCTCTGAAAACCAACATCAAAACGGCGGCCACAGCGCCAATTCCAGAAACAAAAACCCAAGGCGACTTATCCATCAAAGTCGCCACCACAATCACGCCGGAAATCAGCACCAAGATCAATTTGGCGACTTGGATATACCCCTTGATGGGGCGATGGCGAAACTCCGCGGTCAGCGAGTAAATGGCGTTCACGGAGGTCAAAAAGCTCGAAAATGACAGAGCGAGAATAACCACAAGACCAGCCGAGAGAATGCGCCGAACTGCGGCATTGACTTCGTCAGTGACTTCGGGCACCCATGAGATTCCGAAATACACAACAAGCAACGGTGCCAAATACGCCAGTCTCCCAAAGAGATGAGACTCGACCAAGGCGTCGTCCCAAGTGGCTTCGCTGCGCCGAACAAGCCTTCGGATAAAAGCCACGAAGCCCCAGCGAACTAAAGCGTAGATCACGGCGCTCAAGAGCAACAAATAGAGAAGAGAAAACCAGGTTCCCACTAAATCAATTTTGAGCCATTCAGGCATGCGTCATCCCATACTGAGAGTTTGCTGGACAGTCGCCCTGCACCAAGCACAGATCTCATTTTGTCTGCGAAAGAGTATCGAATTCACAGCGGAGCGTCTGCCCGCGACTGCTCAGAAAACACCTCACTCATCGAGGCGAAAGGCCCTTTCAGAGGTTATCGTTAAAAAGGACCGTGAAGCTCATGCGGCCTTCCCCCTCGCCAGTGAGAAAAACTATGGAACTCGACCATATCCTGATCAAGGGTGCGCGCGAACACAATCTCAAGAACGTCGATCTTCGTATTCCCAAAAAAAAACTCGTGGTCATGACCGGAGTTTCAGGTTCCGGAAAATCATCACTGGCCTTCGACACCCTCTACTCCGAAGGACAGCGCCGATACGTGGAATCCCTTTCGGCGTATGCCCGGCAATTCCTTGGACAAATGGAAAAGCCTCGCTACGACACGATTCGAGGCCTGTCCCCCACTATTTCCATCGAACAGAAAACCACTGGCAACAATCCACGCTCCACTGTGGGAACCATCACGGAGATCTCTGATTACCTTCGAGTCCTGTATGCACGGATTGGGATTCAGAAGTGTCATCAGTGTGGGCGCGCCGTCAAAGGCCAAACCGCGCAACAAATCGCCCGAGAACTGGGCGCTAGTCAAAAAGGCAGTCGCATTATTGTCTTAGCCCCGGTCTTGGTAAACCGAAAAGGAGAGCATCGCGAATTACTGGCCGAACTCCGTCACGCTGGCTGGACACGACTTCGGATAAACGGAGATGTCGTAGAGAGCGACACCGTTGAAGCCCTGGATAAACGAAAAAAGCATATGGTTGAGGCCGTCATCGACCGAGTGGTGGTCAGGCCAGGCCTCACGAGCCGCCTCACCGACTCTGTTGAAGCAGCATTGCGTGTCGGCGATGGCACGCTGATCGCGAACATCAGCGGACAAGATCGCACCTTTACAGAGGCCGCGGCCTGCGGAAAATGCCGGATCTCATTTCCCGAACTCACGCCTCAAGCTTTTTCGTTTAATAGCCCGCAAGGCATGTGCGAAGACTGCAACGGGCTTGGAACCCGTTTTGAATTTGACCCTGATCTCGTTGTTCCTGACGATTCCCTCACCATCGAAGAGGGTGCCATCAAACCGTGGGGCGAGAAGACATCTGAAAAGACAGGCTGGGGAGCGAACTATCGAAAACAAGTCATGGAGCAACTCGACATCAACCCCGACCGCCCCTGGAAAAAACTTCCCGTACGCCAGAGGAAGGCTCTCCTCCAAGGCGTCACAGATCGTCGCTTCAAGATTGCCTGGAAAAATAAATCTGGCCAAGGGCAATTTGATGTGACCTGGGAGGGCGTCGTTCCTCGCATGATGCGGCGCTTTAAAGAGACGCGCAGTGAAAGCATGAAGCGATGGTATGGTCAATTTATCGCCAACACGCGCTGTACACGCTGTAGCGGAACTCGCCTACGTGCGGAAAGTGCGGCCGTCCAACTCGGCCAATCCAGCATCGTTGAGGTTTCTGCACTCACCGTCACCGAAGCCAGCCTCTTCTTTAAAGGGCTCAAGTTAAAAGGCTCCGACAAGCAAATCGCCACTGAAGTGCTCAAAGAAATCCGCGCACGCCTTGCCTTCCTTGAAGCCGTCGGCCTTGGCTACCTCTCCCTTGACCGGGCTGGCCCCTCTTTGTCAGGCGGGGAGTCTCAAAGAATTCGACTCGCCAGCCAAGTAGGCTCCGAACTCACAGGAGTGATCTACATCCTGGACGAACCCTCAATCGGCCTACATCAGCGAGACAACCGTCGACTTTTGGACACTCTGATTCGAATGCGCGACATCGGCAATACTGTCGTAGTTGTGGAGCATGACGAAGACACCATTCGCGCGGCCGATCATGTTGTGGACTTCGGGCCCGGCGCAGGCATCATGGGCGGATCCGTTGTCCACGCCGGAACCCCAAAAAGCCTCGAGCGCAATCGAAAATCTCTGACCGGCGCCTATCTTTCCGGACGCCAGAAAGTGGGAATCCCAGAAAATCGCCGAGAGGCCTCTGGGAGCATCAAAGTTCTCGGCGCAGGTGAGAACAACCTGAAAAATATAGATGTAGAGATTCCACTCGGCGTTATGACAGCCGTAACCGGTGTCTCCGGCGCAGGAAAATCTTCGCTCGTGAATGAAATTCTTTTTCCTGCGGCCTCTCGCAAACTCCACGCCTCAAGCCGCCGGGTTGGAAAACACAAAAGCATCTCGGGACTCGGGCAACTCGACAAAGTCATTGACATCGACCAACGCCCCATCGGCCGAACACCCCGCAGCAATCCTGTCACGTACATTAAAGTCTTTGATGAAATTCGACGCTTTTTCTCATTGCTTCCCGAGTCTCGAATCAACGGATACAAGCCCGGCCGCTTCTCATTCAACGTCAAGGGAGGACGATGCGAGAACTGCGAGGGAGACGGTGTTCGTAAGATTGAAATGCACTTCCTCGCAGACGTGTTCGTGCGCTGCGAAGAATGTCAGGGAAAACGATTCAACGAAGCCACCCTTCGCGTTCAATACAAAGGCTATTCCATTGCTGATGTTCTTGAACTCACGGTAAGAGAGGCTCTTGAAGTCTTTGCCAATCATCCGAAAATCAAACAGCCCATGGCGCTTCTCGAGCGTGTGGGGCTGGACTATCTACATCTCGGACAACCGTCACCGACGCTCTCGGGCGGCGAAGCCCAACGCATTAAACTGGCTCGCGAACTGGCCAAGCGCGCAACGGGGCGAACGCTCTATATCCTCGACGAACCCACCACAGGCCTTCACTTCGATGATGTACGCAAACTCCTCGAAGTGCTCAATGAACTCGTAGAGACTGGGAATTCAGTCGTCGTCATCGAACACAACCTAGATGTCATCAAAACAGCCGACTGGGTCATCGACCTGGGCCCCGACGGAGGGCCCGCAGGTGGACATATCGTGGCGCAGGGAAAACCTGAGGAAATTGCACGAATGCGGGGCAATCACACCGGACGCTATTTAAAAGAGGTTTTAAGGGATTAACTCAAGGCCCTTAGGGCTCCAGATCTAAAGCTTCCATTCCTGTCAATTCACTCCATCCTACGACTGGTCACCGAATTCTCTCTTAAACCATCAGGAATGGGCCCCAACTCCCCACTGGGGTATGTTCTCCCCCCCGAATCGAACCGGGAAAATCGAATTGAACCCTCACCGGATTCACATGCGAAAGGACTCATGATGAACGGCCATTTTCTCTCCAAAGCTTTCCGCCGCCCTCTTGCGATTTTAACCGTCGGACTCTGGCTCACTGCCTTCTGTGCAGTGCCTGCGAGCCTTGCCAAAGTCCCTGAGAGTGACGACGACAAGACCGTCTATTTCATCGGCATCATTCTCAGCAAACAACCGCCCTTCTCGACTCTCACCGCCGATGAAGTAGCCATTGTGGCCGAAGGTCTCAAAGACTCACTCGCGGGAGAAGACAGCGGACTGGACCCAGCCGAATACGGCGCAAAAGTCCAAGCCCTCGCTGAATCCCGAATGGGACAACTGCTCACAAAAGAGAAAACATTGGGCATTCAATACCAAGAAACCATGGCCGCTGAATCGGGAGCCACTAAGACACCCTCGGGTTTAATCCTCATCGAAGAAGAGGAAGGCAGCGGAGTCTCTCCCAGCCCAACCGACACGGTGAAGGTTCACTACCACGGGACGCTTCGAGACGGCACTGTGTTTGATAGTTCTTTAGATCGGGGTGAGCCTGTAGAGTTCGGACTTAACCGCGTGATTCCGTGCTGGACCGAGGGCGTGGGCAAGATGAAGGCCGGTGGAAAGGCCACTCTGATTTGCCCTCCCGAAATCGCGTATGGGGACCGAGGTGCAGCACCCATGATCCCGGGTGGAGCCACTCTGAAATTTGTGGTTGAGCTCATCGAAGTGCAACCCGCCCCCTAATCGGGCGTCAAAGATCAATCTGAACTGGCTACGTTCGGCTCAGAACGAATACCTCGATTGCGCTCGCCTGGCGGGTGAATCTCACAAACCAGGTGAGCGCAATACGATTTCCGTGATCTCAGCCGGGGCCCCGAAACGCATGGGGGGCCCCCAGTAACCCGTGCCTCGGCTCACGTAAAGCTTGGCCGCACCGCGCTGATAAAGACCCGCCACAAACGGAATCGAAAGACGCACCAGGTAGTGGAAGGGCCAAATCTGACCGCCGTGGGTATGCCCCGAAAGCTGAAGATCCACCGGGCCCTTCTGAGCGGCTTTGAATGTGGCCGGATCATGGGCCAAGAGGAGAATCGGACAGTTTTCCGGGATCCCAGACAAAGCCGCGTCCAGATCCTCGGCGTGCTCGCCGGGAAGATGACGAGCGCTGTGATCTTCCACCCCTGCGATGGCAAATGCAGCTCCGTCGTGGTCCCCCAGGATCCGATGCTCATTTCTTAATGGGTCCATGCCCAACTGTCGAACGCGAGCCACCCAAGGGTCGGGCCCTGAATAGTGATCATGATTGCCCGTCACGAAATAAACGCCTAAGCGAGCCCGCAGATCCCGAAGAGGCTCTAGCTCCGGCCCCAGAAGCTGAGCATCTCCATCCACAAGGTCACCGGTCACGGCCAACAGGTCAGGCGTCAAGCGGTTCACACAACGGGTCAAAGAACGAGCAAAGCCTGCGCCCCGAATGGACGTAAAGTGAATATCCGAGATTTGCACAATTCGAAAACCATTGAGTGCCATGGGCCAACGCGTCAATTCAATCTCCACTCGCTTCACCTCGGGCATCTTCAAACCCTGACGAAGTGACCAAAAAGTGAGAGGCGCCAAAATCCCAAGAACGACAGCTGCCCGAATACGAGCAATCAAAACGGAATGAGTTGAATCTAAAAGCCGGAGCGCTTCGAGGGGTCGAGTGATTAACTCAGAAGCGCCTAGGAGCAGGAGAAGCCCAAACAGAACCCCCATCCAAACCGAGGCCGGCCACACAATCCACGCCGCGAGGGAAACGGGCAAAAACCGCTGAGCCAAAGGCTGAAGAATGAGGGTCGTACCCAAGAAGGCGAGCCCCCAGAGCAAAAAAGTGACCAGCCCAGCGGGCCAGACGGGCCCCCAAATCAAGCGGACAGCCACGTAATAATGCGTGGCCAGCAGAAGAGAGAGAAAGACGAGAGCGATTGGGACAACGAACCAACGCCGATCTGGTTTCATTCGCTGAAGGAGAGACTTCTCCCTCGCAATCGGGTCAGGCACAGTCTTTCGATCCTCCACGACAGCGAAATCCATTCTCCAGGCTCAGAAGCGTAGAGGGTAGATCCATCTCACCCCGGATGGAAGTCCCGGAACGCAGCATTCTTAATGCGTCAAAATTAGGTAGGCTCTTTGATTCAACCAAAGATCGGCCTCACGGCCAGGAAGCCTCATATGGATACTACATCAAAGCCAGATTCCACGACTCTCGAACTCACGGGCGCACAGCGCAAATATTTACGCGGCCTAGCCAACCCGCGTAAAGCCCTTGTGCAAGTCGGTGACGCGGGGGTTTCCGACGCCGTCATTCAGGCTCTAAATACGGCTCTTGACGATCATGAACTCGTCAAAGTGAGACTTTTTCGTCCAAAAGATAAGAAAGAAGAAGCCAAAGGACTGGCCCAACGCGCTCATGCTCAGCTGTGCGGCCTCGTCGGGCATACGGTCATTCTCTATCGCCGAAACCAAGAAAAACCCAAAATCGAAATCCCTGGATGAAGATCCCAGCCTAACGGAACAAAGCTTTTTCACGAGGAATCCCGGACTCACCAACCTCGAAGGTCAATGGGCCACTGGTCCACCACTTCATCCCCTTGAACAACATAAAAAGATTCGTGATAGGCCACGGTGGGGTCCACGTGGGCCGGTGTCACACGAATCCGGTCGCCCACCCGAATGGAACTCTGCGATGAAAAGGTAAGATGTTCGTCCGAGCAGAACCAAATCCGGGCCCCTTCGACACTCGGATTGCCGTGATCCATTCCAAAAGCCTTCAGGCCACAGTCCGCGACCGCGTACTCTTTAGACACTGAAATCACTGTGGCCCAGACCCAAAAAGCTTGCTCAAAAGGCAAGGCCGACTTTGCATAGGCGGTATCCATCAAGACATACGAGCCCGCCTGAATCTCAGTGGCCCCGGTATCAAAGTCCCATGTGCCTGTGCCGCCTGCAGAAACAACCTCTCCCCCCACCTCGCTATGAGCTTCACGTAGAATCCGCATACTCTCTATGCAGCCCGCATATCGCTCTTCCCGAGAGGTTATGCCCATTACATGGCCTTCGTACCCCATCACGCCTCTCACCTTGAGACCCAGACTGCGCGCTTGATCGGCTAACGCACGGGCGTCCTCCGGTGCGCAGCCGCAACGAGGCAGGCCCACGTTAATGTCGATCAAGACCTCTGAAACGCCCCCTTCAAAAGCAGCCCGCACTGTTTCCCTCGAATCCACAGCCACAGTCACACGAGCATCCAGGGCACCCAATCGGCGTGCATCCAGAACTTCATTCGCCAAGAGCAGGTCCTCGCCAAGGCCCACCGCAGCCAGTCCTTCCATCTCGCGAATCGTGGCACAACAAAAACTACGATGCCCCGCTTCAAATTGCCTTTGAGCGATGGAGGTGCACTTATGCGCTTTCACATGAGGACGAAGACGAGCCCCGGGAAGAGCTCGACCGAGGGCTTGAATATTTCGGTCCACAGCTTCCATGTCCAACAAAAGCGAGGGCGTGGGTAAGTCATGGACCGAACGAATTGCCATCAGATTTGTGGCCACTCGGCAAAGCAATTCGTCGCACGCTCGAAAGCCCGAGAAACCTGCAGAACTCGATCATCTCTATGACGCGGCGCAATAATTTGAAGTCCCACAGGAAGACCTGCCTGAGACAAGCCAGCTCGAACCGTGCCTGCTGGATGCCACGACAAATTAAAGGGGATTGTAAACGAGCCGATATTCGAAGCCGGCTGCGGACGCCCCTCTATCTCACTGGCGAGTGGTCCTGCCGCTGCTGGGGGATCGTAAGGAATGGTTGGGGTGAGCAGAATGTCATACTGCTCGAACATCTGAGCACACCAAGCATTCAGTTCTGCCCGCATTCTTCTCATGGCGCCCCAGCGCTCTGCATTCATAGCTGAGGAGAGCTTCACGCCGCGAATAAAGGAACGACCAAAGTCCTCTTCATGCTCGGGCAGCATCGAGTGCAATCGAGCCAGTAGTTCCCACGCACCGCTAATCCCCCACTCAAAGCCCGGCTCGGGGGGGCCTCCAGAAACGGCCTCGACTTCAATTCCCAGATCAGGGAACAGCGCCACGGCTCGCTCGACGACTTCAGCGACGTCGGACTGCACAACGGCATAACCGAGGTCCGGCAGATAAGCGGCCCGAAGGCCTCGAGGAAGATCATCCAGCAATTCGCGATAGGATACCCCAGGATGAGGCAGTGAATTCGGATCAAGTGGATGAGAGCCCATCACAACATCCAGATGCAAAGCCGCATCCTCGACTGAGCGCGTGAGCGGACCATGCACCGCCGTATCATCCATGACCCAGAGATGACTCGGCCCGTTAGGAATCCGTCCGTAACTGACCTTGTGCCCAAAGCATCCCGTAATCGAAGCCGGTATACGAACGGACCCGCCTCCGTCGCTCGCCGTAGCCAGTGAGATCACACCACCCGCAATGGCGGCCGACGAGCCTCCACTGGAACCTCCCGGGGTATGATCAAGGTTCCAAGGATTACGCGAAGCCCCGAAAATTAAATTCTTAGAAATGGCCGTATACCCAAACTCGGGCGCGTTGGTCTTTCCCACCACGATGGCCCCTGCCCCGCGCAATCGCTCCACTTGAATCGAATCCGTATCAACCCGATTATCTTTAAAAGGTACAGATCCATAGCTGGTCACCATGCCGGCCACATCTTCAAGGTCTTTTACACCCAGAGGAATGCCTTCAAGAGGCCGACTGTTGCCGGCTGCAATTCGCCCATCCGCCGCTCGCGCATCGGCGAGCAAGGCCTCTCTCTCACGGAGAGACGTAAAGGCCACGAGGTCCTCAGCCGTCTCCTCAATCCGGTCGAGAGTCACCTGCATGAGTTCTTCAGCCGAAAAATCTCGCCTAGTAAGAGCCGAAATCACTTCAGTCACGGGTCGCTGTAGCCACTGTTTCATAATGACCTCCAAGACAGATCATAGGGACTACGAATCACGATGGTCAGAGGCTATAAGAATGACCAGCGAAAAGGTTCTTAGACCTTCGAGCTCAAATCAGAAGCGGAAAATTCCGCCAAGCTTGAATGTAGCGATTCCCTCAAGGGCACCGCTCGTGGAGGCGTAGTAACTCACATCCACCAGTGCGCCCCAGTTCTGAGTCAGCATAAGCTCTGCCCCAACCCCAAAACGAGCTAGAAAAACGCTTTGGCTCTCAGACCCGAAGACCTGTGAGCCCGAAGGCGCTTGCTCTGCAATGCCGCTGCCAATCCCAAATGTGACATAGGGCTGTAGCCATTCTGGCATTTTTTCAGAGATCCGTACGAAAGGATAAAGCTTGCCCGCTAAACCTACAGAGAGAAGCGATGCCGATCCAGAACGATTGCCCCGATTAACCGAGGTTGAAAAATTGCCGCCCCCCACCCACGTAAATTCAACGTCGCCTCCAAACCACGGACTGAACCGGTAGCCCGCCATAAATGAAAAGCCCGTCATGGTATCGGAGTCGGTCTCTGCCTCAGAGGCCCATTTGTTCCAGCCCAGCGAAATCGTCATCCCGCCATATAGACCCCGAGAAGACTCGTAAGTCTGCGCACTCGCCCCGCTGGCTGAAGCCAACAAGACGAAGGCTAAAAGAAAACCACAAAGGATTCCGCGCATGAAATAACCTCCCTACATCCGCGTAGAAGACCGCTCTTCTTAAAGGAAGTGAAAGAACCAGGAACGGCCGAGAGAAAATGGGCCGGCCGGACTCAGAAGGCGTAAATGGCTCCGAAGGTCATGTTCCCATAACCCGTTCGGACATCTTTGCTCGAAACGTAGTAGCTGCCATCAGCATATAGGCCGAAGTTCGATGTAAACATCCAGTCGACACCGCCGCCAAATCGAACTAGAAAAGCGCCGATGGTCTTAATGCCTGGCTCTGAGCCACCCGCTCCCACAGAACCTCCGCCCATCCCGAAAATACCATAGGGGCGAATCTTCTCCGGCAGGAGGTCTTGCCCGAGAAGCTCAAGCGGATAGGCCTTTGCATTGATGGTGAAGGCAATATTACTCGCGCTCTCTCCAAATTCAGTCCCGTCAGCTCTCTCAGCTTGAGTGCCTGCCGTGAATACAAACTCGACTTCAGCCGCCAGACCGTTCATCACCTCGTAGCCGCCGACAAACGAGAGTCCGGCTCCGGTGGAACCCGACACGGACGAATCATCAATATTGGGCCATCCGATGGCGAGGCCCAGCCGAGCGTATGCGCCATCCAGAATTCCCTTATCTCCGGACTCTTCAGCGGTCGCGGAACCGAAAGGCATTGCCAGTAGACCCACCACCGCCAAAAAAGCGGCCCCGTTCACTCGAAGCATTCCCACAGAGATACCCCCTTAAACTCACATTATCGATGGCGTTGATCGCGCATAACGACCCACAGCCGATTTCGGTCTGAAATCAATTCCCCAAAACGATCTTACCAGCCCCGAGCGACCCACGCCGGAACCCTTCTAAAAAAAACAAGAAACAAGAGTTCCGTTCAACTTCCTCCCCAGACGCCCTAGAGATACGTAAGCCACTTGGAGTAGCGATCATTCTGTCCTTTTACAACTTCAAAAAAAGCAGATTGCAGCTTCTCTGTAATTGGGCCTCGCTTGCCCGATCCAATGGTCCGGTAGTCCACTTCGCGAATTGGCGTCACTTCGGCGGCCGTTCCAGATAGAAAGATTTCGTCCGCAATGTACAAGTCATCCCGCGTGATCGGGCACTCCTGGACTTCAAAACCCTGATCCCGTGCGATTTCGATCAAGGTGGCTCGCGTAATCCCATCAAGAACGGTCGCGCGAGGAGGTGTTCGGATAATGCCGTCCCGAACAATGAAAATATTTTCGCCCGTACATTCTGAGACCAACCCCTGAGTGTCGAGCATAATCGCCTCGTCGTAACCGTCTAAAAGCGCTTCCCGTTTCGCCAAGATCGAATTCACATAATCGCCGCAGGTCTTTCCGTTTGTCATTTTTGAGTTCACATGGTGGCGGGCAAAGGTCGAAACCGTCGCGCGAATCCCATTCGCCACACCGTCGTCGCCCAAATATTTCCCCCAGGCCCAGGAAATGACAGAGACCCTCACGGCATTGTCGCCCGGATGCAACCCCATGGCACCGTCTCCAATAAAAACCAAAGGGCGGATATATCCTTCAGCGAGATGATTGCGACGCAGACTCTCGAGCACCGCGTCATGCAAAACCTCCTGAGAGAAAGGCACTTCCATCAAATTAATCCGAGCCGAGTCGTACAATCGCCTCAAATGCTCGGGCAAACGGAACACAGAGGAACGGCCGTCTGCACCCTGATAACAACGAATCCCCTCAAAAACACCCAAACCGTAATGGAGACTGTGCGTCAGGATATGAACGTTCGCCTGATCCCAATCCACCCATTCTCCGTCGAGCCAAATGCTTTCGCCCGTGACTCGCTGGGCCGCATCTTCGGCCATATAAACCTTCTCCTACTTTAATTTTAAATTCGACAGCGCACAGTTTGGCTTTAGAAGTGCCCAAGCGCAATGCGCATAAGAGCCGGGTCACAGGTTGAGATGAGCCCGCCAAAAATGAAAAACGTCAGACTCTCAGATCAAGAGCTGAGCATAAAAAATGGATTGTCGCGTTCTCTCTCTCAGCCCTCACGTCGAAGAGAAAAGCTTCTTAATGCTTTCGCTGGTCGGAGACGAAACAACACCCCTTTCGGTCACCAGAGCAGAAACCAGATGAGCTGGGGTCACGTCAAAGGCGGGCTGACGAACATCCACCCCATCCGGCACCAATAACGACGAGCCCAATCGCGCAATTTCGTCTCGACCTCGCTGTTCGATAGGGATTGAGTCGCCATTGGGAATCGCCAAATCAATGGTCGAGAGAGGAGCCGCCACGTAAAACGGGATATTGTGCGCATGTGCCAGAACAGCCACCCCATATGTCCCAATCTTATTGGCCACATCGCCATTGGCTGCAACGCGATCCGCCCCTACAACGACAAGGTCGATCTCCCCAAGACGCATGAGATGGCCCGACATACTGTCTGTGCAGACCGTCACCTCAATTCCATCTTTAGACAGTTCCCAAGCAGTGAGCCTCGCCCCCTGCAAGAGCGGGCGAGTCTCATCCGCAATCACGCTCACACGTCGGCCCGCTTCGACGGCCGCCCGAATCACCCCAAGCGCTGTTCCGTAGCCAGCCGTGGCGAGGCCACCCGCATTACAATGCGTCAGAATTCGAGCATCCTCTCCCACCAACGAAGCTCCGTGTCGACCCATTGTGCGGCAAATCTCGACATCTTCGCGAACGATTCTTTCGGCTTCAGCAACCAAGCCCTGCCGAAGGGTCTGCACCGAAGCATCCGGTCGAGCGGCCAATCCATCGATCACTTTTTCCATTCGGCGCAAAGCCCAAAACAGATTGACGGCCGTGGGGCGCGTGCGCTCAATACGCGGGATAAAAACTTCTCGGAGGTCTCCCAGGACTCCCTCCAGATGATTCGCCTGGCTTTCTTCGGCCCCCAGCGCCACTCCCAGCGCCGCCGCACACCCAATGGCAGGGGCCCCTCGAACGGCGAGGGTTTCGATGGCCACAGAGAGATCCTCCACGCATGTCAAATGGAGATAGACCTCTTGACTCGGCAAAAGCCTCTGATCAAGAAGTTCTACGGCTCCCTCATGCCAACGAATCGTAAACCAAGGCTGATTCATCAGGAAACCTCTCCGCTTGTCCCGTTTCCTTTAATTTTTTCCACCAAGGTCTTCCGAACCTCTCCGGGACTCGCTTTGCCCTGGCTCGCCTGCATCACTTTGCCCATCAAAAAATTCAATGGCTTATCATCGCCGGACCGAACCAGCTCTACAGCCTCGCCATTTTCCTGCATCACCGTTTGAACAAGCGTGTCGATCAAGCCCGAATCAGAAACCGCTTCAAGGTTTCTCTCCTGCATGATTTGCTCGGGATCCCCTCCGCGATCCACCAGTTCCGGTAAAAGATCACGAGCATTTTTAGCTGTGAGCCGTCCGTCTTCCACCAATCGGATCAACTTCGCGAGTACCACCGGTTCAAGCTCTAGGTCCGATACCTCAAGGTCTCGCTCATTCAATTCTCGACGCAAATCTCGTGAGATCCAGTTCGCTGCAGCTTTCGCTGAATCACATGCCTGCGCGGTCTCTTCAAAAAAATCAGCCATAGATCGACTCGACACTAAGATTTCAGCTTCGGCCGATCCGAGGTTGTATTCCTCCGCAAAACGCACTCGCTTTTGCTCGGGCAATTCGGGCAATTCGCTGCGAATCGCCTCTATGAATGCTTCTTCAATTTGCAGCGGGATGAGATCGGGATCGTCAAAGTATCGATAATCGTCCGCATTTTCCTTAAGGCGCATTACACGCGTCCGGTTGCGGTCCACGTCATAGAGCATGGTCGCCTGAACGATTTGACCGCCGTCATCCAAAATCTCGGACTGACGAATCACTTCCGCATGAATCGCTCCTTCGATGCTGGCAAACGAGTTCAAATTTTTAATCTCAGTTCGCGTGCCAAATTCTGATTCCCCGTGCAGACGAAGAGAGATGTTGGCATCACAGCGGAATTGACCTTTCTCCATGTCAGCGTCCGAAACATCGATATACCGAAGAATCGAACGAAGCGATCGCAAGTAAGCCACTGCCTCAGAAGCCGAGCGTAAATCTGGCTCCGAGACAATTTCCAACAAAGGCACCCCTGCCCGGTTCAGATCAATCAGTGTGGCATCGCTGCCGGCAACGGCCGTATCGTGAATCGACTTACCCGCATCTTCTTCAAGGTGCGCTCGAGTAATGCCTACTCGCTTCACACAGGTCTCTGCCTTTTCTTTCTTTGAACGCGCATTCACTTTCGTTGGGACTTCAATATCAAGAAAGCCGTCGCTCACCACGGGCTCGTCGTATTGAGAAATTTGATAGCCCTTTGGAAGGTCCGGATAAAAGTAATTTTTTCGAGAAAAAACGGATCTCTCTTGAATCGAACTGTGCGTTGCCAGCCCCAGGCGAATCGCCAACCCCACTACTTTCTGGTTGAGAACGGGGAGCACCCCCGGCATGGCGAGATCAATGGGATGTACATCGTGATTGGGGAGATCGCCGTATCGAACAGGCGCTGGGCTGAATAATTTTGAATCCGTCTTGAGGTGCGTGTGTACCTCAAGTCCAATCACAACCTCGTAGCGGTCCATGGGGTCTTGACTCATCTGGCTTTCTCTAATTCCTGTATCCGTTCTGAAATCCCATCGAGAACAGGACGTTTTTCGTGAAAATCTGTTCGTCTCTGAAAGGCATCAGCGGCGCGAAGCAAACCGGCCTCTCCCAAAGCAGGCCCTAGAAGCTGAAGACCCACAGGACGACCCTCCGCAAAACCACATGGGATCGAGATGGCTGGCAAGCCCGCCAAGTTGGCCGAAACCGTAAAAATATCGCCTAAGTACATGCTCACCGGATCGTCCACCTTGGCGCCGAGACCAAAAGCCGTTTCGGGATAAGTCGGCCCCGCAATGAGATCGCAGGTATCAAACGCTTTCTGAAAATCATTTCGGACCAGAGTCCGAACCTGCTGCGCTTTACGATAGTACGCATCAAAATAGCCTGCAGACAGCACATAGGTACCGAGCAAGATCCTTCGCTTTACCTCATCCCCAAAGCCTTCTGAGCGCGAGCGCCGATACATCTCATCAAGATCCTGAACCCCCTCTGCACGCCGCCCATATCGAGCACCGTCATATCGAGCGAGATTGCTTGAGGCTTCAGCCGTCGCAACCAGATAATAAGTCGCAACCACATACTCCGTATGAGGCAGACTGACCTCGACAATTTTCGCGCCAGCTGATTCAAGCTCTTTGATTCCCGCATGCACTCGCGCGAGAACTTCCGGATCCGTTCCACCCTCGACAAAATACTCTTTAGGAAGCCCTATCCGTAAACCCGAAACGTCACCGTCGAGGGCCGATTCAAGCCGAGGTGCGGGCTCGGGAATCGACGTCGAATCCCTCTCATCATGGCCCGAGATCGCCTCCAACACCCAAGCACACTCACGGGCCGTGCGGGTCATGGGCCCGATTTGATCTAGTGAAGAAGCAAAAGCCACGAGACCAAAGCGGGAAACTCGGCCGTAGGTGGGCTTCATCCCAACGACTCCACAAAAAGAAGCTGGCTGTCGAATCGACCCCCCCGTATCACTGCCCAACGCATATCCGGTTACGCCCGCCGCCACCACAGCCGCGGCTCCACCTGATGAGCCTCCGCAAGTCCGCGTTGGATCCCATGGATTATGGGAGGGTCCAAAGATGGAATTTTCGGTGGACGAACCCATGGCGAACTCATCCATATTGGTGCGTCCGATGACAATGGCTCCCGCCGCTCTCAATTTTTCGGCCATGGCCCCCTCATAGGGCGAAATGAAAGGCTCTAAAATTTTTGAGGCACAGGTGGTGGGCTCTCCCTGCATCACCATATTGTCTTTGAGCAAAAACGGGGTCCCCTCCAGCGGAGAACGAGCCTCTCCTGCCCGAAGCCGAGAATCGCTCGCGGCCGCTTCAGACAAGGCCGATTCTCCGCGCAAGCCCACAACGGCTCCAAGTGTCCGCCCTTCGGCCTCGGCACGGCTCAATGTCGCCTCTACAAGCTCTACAGAGGAAAATTCGCCCGACTCAAGTCCGGCTCTTTGAGAGGTCAAAGAATCCACGCTTATTCCCCCTCTCCATCAATGACCTTGGGAACGGCAAAAGCGGTCCCCTCTCGCAGGGGCGCATTCAGAAGGGCCTGCTCTGGATCAATGGCCGGAGCCGCCCGGTCCACCCTCAACGGTGTTCGAAGGGGAATCGCATGAGCCGTGGGCTCGATTCCCTCGGTATCGAGCGCTTTCAGCTGATCCGCATGCTCAAGGATTCGGTCGAGGTCGCGAGTCATGGACTCCATCTCATCGTCTGAAAGCGACAGACGCGCAAGGGCCGCTGTTCTTTTCACATCTTCCGGGCTGATTCTGGACATAGGCCTATAAACTAGCACGATGAGCCGGACGCCCGCGGGACATTAAGAATCCACTCAACTAAGCCGCCAGCCATTGCCAATTCCCTCCGCTCAGCCTAGCCTGCGCCCCTAGATGACTGAACTATCTGAACTTTTTGCCGACCTATCGGAAGACCTTCAAACTTCTCTCAGCGATCTCGGCTGGCATACGCCAACGCCAGTTCAAGCCCGGGCCATCCCTCTCATGCGGAAGGGCGGAGACTTAATCGTTCAGGCTGAGACCGGAAGCGGGAAAACCGGTGCATTCGGTATTCCCTTGGTCGAGGCCACCGACACCGACCGTCCTCAAATACAAGCTCTGGTCATGCTCCCCACCCGAGAACTCGCCAACCAGGTGGCTAAAGAACTTGAGATCTTAGGGGCCCACCGCAAAGTCATCGTACTGCCCGTCTATGGCGGCGTTGGGTACAACGAGCAGGTCGAGGCACTTGAAAGAGGGGTGCACATCATCGTGGGCACGCCCGGCCGGATTCTTGACCACCTCGGAAACGGACGCATGGACCTCCGTCATCTTCGCACCCTCGTTCTTGACGAAGCCGACGAGATGCTCTCCCTCGGATTCTGGCCCGATATGCGTGAGGTCGCTTCCTACTTGCCTGAAAAAAGGCAATCCAACCTCTTCTCGGCCACGATTCCGGAGAAGGTGCGATCCCTATCGAGATTCTTTCTCAATGAGCCCGAATTCGTCGCCATCGGCGATGGTGTCAGTGCTCCCCAAAAAATTGCTCATTATTACTATGTCTGCTCGGCCAAGGACAAGGAAGCCCTGCTGGCCCGTCTGATCCGGTACGAAGACCCGGAAAGCGCCATTATTTTCTGCAATACCAAAGCGGATGTCCGTTTCATCACTGGCTTTCTCCAAAAACGCGGCATTAACGCTGATCAAATCTCAGGAGACCTCGCCCAAGCGGCAAGAGAGCGCGCCATACAGCGAATTAAGAACAACGAGCTTCGCTTCCTTGTGGCTACAGATGTAGCCGCTCGGGGCATCGATATCAGTCACCTTTCTCATGTCTTCAGCTACTCGACGTCTGATGCGCCCGAAGTCTACGTCCACCGCACGGGACGTACGGGACGCGCAGGCAAGTCCGGCGTGGCGATCTCACTTGTTTCCGGACTCGACATTGGCAACTTCAAGCACATGCAGAATGTCAACAAAATCAAGGTCATCGAGCGCAAGCCCCCAACAGATGCACAAGTCCAAGAGAAAACAGCAGAGCGACTCATGAGTCGCTTCGAGCAGAAGCTAAGTGAACAGAGACCTGCCGTTTCTGAAGTCCAAGTCGAGCAGCTTCTGCCCGTCATCGAGTCGATGGCAAAGAATCCTCAAGGCACCCGAAGGCTCGCCGAAGTCTGTGCGGCCTATCTGGACGATCCACCCATCGTGCCAGAAAAAGCCTCAAACGCACAGTCTTCTGACCCCAAGGACCAAGCCCCTAAGAAACCGGGCGGTGGAAACCGACGCCGAGGAGGCCGAGGAAACCCGGGCTCGAAAAGCGGAGGCGCCGGAGGGCGTCGTCGTCCGCCTAACGGGGCTCGAAACCGAAAATAGTAGAATCGAGTTTGAAAGATGAGCGAGCCGAGCTCTTCCCAAAGCCGATCGAACCTAAGCGTGTTTGAGTAAGAACCATTGGGCCCTCACTTGACGCTTGGATCCACACTCATGGGCCTTGAGGGCCGCCTGCGCTTCTTACGGCGGCCCGGATCGTGGTTCTTCATCGTCCTCGCCTTCGGTGCGCTGCTCCGGTTGGGCTACGTTTTTTTTACCCACGGCACACTCGACGTCGACATCTGGCTTGCCCATGCTCAATGTATCGCTGAGCAAAATCTAATCGCCTGCTACGCAGACGGCCCTTACACACTGAACCACCCTCCCCCGATGGGTCTTCTCGCAGCCCGTATCTACACCTTCTCCATGGAAAGCGGCCTATCCTTTTCCGCTGTTTTTCGACTGCCTTTCGCTTTCCTCGATGGTTTAACAGCCGCCCTTCTCTTCCTTGCCTTCTCAAGAGCCAATCATGAAAGAGTTCGAAATGCCCGGTTTGTCCTCGTTGCTCTTTACTGGGCCAATCCACTCGCCGCTGCGTTGGCTTCGTACCATGGGAACACCGATAGCTCGATTGCTTTCTTTCTGATTGCAGCCGTGCTGGCCGCCCATCGCGGATCCGGCCTTCTTTCCGGCGCTCTCCTAGGGCTATCGATCTGGATCAAGCTCCCCGGCATTCTCGGAGCGCCAGTTCTGTTTCTGGCCCTCAAAAATTGGAAACAACGCGTTCTCTTTATCTTTGGATTTGGATCTGTGCTTTTCCTTGGCTACGGCCCGTGGCTCTTACAAGACCCCGAAGAAGTCATTCGTTCAGTCATGCTTTATCAAGGCCTCATGATTCAAACCACCGACGGAACTCCCATCTGGGGCTTACAAGTTTTCTTTCCCTTTCTAATCGACCTCTGGCCCAACCTGAAGCCTGCGCTGCTCTCATTCCTCGACTTCTACTTTCACTGGAATACGCTGATCTGCATCATCCCGGTCGTTCTGTATGCAGGCCTTCGCTCCTCCGAGAACTCGACAGAAGCCATCCTCCAAGGGCTTGCAGGCAGCTACCTCATCTTTTACGGATTCTCAAACCTTTGGGCCTTTCAGTACTTGGCGTGGTCGCTGCCTTTTTGGTTCATGCTCGGCCCGCGTCTCGCTCTGGCCACCTATTTGATCAGTCTCGCCTACGTCTATGGCCTCTACACTTGGCTGACGGGGTCGCTCGTCCTCCTGGGAGATTGGGCTTTCATCAAAAAACCAGAATGGCCCATGGCTCTTCTTTGGCTCAGAAACCTCACAGTTTGGACTTTTTTCGTTTCTGCGTGCGTTCTCATTTGGGGCGCGCTGCGATCGGCGTTGACTCGGTGGCGAGAGACGGGGCGTCCGTTAAGCTGGCTTTGATTGATGAATCACCCTCCGCAAAAGTGATCAGGGCCCGGAATGCTTTTTAGCTCTACTCTTTTTCTCTTTGCTTTTCTTCCAATCGCCCTCGCGGCGTATTTCATTGCGCCGGGCCTGCGCGCTCGAAACGCGGTGCTCCTCTTCTTCAGCCTGATCTTTTACGCCTGGGGAGAAACGGCCTACGTTTTCCTTCTGGCCGGATCCATCGGACTAAATTTCGCCCTGGGTCGCCTCATAAGCCAAAGACGAAGCGGCCAAAACGAAAAGAAATTTCTCATCTCAGCCGTCGCCCTCAATCTCCTGCTCTTGGGCGTGTTCAAGTATGCCGACTTCTTTGTCGCGAACCTCAATGCCGTTCTTTCTTTTTTCGAAATAAGTCCGATCCATCTCGACCCAATTCATCTTCCCATCGGAATCTCTTTTTTTACATTTCAAGCCATCACCTACATTGTGGATATTCACAGAGGAGACGCGGAGGCTCAGACGAATCCATGGCGAGTTGGACTCTACATCGCCCTCTTCCCTCAACTCATCGCAGGTCCCATCGTTCGGTATCAGCAGATTGCGCAGGAGCTGAACCATCGCAAGAGTCGGCTTGAAGACGTAGCCGAAGGCTTCCGAATCTTTATCATTGGCTTGTCCAAAAAAGTTTTAATTGCGGACACTCTCGCCATCGCAGCAGACGCTATTTTTGAGATCCCAATCGGGGAACTTCAGACCCCAGTCGCTTGGCTTGGAATCATCGCGTTTACCTTCCAAATTTATTTTGATTTCTCGGGTTATTCCGATATGGCCATTGGGCTGGGGAGATCTTTCGGATTTCACTTTCCGAAGAATTTCAACTGGCCGTACACTTCGGAGTCTCTTCGTGAGTTCTGGAGACGCTGGCACATCACCCTTTCCTCCTTCTTTCGCGACTACCTTTACATTCCAATGGGCGGCAACCGAGGTCAATCCACACGCACGGCATTCAATCTACTCACTGTCTTCTTTTTATGCGGGCTATGGCACGGAGCCAGCTGGACCTTTGTTTTGTGGGGGCTCCTTCACGGAACCTTTCTCGCTTTAGAGAGAACTCGTTTTGGGCACTGGCTCGACGCTGCCCCCTCAATCATCCGGCGCGCTTACGTTCTCGCTGTCGTGATCCTGGCATGGACCTTCTTCCGCAGTCCCGACATCATTCACGGCTGGAGCTACACCGTGGTCCTCTTCGGCTGGACCCAGCCGACCGGCGATGCCTTTCCTCTAGCCCTCTACGTCGATCGCCATTTCTGGACCGTGCTCTTTATCGCGGCCCTATCCACGTCACACATTCCAAATCAAATTTGGGGGCACTTGCGATCAAAAAGTGGAAAGCTTTCCCTCGCCCTCGAGTGGACCCGCTCGGTTGCCCTGCTTCTCGCATTGATCCTGTGCGCTCTTTCCATGGCCAATGGCACCCACAACCCGTTTATCTACTTTAGGTTTTAAAAATGCATGACTGAACCCAAAAAAGATCAAAATCTCACAAGCCGCAAGGGTCTACGTGCGTCGTCCGCCTTTATGGTGGCGGCTATGGGACTCTTCCTTTGGCTTCCCCTTCTGGGTCAAAGCTTTGGTCCTGAAGTTAAAATTTCGGAAATGGAGCAACGTTTACTCGCTCCGAAACCTTCTCCCACCTGGGAGTGGCGCACATGGCTCGAGGTTCCGAATCAAACCGATCGTTGGTTCAATGACCACTTGGGATTTCGCAGCACGGCCATTCATCATTTTGCACGCGGGATGATCGGACTTTTCAAGAAATCGCCCAGCGACCAACTGATTTTAGGCCAGGAGGGCTGGCTCTTCTTCGGAGATCGCAATGCGGTGGATCATTACCGGGGCGTGGCCCCCCTCAGCTCCGCTGAGCTTTCAGAGTGGCAACACGTTCTCGAAGAAAGAAGAGAGGCTCTGGCCGAACGCGACATCCCTTTTTTGTTAGTTCTGGTTCCTGATAAACATTTAATCTACGCCGAGCACATGCCTGAAAACCTACCCCGAGCCAGCGAAGTCCACCCGCTTGACCAACTCGTTCAGCACATGGCGAAGCATTCGGATGTTGAAATCCTCGACTTGCGCGACCCCCTTGAGGCCGCCAAAGAAGATCGACGGATTTATCAAAAAACGGACTCCCACTGGAACGATGAAGGTGCCTACTCTGCCTATCAGGCCATTCTCGAACGCGCAGGGAAATTGCTTCCCGAGTTGGAGGAGCACTCTCCCGCTGCCGTGCGTCGCGATGTCAAAACAGAGCCAGGGCTGGGTTTGGCCCGAATCGTGGGAATGGCATACGAATTCCCAGAAGAAAATTTCATCGTAGAGCCTCTGAGCCCCCGAGCCCGAATTGCCCGTCCTCACCGAGCGCGATACCACCAGCGTGTAGAGAGGCTCCAGCCCATCGCTCACGGCGTGGAGGGCTCTGAGTACCCTCGGGCCGTGATGTTTCGCGATTCCTTCGGAAACGAGTTGATCCCCTACCTCTCAGAGCACTTCGAACGCATTCTTTTTGTGTGGGAGCGTGATGTGGATCTATCGATCGTCGACATCGAGAAACCAGACATCGTGATTCAAGAGATCGTCGGCCGCTTCTTGTCTCGACGCCCCAGAACAACCGAAGAAGCTTCAGCGGATCGAAGGAAGCGCCGATAAGAGAACCCCCTACGGGATTCATCCAGGCTGACCGTGACCCTCTCCTTCAAGTTCCAAAGAGAGAATCTCAGCAGGGCGCAAGAGGTTCCGAACCTCAAGTCTTCTTTGACCGCATAGAAGCCGAACGTAGGCCGAAGCCGATCGCTGCTCAAAAGTCGCTTTCAGTTTTGCTTCATCCGGCGTTGATTTATCCAGCAAAGAATCTTTCAGTACCTGGTCAGACGTCCCGGAGTCCCCCAGGATACAAATCTCTTCCGTCTCGCGAACGACAGACACATCCTCTCCATCAAACTGAATGCGTACTCGGCCGCCTTCTGAGTCGGCCAGGAACAAACTCGCCCGACCCGAAGCCGGTCGATGCGAGCACCAGTCGATACAGGCTTCGATATCCACAAACCGCTGAAGACACTCCTGCATCAGGAGCTGAGCCGGGGGATGAGCGCCCGCACTCGCACTTAAGCCTCCAGACGCGGGTACCCAGCACCCTGCGAGAGAGGCTTGGTTGATGCCGGCCACCGAAGTGACCGACCAGGGGTGAGTCAGCTCAAGAGAGGAAAAACCGACTTCAGGCAAACTTTTTCGAATCACCCAATCAGAGCCTGAAAGACTTCGAGCCAAGGCGGGACCCGATTCTTTATCCCGACCTGAAAAGCCGAGAGCCATCACATGAGTTTCTTCGCAATGGGCCTCTAACTGAAGGTCAAAAATCGAGTCCACAGGCAACGCGGAGCCCCGAGCCAAACCATCCACACGCTCGGCCAAATGGGTGTAGTGTCGAATCATCTCTCGAGAAGCACCTCGCCCTCGAACCGGTCCCTTCACAAAAGGATGAAGAGAGGGCCAGCGACTTCGACCAACGGGAAGACCCGCCTTGTCGGCTTGGTCCTTGACCTGCTTCCGCAGTGCCGCTCCCTGGGCAAACCCCAAATCGCGCGGATGCCCAGCACACTCAATCACTTGCATGGAAGACCCTCATGATTCACAGGAGCCGCCCCAAAAGCAGCCCAATCCATCTTCATGATCACGAAGCTGAGCCCTGCCCTGGAATTTGAAGAGAGATGGTTTGAGATGAAGAGAGCACCTCGTTTAAGGAGCCCAAACGATATCCATCTAAGTCAACACACACCCACTTAAAACCCAAAGGCTTGATGGCTTCGGAAATCCTCTTCATTTGGTCAGGCCTCAGTCCATCTTTTAACTCCGCCGGATCAATCTCAATTCGAGCGACCTCTCCGTGATGTCGTAACCTGACCTGACTAAAACCAAGGTCTCGCAATCGTTGCTCACCCTGCTCTACCTGCGACAGTCGCTCCACGGTGACCTCCGTTCCATAGGGAAGCCTCGACGCCAGACAGGCCGAGGCCGGGAGATCCCAACAAGGCAGACCTGCCTCTCGCGAAAGCAGACGAATCTCACTTTTACACAAATTCGCATCGAGCAAAGGGGAAAGCACGCGATGTTCCTCGGCCGCTTTGTGACCTGGCCTAAAATCGCCACGATCGTCCGTATTAATTCCATACGCGAGCGCATCGAAATTTGAAGCGCTGAGAAGATTTTCCATTCGATCAAAAAGTTCAGTCTTGCAAAAATAACAGCGGTCAGGCGCATTGCGCCGATAAGCCGGATTCTCCATTTCGGACGTCTCGATAAACTGATGAGGAATCTCGAAATCCGAGGCAATCCGTTCCGCCATGTCTCGATGGGTCTGCGGATAAGAGGGCGAGACCGCGGTCACCGCTAAACAATCTTCCCCCAGGGCTTTTGTCGCAGCCCAAGCTAAATAGCTAGAGTCCACTCCCCCAGAGAAAGCTACGAGCAAACGACCTGCGCCACGCAGTTGACCGAAAAGTAAGTCCTGCTTTTCAAGAGTTTGCTGTTCGATCCGATTCATCGGGGGAAGTTAAGAGGAGCAAGGGGTGGGGTCAAGCAGTCGAAAAAAGAGAGTCTTCAGCCCACGGGGCAAAGCGCGAACCCAAGGACCTCGCGGGGTTGGCTATGCTGGCGGCGAGGAGAATGAATGAGTCGAATACGTCTAGGTTTGCTCTTCGGAGGTCGCTCGGTGGAACACGAAGTGTCCATCCAGTCGGCTCGTTCCATTCTTGAGGCTCTCGATCCGGAACGTTATGAGATCAAGTTGATCGGTATTGACCGAGCGGGACACTGGCGGCACGTCCAGTCCGCCGACATTCCGGAAAAGTGGGCCTCTTTATCCGCTCACGTCCTGCTGCCCCCTCATCCAAGCAGCCAGGAGTCAGAGAATCGCTTACAGAAGGTCCTGGAGGGCTCTCAAAGGACCGCTGAGGCTCTTGAAGACACATTGGCCATAGACGTGCTCTTTCCCATCGTCCATGGAGCAGGGGGAGAGGATGGCTCGCTGCAAGGCCTTTTGGAACTGGCCGAAGTCGCCTATGTCGGCTCAGGTGTCCTCGGCTCGGCTATTCAGATGGATAAAGACATTGCGAAAAAGCTGCTGAGCGAGGCCGGTCTTTCCGTTTTGCCCTGGATCACCTTTCGCCGTCACCAATTAGAAGGAGCGAGCCTTGAGCCTTGCGTCGAAAAAATTGAGCAGGCGTTGACTTACCCGGTGTTCATCAAGCCCGCAAACTCAGGCTCCTCTGTCGGCATCAGCCGAGCCTCAAATCGAGCGGAACTCAAAGACGGTCTTCAGGAAGCGCTGAAATTCGATGATAAATTGCTGATCGAACAGGGCATTGAAGCCCGCGAAGTCGAAGTGGCGGTCCTGGGAAACGAGGATCCTCAAGCTTCTGTACCCGGCGAGATCATTCCGAGCCAACCCTTCTACGACTATGACGCCAAATACAACGACCAGTCGACACGGCTTCTGATCCCGGCTTCTTTAAGCGAGCAGCAAAACGCAGACCTTCGAGAACTTGGTATAAAAGCTTTCCAAGCCCTCGAGGCGGAAGGCCTCGCCCGGGTCGATTTTCTGATTGACCGAGAGAGTCAGGAAATCTATATCAATGAACTCAATAGTCTTCCCGGCTTCACAGAGGGTTCTATGTACCCCCTTCTCTGGGAAAAAACGGGGGTCTCCTATCCCGAATTGCTTGACCGACTGATCGAACTCGCCCTGTCTCGCAGAAAGCGTCGCAGCCATCTACAACGCCAGCGTGGCGAAACCAAAGACCGACCCCTTTAGCGCTCGCAGATTCACCGAGTTCGTGAGGGTTTTTGCGCTAATCCCACTTTTGGTTTTGCTGGACTTCTTCGGCTGCTTTTTTGCGACGTTGCACTTCTTCTGGATTGGTCATAGTGAACGCGTAACCCAGGGCCCGAAGCTGAGCTTGCATCATTTCGTCGACGTCCACTCTGGGCGCGTCCCCCCAGACCGGACTACCGGCATCCAAGAAATTCTTTACTTTTGCCTGTAACTCGGCGATGGGCACAGAGTTGTCCCTCACAATATTCTTCTTTTCCAGAGGATCAGTGGAGCGGTCGTACACCTCAGTGGCTTCGGGCACGCTCTCAAGAAAAATATAACGATAGGAACCATCGACCATGGAGATCAGCGGATCAGGCCCTTTTGTTCTCTTGCCCCAATTCTTATCGAGCTGCGCAAACAGAGACCGATTGCGAAGCGCCTCGGCGTCGACTCCCTCCTTGGATCCCTCCAAAATCAGCGGGAGCAGAGATCGCCCTTCTGCGTCCGGAACCGGCGGAAGTCCCATCATATCGAGAACAGTCGGCCAGATGTCGATATTCGCGACGGATTCTTCCACAACGACGCCTTCGGCCAGACGAATCGGCGGAACAATGATCAGAGGAACGTGCTGCACCTCCTTATATAGACTCCGCGCATGTCCTTCGCCGCCGTGTTCGAAGAAGCCCTCTCCATGATCAGAGGCAATCACAATCATCGTATGACTCAGCAGTTCCAACTCGAAAAGCTTCTCCATGAGAAGCCCGATATTCTGATCAGTCCAAAAAATTGAACGATCGTAATTATCCGAGAAGCTAGTCCCCCAAGACGGAGACTGGTCGCTTGAAACATATTGATGAACATCCATGTAGTGGAGATACAAGAAAAAGCGATCGTTCTTGTGGTTCGTCATGAATTCAAGCGCTGACTCCGTAATGTCTAAATCAGATCCTCCCAGTTGAAATTCAGAAGGAGAACGCCCTCGTCGAGCGCCGGGATTCCTGTTCGGCGTCGGCTTGTAATACAAGTCGAAGCCTTGGCCGAAGCCAAAATTATTCGCCACCCAGCCGTTTCTCCAGATGCCTGCCGTTTGATAACCCGCTTCATTCAAGATCTCTGCGGGCAATAGCGCTTCCTGGGAAATCGCATCATCTGACCGAGTCACACCCGTCCGCTCTGGATAACGCGAGGCCCAAAGAGAGGCCATCGAGGCCTTCGTCCAACTGGACTGAGACTCGGCCGATGCAAAACGAATGCCTCTTGCTGCGAGCGCATCGAGATTAGGGCTGGTGTTTCGCTCGTACCCGTATGCCCCGAGTCGGTCTGCTCGAAGGGTATCGATCAAGATAAAGATCACATTCAAGTCATCTCGATCCGAGAGACTCTCGAGATCGGCCACCGTGCCTTCCGGCGCATCTTCACCCACTGTCTGAATTTGAGACAGGATCGCGAGGATCACGAGCACCGATGCCAAAGCGAAATAAGTCCACGGAGAATCGATCAGCTTACGTAACACAGCCCTTAAGCTCCTTTACGAATCCTTTGCGAGATCTTTCACGAGATCCTTGAGACGCAGCCACACATAGCTCTCATCTGGCCTCCTAGCACGGACTTCTATAAACCCGCGAGCCCTCAATTCCTTCGAGCCACCCGAGTTTCCCCATGGGACACCACCTGAATACGGGCCCCGTCAGTGAGCTTGAGAGCCTCAGCCTCCCCCGTCGCGCCAGAATTCATGCCAGAAGCCAATATAGAAAGAGGGCGACCCCCGAAAATCGGATGGCCGCCCTCTTTGATCTTACTTTACGATCTCTAACGAATCAGACTAGCTCTTCATGCGGTTTCGACCGATGAGTGCGAGACCTGCGGCCCCACTGACCAAGAGCAAGACCGTTCCTGGCTCAGGCACGAACTTGAATGTTGTGCGAAATACACCCGGAAGACTGCCCAGCCCGAGAGCTGGAGCCGAAACGACGATCGGCGAGATCAACGTCACCGTTCCTGCACCGCTGGCCGTCAAGCTGTTGGTCCCCGTGAAGGTGACCGTATTTTCAGTCAGACGAACCGGAGTCGCGTTGGTAGTCGTGCTCGTGCGGTTGCCGTTAATCGTAAGCCCAACGGTGTCAGACGCCTGGTCAGGAGTCAGATCAAGCGTGACCAAAACGCCGACTTTTCCACCCTGCGAAGGAACCGTTACGACATTGGTGTTGATGTTTGTCAGTCGAGCCTTGCCTGTAATCCAAGGACCGGCCTGAACCGACAAAGGTGCACCACCCAGAGTCACACTGGAGACGCCGCCAATGCCGAAAGACTGCAAATCGAAGGGAATCGTAAAACCGCCACCGACGTTAATGACGACAGCACCGGTCGAGTTCATCGAAAAGCCGCCCAAGCAACCGGAAGGACAAAGAGTCGCTGAGTTCGCCACTGCGGCGGATCCAGTGAGATTGCCACCCCATGGGTTTCCGAGCGTGCCGGAAGCACCCCCGCCACCCGTTCCTGCTGGTCCGGTTACGAAACCCGAATTCAGAGTGCCCGCATTGTTCGAAGCATTCAGCGTCAGATTCTGAATCAACGCCACAGCCGTGAGCAGACTCGTGCCAATGGTCAAGCCCGAGGTCTGAAAGACATTCGCTCCAACGGTTAATACACCACCGGACAATGTCACGTCGTTAATGGCCGTCGGATTCCCGTTGGTTTCAAGCAAGGGCAAGCCGGCTAATCGCACTGAATACGAACTGCCTCCTGGGATAAAAGCCGCCGACCACGCAGTACCGGCCGAAAATGCGAGCATTCCGAAGACGACTAAGAAACAAACTAACTTTCTTAACATCATATTTGAGCTCCTCAAGTTGGAAAAAAATGAAAACTTCGATTTCGAGTCTTTAAATCTTGCTTTGCTTCTACTTTGATCACAAAGAGGCCTGATCTAAAGCTCGATCAAATCCTTTGTAAAAACCTATTTCTTCTAGATACCTGGCCACTATGCATGGTTTCGTACAGGCCTGTCCACAACTTTCTTTGCAACCGGTTGTTTTTTAAGAGCCTATTCGCACTTTAGATGAAAATTCAGAGAGACTTCGGGTTCCTTCCCCCGCAGCGAAGGCCTCATCCCTGGAACACCGCGGGGTGCACAAAGTAACGCCTTTACGCCATAAATTCTCATCAACACTGTAATTTTATCAAAGACTGCTCCTTTGGCTCTTCAGGTCGCACACCGACTCTAAGTAGCCCTGTGCGCTCCACCGCTCTGCCCCCCTGGGGGCACCCGTGATTGCCACGAACGCGAAATCCAGATTTATCTAGATAAGGAATCAACCTATGCCTATGGGATGCCGATGACCTGCTTACCTGAGGCCGGAAATCCGAGTTCAGACAAAAACAAGGGGAAAATCGATGCGGGTACGCCCACAAAGGCCAGCCCCATGAGCCCTTCAAATTAGATCGGGAAGCCTGCAAGCGATCGCCGTTTGGAGGCTTCAAGTCGGACAACTATGCTTGAAGTCCTAAACCAACCTATTCGGAGGCCTGAGGCGTTGTGACCCCTGGAAAGTTCAAAACCTTGGCAACACAAGCGAAAAATCAACCCAGGCGCATTTTAGCCTTTACCCTCAGCCTAACCCTGACCCTGTTCGCGTTTGGCTGTGGCCAAACGACCGAGTCTCAGTTGATCGAAATTCGCTCCCTTCAAACTGCGGGTCAGTTTGAGCCCTCCATCGTGCCCCTTCGAAGGTTGCTCTCCAGCGACTCTGAGAACAGCGAAGCCAATTATCGCCTTGGCATGGCGCTTATCAAAACCGGACGTTCCAGCCTGGCCGTTTGGCCTCTGCGAAAAGCAGCCGAATCAGAAGAACACGGAGTTCAGGCGGGACTGGTGCTGGCCACGAGCCTTCTCGCCAACGAATCGGTGGACGAATCTATTCGGGCCTATTCACGCGTCCTCGAAATCGATCCGGAAAATAAAGTCGCTTTATCTTCCCGTGCTTCGGCACAAGTCAAAGCTGGCTTTCCAGAACTCGCCCTGCTTGACGCCGATCGACTCCTTGAAATCGACTCAGAAGATCAGTTGTCTATTTTGCTGCGCGCGGGAGCATTGATGGATCTCAACCGAACCGACGAGGCGGAAGAAGCTTTAATGAACCTCGCGGAACAAGCCGCCGCTTCGGATGACGTCTACGACGCTGGACGCAAGTGCGCGGCCCTTGCAATTTTCTACAAGGGACGAAATACAGAAGGAAAAGCACGAAAAACCTTCCTCGACTGTCTAGAGACCTACCCTGGAGATCCCGTTCTTCAGCAGTATGCGTCGGACTACTTCGCCGAGATCAGCGAACCCGAGCAGTCCGTGGTTATCTGGCAAAAAGCCGTGGAGACCACCCCTGAAGACCTCGACCTCCGACAGAAGCTGGCTCAAGCGCTCTTAAAGGCGGGAAATCCTGCTCAGGCAGAGGCTACCTACCGTGAATCCGTTGAGCTCTTCGACACCGCCGATGCATGGCGCATGATGGCCAACTTTTATCGAGATCGAGCCGATCATTCAAAAGCGCGAGAAGCACTCGAAGAGGCCATGCAGCGGACCCGCGAAGTCTCGCCCGCGGCTCAATTCGCGCTGGCCGACATCTTAATTTCTGAAGGTCAATTTGAAAGAGCCCAACAGATCGCAAACAGCGTAGACGAGCCCAGCTACAAGTACTTGCTCGAAGGCGCCATCCTGCAAAAAAAGGGGAAGCATAGAGAAGCCCTTGAGAAATTTGACGCCGGCCTAAAGCTCTGGCCGAATAATCCCGGAGGTCGGTACCTAGCCGGCAACGCGGCCTTGGCTCTAGGAGATCGCACACGCGCACTCGCTGAATACCGAGAAGCGATTCGAAGCGGAGAACGACAAACGGACGCCGCACTGCGAACCGCAGAAATCCATTACCTCATGGGCAACTACGGGCTTGCACTTCAATTCGCTGAACGTCACATCGTCAACCGCCCTGACCCGGAAGGTCGAGCCCACATCATCGCCGCTCGGGCAGCCATGGATGCAGGTTCAGAGGCTCAGGCTGAATCTATTCTTTCGCGCCTCCGGTCTAGACTTCCAGATTCAAGTGCAGCCTATGTAGAGTACGCAGCACTCGTCCGAAAAAACGAGGGAGCCTCAGCTGCACTGGCCACCCTTCAAGAAGCGAACTTCGACTTAACTCAAATGGCCAACCTCGCTGCGCTGGAGGCTGTGGTCTCTGACCGCGTGACCCTGGGCGAAAATAATCAGGCTCAAAAAGACATCGAAGCCGCGATCAAAGCAAATCCAGATTCAGCCGCTTTATATGAACTTCTCGGTCGCTTCAGCCAAATTACGGGCCAAAGGCAAGCCGCGCTCACCGCTTTCGATCAAGCTCTGTCTCTTGAGCCGAACCGAGCCAAGACTCTTCACTCCAAGGCCAATCTGCTTCAGGCCAATGGAAACCAAGAGGAAGCGCGAGCCCTCTTTCTCCAAGCCGTAGCCTCCGACTCAAAATCGGCGGAGAGCCTCTACCGAATAGGACAGATCGACCTGATGGCTGGCAATGTCGAGGCCGCTGAAGAACGCTTTCGAGCGGCCCTCAAAATCGACCCTTCGATTCTCGGTGCCAACAATGATCTGGCTTGGATCCTCGCCAGCGGCCGTCGAGATCTACCCACCGCCCTTAAGCTTGCGCAACGCGCCGTCTCCGATTCTCCCTCTGCCGACACACTTGACACGCTGGGCTACGCGCAACTTCAAAGCGGAGACTCTGATGCTGCGGTCATCACCCTGGGCCTAGCCAGAGACAAGCGGCCTGAGTCGGGCTCGATCCTATACAGACTGGGCCTGGCACTGGCGCAACAGGGCAACAAAGCACAGGCTCAACAAGTTCTCTCCCAGGCGGTCGCGACGTCCCCCTTTCCCGAAGCCGAAGCTGCGCAAGCCGAACTTGCCCGACTTCAAGGGCCCTAGAGTGAAGTGAGTGTGAAAAACGCGTTCTCTCAGATTCGAATCATCCAAGTCGCCTTTGATTGGAATCGTCTGCTGACCCTCTGCTCGCTCCTCCTCGCTCTCGCCTGTGGACCTGGCGGAGACCCAGCCCAAGAGCATCGCAAACGCGCCGAAGCCTACCTGCTGAACAATCAAACCCAAGAAGCCCTGATCGAGCTTTATCAAGCCACTCGACTGCGACCCGACGATCTCGAACTTCATCTTCGAGCGGCCGAGATATTCTCTCAGCTGGGTCACTTTTCAGAGTCTGCCGGATTTTATCGTGACGCCTTATCGATCGAACCGAATGACTCCACCCTGCTCCTCCTTGGCCACCAACTCCTGCTTGGCAATCTCCCTGAAGCCATAGAGGTCGCCAACGAACTGCTCGAAAATGACCCGAGCAATGCCCAGGCTTGGCTACTTCTCGCAGAAATAGCGCTGCTTAATCAAGACGTAAAAACCGCCCAAGCCCATCTTTTACAGGCGCGAAAAGCGAACCCAGAAGAGCCGGAAATCGACTGGATGACGGCTCGTATCAACGAAGTCAAGGCCGCTCAGGCTCATACTCGAAACCCCCTCGCGCGCGTTTCCTCACGGCTTTGGCAAAGTACGGTTCAAGCCTATGACCGCTATCTCGTAAAGAAAGGGGAACGCGCTCTGGAAGCTCAACTGCGGCGCGCGCACGCCCTCACGCTTGTCCGCGGGCGTCAAGATGAAAGCCTTCGCGCTCACCAGAGCATCATTGAAAGCCCCCTTGAATCTTATAGTCCCATCCAAAAACGTGAGGCCTTCGTCCGAATTTACAACTTCGCTCAAAGGTCAAAAAACCCCGAACTCGCGCAGGCCGCCATTGACCGAATTCTCGAAATCAACCCGAATGACCGCTCTGCCTGGCAGTACCAAGCGCGTCTTTACGACGAACTAAACAGCCAAGAGCGAGACGAGGCCTATAAAGAAAGGCTCACCGACTCCGCAGATCAAACATCCATGCAGCTCGTGTATTCCGAACACATCGCCAAGACGCAAGGCGTCAATTCAGCCATTGCCTTTCTTAAGAAGCAACGACTCCAAAACGAAGACGAGGCGGCCTTGCCCGCACAAATGATTGACCTCTTGCAACGCGAAGGGCGACTCAAAGATGCGCAAAAAGCCCTTAATGAAGCGGGCTTGAATTTTTCCAGCGAAACCTCGATTCAGATTCTTCAAGCACGTCAGGCATTCCTCGCTGAACAGTATGCATCGGCGATTCGACTCATCGAAGAAATTCCTGAATATGAGAGAGGCCAGGTGGGCTTCCAGGTGCTCGCTCAAGCTCAAATGAAACTGCATCTCAACGAGGAAGCCCTGCAAAACATCAACACGGGAATCGCCTACGCACACGACGTGGACCCAAGCAGTCTAAGAATCAAGGCCCAAATCTTACTTAACCTGAACAAAAATCGGCAAGCCGCTGCGACGCTAATTAAACTCTGGAAAATCACGGAACTGACATCCCAGGAACAAATCCTCTTGGCAGGCGCATACTACGACTCCCGAACGCCCGGAGTCGGTCGAAAACTTTTAACCCGCATGCTGAGCGATGATCCAGGAAACGTCGCCGTCGCTCTCTACCTCTATCGTCAAGAATCGGCCAACCCAAGTCGACGAGATTTCCTGACCCTGATTCTTGACCAAGCACTCGCCGTCAATCCGAACGACCATGACCTCCTCGAAGCCCTCACTGACCTGGACCTTGAGGCCGGGGCGATTCAGAAGGCGATGGCTCGAGTCGAAAAGGCGATCTCAAAAAGCAATTGGCTCGGGCCGCCTTACCTCACGCGAGCGAGAATTCACTTAGCACAGGGCCGCGTTAAACCGGCCAGAGATGATGCTGAACGGGCGCGACTCCTAGATCGCAAAACGGCAGAACAGTCCTATGAGATTCAAGCGCTGGCCTATCTAATGTCGGCGGACCCCCAGATCCCAATCGCCTTGATGGAGAAAAGGGCTCAAGCGGGAGACTTGCCGGCCGACCGAATTGCGCTCCTCGCTCGACTGCAACTGCACCTCGGAAATAAAAACCGGGCCCAAGAGTTATACGAGCAAGCCCTGGCGGCGGGGAGCCGCCTAAACCATGTGAAAAATGATTTGGCCTTGCTGCTCGCAGAATCAGAGTTGGCGTCAGATCTCAAAAGAGCCGAATCACTGGCTCTTTCAGCTGTCAAAGCTCCAGGAAAGCAGATCAATGCCAATGACACTCTGGGCTACGTCTACTTACAGCAAGATAAGAACGAAGCAGCCTATTGGAAATTCCGGTACGTGATTGAAAATACCAGCGACCCCAATCCCGAATACCACATTCACATGGCTATGGCGCTTCTGGCTCTTGACCGCAGGGAAGAGGCCCTTCAATCCGTCCACGACGCCCTGGCCCTTGACCCCGAATTTGTACCGGCGACACAACTCAAAGCCTCCATGGAGCTTCAGAAATCCGACCCAGCTTCTTAAGTCGCCTCTGCCCCTCGGGCCTTGCATTGGAAATCGGACGTTCAGTCAAGGAAGAGATGAAGCTGCTGTTGCCCCCCCGTTACCGAGGTGCCGCCGTTCGCGCCTTCTCCAAGCGCTTCCTGAGGGCGATCTCTGTTCGGACCATGTCGGCATCAGCCTGAAGAGTTCCTCCGATGGGCCCCGGACGCCCAACAGCCGCCTCCAGGACCGCCACAGCCTGAGGCAGATTTTCCTTCACAATGTACGCCTGCGCGAGCGCACGAGCCGTGTAGTGACTGATGTCCGACTTCGCAGCAAGACGATCAATCCAATCATCAGCCATTTCATTTTTAACGGCGATAAAACCTGGATGAGATTGCATGGGACCGTACGCTGGGTCTTGCAGTAGGTTATCGACCCGATTGTAACCCCGTACGCGAGCAGCCTTGAGGTAGAACACCGCGTCGTCAAAACGGCCTTCTCGAGCTGCGCGGGATGCTTTGCGTGTGCTAGCCGCGACGCCTTCGGGATAGTTTATCTCCGCATCTGACATCAAAGACTCAGGCGAAATAAAGACATGGGACCGGGCATACGTGAGCTGACTGGCCTGAATCAAGACCAGTGCTGCGAGTCCCCCCAGAGTCCACACGAAGCGCCGTCGCCCCACTTCACCCAGCGCCCAAGAAGACCGGAGAGTCGCATAGAACCGCATCCCTGCCAGAATCAAGGCCCCGATCAATCCGGGTAAAATAAAGTACACGTATCGATCGGCCAAAGGATAAGGAAGGGGAATCAGCCCGGACAAAGGCCCAAAACTCACCGCCGCCCAAACGAGATAGACCCCCTCTTCTCTACGTCGGAGCAACGCATGAAGGGCCCAAAGACCAAAGATCACCAGCAACGCCAGGCCGCCCACGAACCAAGGATCGGTTAAACCGGTAACCGGAAGAGGCTCATGAAATGTGGAAAGACCGCGTCCACTAAAAACCATCCATGCATATCGAAGCGCAACACTAAAAATCATCATTAAACGCACACCTATATCGGCATACAGAGGTGGAGTCATCGCCGCTGAATCAGCGAAGGCAGAGGACTCGACCCACGTATAGGCCAACACGATGGCCAACCAACCCAAGAGCCACTTCCAATGGGCCGGCTCCGGTGGGCGTTGAGAACTACTTCCAGAGACCGACGAGTTACGCACCCAAGAAAAAAGCGCCACGACCACGAGAGCAAAGGCCGCAAACGGCTTCGCCAAGAGAGCCAGCGTAAAGAAAACAAGCGCCCAAGCGGGACGCCTGGCATGAAGCAAAAGCGCCAAGAGAGAAAGAACCAAGGCAGAACTGCTCTTGATTTGCGAAATCCAGGCGACCGATTCAACATTAGCGGGGTGGAGCAGAAATAAAGCCGCCCCTCCCGCAGCCACATAAAAGCCAATACCGCTTCTTTGATAGATGAGAACGAGCAAGACGGCCGCAAGCGCATGCAGCACCACGTTTACCACGTGATACCCCACCACCGAAGCACCGAAGACTTGCCACTCGGCCGAATGAAGCATCAAGTGAACGGGAGCATAGTTTTCCACCATCACCGTCACCTCACTTTGAGGGTTCCAGATGTCGATCAAATTGGAGAGGCTGACGGTATGAACATACTCATTGGCGGCCACGTAATGGAGATCATCTGAGATGAAATCGCCCCCAAGAGAAGGGCCGTACACGAAGAGGCCCACTAAACTAAAGAGCCCCCACAAAGGCAAAACCGTTCGTGAAAAAGAGACGGAGGCCCTCTCTTTTAATTTCGATTCATGAGACGTGTTCATTTTAGAATCGATCTTCTTTTGTTTCAGAACCGACCCCCAGTCAGGCCCACGAGATCAAGAGCCATCCTTGTCTTCGAAACCATGCGGGTGAGCTTGATGAAATCGCCATGCATCGCGAACAATCGTTTCAAGCGAAGAACGCGTGGGAACCCATCCCAGAATTTCGCGAGCCCGCGACCCCCCACTAACCAATTGGGCTGGATCACCCGAGCGACGCTTCCCCATTTGGGTGGGGATGGGATGGCCTGTCACATGGCGAACAACTTCGACGACTTCCTGCACCGAGTACCCTGAACCTGTGCCCAAATTACAAACGACTTGCTGTACACCATTCTGAATGCGGCCAAGGGCGCGCAAGTGGGCGTCGGCCAAGTCAACAATATGAATATAATCCCGCACGCAAGTCCCATCGGGCGTCGGGTAATCGTCACCAAAAACAGTGATCGAATCACGCTGCCCCAGCGCCACCTGCATCAAAAGAGGAATCAAATGCGTTTCGGGTTGGTGATCTTCTCCTAAGTCAGCTGAAGAAGAAGCACCCGCTGCATTAAAATAACGTAGGGCCGCGAACCGTAAACCATAGGCCTTTGAGTAGTCTTCCAACATATGTTCGATGTGAAGCTTTGTTCGCCCATAGGGGTTGATCGGCACCTGAGGATTGGCTTCGGTAATCGGAACCTCCACGGGAACACCGTAAGTGGCACAGGTCGATGAAAAGACTAATTCGTCGCACCCCGCGTCTCGCATGACTTCGAGCAGGTTCCAGGCACCTTGAACATTCTCTCGATAATAGACGGATGGGTTTTCAACAGACTCGCCCACTAGACAGCGCGCCGCAAAATGCATCACGGAACGAGGCTTCCAGTCAGAAAAGACGCGAGCAAGTGCATCGGGATCCCCCAGGCTGACTTCCGCCAAAGGAGACGCGACGGCCCCACGATGGCCCGTCGAAAAATCGTCGACGACCACGACGGGGACGTCCGATTCTTCCAACATTCGAACTGTATGGCTTCCGATGTAGCCGGCTCCGCCTACGACGAGCACGGGCCCATCAGGCGGGGTCAAACGGGACGCTTGAGAAGAGTTGGAGTTCATGATGAGACGCATCATACACCACGCACAGAACAAATGGTTGATCCGCACCCGGCGGTCTTGGACACCGTGGGGTACATTTTTTCCGGTGAAAGAGACCCGAGATCAGACCATCGAGCTCAGCGTGGTCATGCCTTGCCTCAACGAGGCGGACACGCTGGCGATATGTATCCAAAAAGCGCAAGCCGCATTCGAAGCGAGTCGAGTGCAAGGCGAAGTCATCGTCGCCGACAACGGGAGCTTGGACGGCTGCCCAGAGATCGCCAGATCGCTCGGGGCCCGTGTAATCCACGTCGAGGACCGAGGCTATGGCCATGCACTCATGGGGGGCATCGAGGCGGCCCACGGTCGTTTCATCCTGATGGGCGACGCCGATGAAAGCTACGACTTTTCGGAAATTCCTATTTTCCTTGCGGCCCTGCGTGAAGGCGCTGAATTGGTTCAGGGCTGTCGGTTGCCTTCGGGCGGAGGAGAGGTCAAGCCCGGCGCGATGCCCTTTTTGCATCGCTGGTTTGGCAACCCTCTGCTTTCCAAGCTGGCTCGCCTCATGTTCGACGTTCCCGTCCGAGATGCGTATTGTGGGCTTCGCGGCTTCACAAGAGACCTCTACGATCGACTGGATCTCCGGTGCACAGGCATGGAATTCGCCACCGAAATGATTATCAAGTCGGCCCTCTCCGGGGCCCGGGTGGCCGAAGTCCCCATCACCCTACATCCGGATGGGCGAAAACAACATGGGCCTCACCTGAGGACCTTTAGAGACGGTTGGCGCACCCTGCGGCTCTTCCTGCTCTACAGCCCGCGCTGGCTCTTTCTCTTTCCAGGTGCACTTCTTATGGGCCTGGGTTTACTGGGCTACGCACTGGCTTGGCCCGGAGCCGATTTATTCGGAGCACGCCTTGGGGTTCACTCCTTGCTTGTAGCGAGCCTCTGCCTCCTGATGGGCTTCCAATCTTTTCTCTTTGCCGTGATGAGCAAGGCCTACGCCATAGGAGCGGGACTTCTTCCCCGTGACGTCCGAGTCGAACGCTTTTTCAAAGTGGCCACGCTTGAACGCGGACTGGTGTTGGGATCTCTCGCCTTGCTGGCCGGGGCCGGATTAATCGCCTATACGGCCTGGGACTGGCGAAGTGCCGGGTTTGGAGATCTCGACTACCCCACCACTCTTCGTTCAGTCATCCCCGGCGTGACGCTGGCGGCGCTGGGGTTCCAAACGATTCTCTCAGGGTTTTTCGTCAGCTTATTGGGGCTCGATCGGCGGTGAGTAGGCTGGACTCCTTCCACGATCAATACGTCGCCTCTCGAAGAGTTCGCGTTCTGGCTCACGAACTGGCTCAAATCTGCCCTCAAGACGCCACCGTCCTCGACGTGGGATGCGGGGATGGACGAATCGCCCAAAATCTGAACACGCTTAGACCGGATCTCCAGATTCGAGGCGTCGATCCCCTGATCAGGCCCAATGCTGTCATCGACGTCTCACACTTCGACGGGAAAAAAATCACCCAGAAAGACAACCAAGTGGATGTGGTCATGATGGTGGACGTGCTCCACCACAGTGAAGACCCCGGGAATCTGCTTTCAGAAGCCCGGCGAGTCGCGCGGCACGCTCTCATTATCAAGGATCATCGTCGAGATGGATTTCTCGCTGAAGCCACCCTTCGCTTCATGGATCGCGTGGGCAACGCGCGATACGGAGTGGCTTTGCCCTACGCGTACTGGTCCGAGGAAGAATGGCGGCACCACTGGGCTACGAACCGACTTGAAGTTGACGTCTTCAAAACAGATCTAAACTTGTATGCCACGCCTCTGAATTGGATCTTTGACCGCAAACTGCACTTTCTGGCTCGCTTAGGAATGACTGAAAAGGTGTCATGAATTCATCGACTCCACGCCACTCCTTCCGATGGATCCTCGTGACCTGGACCGTGTTAGCGCTCATGATCGGGCTCAACGCGCTCCCTCAGATTGAGGACTTAGGCCTCTACTACGACGAAGCCTTTTTGGCCCAACAAGCCCGTGGGTTTGTTGAGCCCGACAGAGCCGGCCAACACCCGATGAGCGTACGCAGTCTTGAGCTTTCAGGACGGCCCTTCCCTCTCCGAAACGCCGCGTATCTCGGGTCTCTTAAAAGCCAACTCCTGATTCCCGCTTTCGCCCTGAGTGAGGCCAATGTCCGTGTGCTCCGAACGACCACACTCATCACCGCTCTGCTGGCCCTCTGGCTCGCCATGCTTTGGTCGAGCAAGCTCTTCGGAATTTACCCCACAATCATCATGGGCATTCTGGTGGCCTGCGACCCCAGCTTCTACTTTTTTTCTCAATTCGAATGGGGCCCGTTCACAACCAACTTCCTATGCCGCGCCGCGGGCGCTCTTTTGGTTGTCGTGGCCTGGCAGGCCTCCTCCGACAAAAAAGCTCTCTTCGCCGCCACCGGCGCCGGTCTTGTTTTAGGACTCGGCATCTTCAGCCGAGCCGATTTCGCCGTCATTCTGGCGTGTGTGGGGGCCGCGATCATCCTCTGTCGCCCAGATCTTGTGCGTCGAGCGTGGCGCGAAAAAAAAGGCGCCGTCATCGCTGGCTTCGCCAGCTTCTTCGTCGCGGCTCTGCCTACGCTGATCTCCAGTCTAGATATCCTCTCCAGCAGCCAAGCCGTGGGAGATCGGGGCGATTTCGCCTTCCGTTTGGGAGTCCTCACACGAGTGCTCGACGGTTCGCAGTTTTACCGCATACTGCTCTCGGGAGGGCTCTTTGAGCGCGCACCGGACTTCGAGAGTCCAAGAGGCCTGCTTGTTTTTATTCTGATCCCCGCCGCCCTGTGGTTGGCGTTTGACGCCTTCAGACCTCGCCCGGACACACTCTCTCGACGTCGGGACCCAAAGGTTTTTCTCCTTGTGCTCACGGGACTCCTGCTCGGGGCCATGCTTGCATTGCCGGGGGCCGTTCGGGCTCATCATCAATTGAATGCGCTTCCTCTTCCTCAGTTGATCGTCGCTTGCGCCGCCGTGAGCCTCTGGCAAAGCAATGCCTCTTTGACCAGACGGGCTCTCCGCAGAACCCTCGCTGGGATCGCCCTCGGAGGGCTGATCCTCGGAAACCTCCACCTCATTCAGCGAACTGAACAAGAAATCACAACCACGGGTGGGCGCGGACGCTTTACTCCAAGTCTGAGCCAACTCGCACAGCAACTCGACCGCCAACCCGACGCCCAGGATACCCAAGTGGTGAGTCTCGACTGGGGGTTCCACGAACCGCTTCTTTTCCTCAGCCACCAAATCCAAATGCATGAACCCATCTGGAAAATCCCACAGGTCCTGGGGCGTGGCCAGCCGTGGACGTTCACGGGAGATGAAAAAACCATCTACTTAGTCCACGGACCCAAATACGATCTGTTCGGCATCGGCCCCTCACTGCTCGTGGCCGCTCGAATTCAAGCTGAAAAAGGAGTCCAAATCACGCCTCATGGAGAGCGCGAAGGAGAGACTGCTTTCTATAGTATCCGCATCCCACATCCCCATACACTCCGCTTTGATGGCCAATTTCAAATCAAGCCTTTGAAGAGGTCGAGGAGCAGTCTCCCCAACCCGGCTCCGGATAGAGCGAGCGACCAGCACTGAACCAGCGGCTCGAGTTCGATTCGCCCTCGCTTCGAAGAAATCATGCACGACGACACCCGGCCCCCTGACGAGCCCTCTTGAGCCGGAGGGCGAAGATCAATGCCTTCTTCATACGGCCACCGACGTGAGCGTGGGCGATGGAACGCCTGCGAGACGTTCAGGTGCGCCCCGTCAGGGCCCATTGCCTCAAGCTTTCACCGATGCGCTCAAGGTCTCGCTCGCCGCGCA
>NZHD01000010.1 GCA_002691205.1 Deltaproteobacteria bacterium
GGCCGCGCGGTTTTGAAGGCGGCTCGCTTTTGTATGGGTGTCCTCCCAGTCTGTGAATTCGGGCGGATAATCTCGGCGGGTCAACAATGGAATCCCTGATGAAATACTGAGCATGGGCAAGTTCAGTTTTTCGGCCAGAGTTTTGACTGCAAATGAAGTGTCGGAGACCAGTAACAGGTCGCAGTTGGCCTCCTCGAGAGCGGGTTGCAAGAAATCTAGGTCCCGCCCCGTCCACGGATCATAGTAGGACTCAAAAGTTCTCAGATACTCGAGAAGGCTGTGCACTTGCGGATCAAGCGCTGTGCCTTGAAGTCTCTTAATGAGTTTGGGAACAATTTTGTGAAACGGGGAACTGGGGTTTGGGGAGTCGAATTTTGACCATGATTGAGGGAGCGCGGGGGACAGGTATTCCAAGCCTAGCTTTTCGGCGATCCCAGAGAGTTCGGGGTACTCGATCACAGTGACACGGTGGCCGCGTTCTTTTAGAGACTGACCGATCGCCAAGAGCGGGTAGAGGCGTCCGCGAACTGGATGAGCAATGAGGATAATGCGCGCCATAAAGACTGAGAAACCTTTTGAGGTGGTTCTATCGGTGCGGGTCTAATCGGTACAGACCGGGGAACAATACAATTCTTTTCCTCCAAGTAATCGGTAGAGCGTTCTCGGCGCGACTTTGAACCCCATGAGAGGGGCGTTTTGGCCTAGATGGAATGACTGAGTGGGCTTGGGCGACTGAGTGTACAGGATGCCTGCCTTTGCCTACCTTATAGAGCATGATTAGACTTGTTTGGCAACTCTACACCGGCGGAATCGTTCTCTTCTTCTTGCTTTTTCTGATCGTCGAGGAGGTTCCCTTTGCCTCGGCGCTTATGAATGCCATCTTCTGGCCCATGGGTGTCTACCGGTTCTATCTCGCTGGCTGAGTTTCCGAGCCCTCTTCTGGGCTTACGTTGACAAGCCTCTCTAAGTAGCTTGACGTTCAGGTTGTGAAAACGATGAACAGTGGTCCGCGGGCCTAAGACCCGGTGACATCAGGCGGGCAGTTGATGTCAGTTTCGATACCTTCTGGGCCATGGGTTATCAATGGTGGATCGTCGTCAGTGTGTTCGTAACCCAGGTCTTCTTGGTGGGTCTCGCCACGTACTCCTTTCCCCTCATTCTCGTAGCGGTGAGAGAGAGTTTCGGTGCGACTTCCACTCAGATCAATCTCGCACTCACGGCGTCGGCGACACTGGGAATTTTTCTACCCCCTCTGATTGGCCCTCTCATTGACCGCTGGTCGGTGAGGGGACTCATGACGCTCGGGACGCTGTCTTTTATCTGTGGGCTTGGTCTCTTGTCGTTCACAGAAGGAATAACTCAATTTATTTGGGTTTATGCGTTCTTTATCACGACGGCCAATACCTTGCTTGGGCCCATGACGGGGCCGGCCTTGATTGCTCGCTGGTTCACAAGCGCCCGAGGCCGGGCCCTAGGAATTGCGGCCACAGGAGCCTCCTTGGGGGGCTTTGCTTTTCCTTGGCTTGTGGCCGAATGGCTTTCGGCTGCGGGTTGGCGGTGGACTCTCCAGATTTCAGCCGTCTTGGTGTCAGTCTGTGTTCTTCCTTTTGTCTTTTTCGTTTTACGAGATTATCCGCCTTTGAGTCCGGAGGCTCCGAGTCAAGCCGAGCCTGGCAGCGCGACTCAGGCGAATCCAGCGATGATGACCAATCGCGATATTTTACGAGCCCCCGCGTACTGGATCATAGGGATATGCTTCGGACTCCTCTTTATGACCTATACCGCTGTTCTCAGTAATTTGGGGATGTTCTTAGAGGGGCTTGGGTTTGAGGCCTCGCTGACGGGAACTTTGATTTCTGTCGTAGCGATTTCAGGACTCGTGGGCAAACTCGCACTGGGTGCGGCCTCAGATCGCATCGGTTTGAAGGCGGGGCTCGGGATTGCTCTTTGTCTAACGGGTTCGGGTATTTTTCTGTTCTCAACAGAGCCCCGCTACAGCATCCTGTTTGTGGGTGCGTGCGTGCTGGGGCTCTCGGCCGGTGGGATGGTGCCAGTGTGGACGGGGATGGTGGCTGCAGGCTTCGGCACGCCTAATTTTGGGCGAGCCATGGGCCTCATGTCACCCATGATCGCCGTACTTGTTATGCCGGGATATTTGATTGCGGGCTGGAGCGATGACACGATGGGGAGTTTTAGACCGGCCTTCCAGTTCTTTGTGGCCTCAATCGGCCTAGCATTTTTACTGCTGCCCTTTTTAAAACTGGGACCTAGCGCGCGCTTGGATGGAGAGGTTTCGTCACCCCCTTAAAGGCTCATCGATGGTTGATCGCAGGGGACCCGGGTAGGCTCGGCTCTGATCTTGAGATACTCTATTGGCATGATTCATCCACACTCAAACGAGACGCAGACGCGCTGGGACCATGGCGACTTTCAGGTCCAACTCAATCAACCCAACAATCCTCGCCCCATCGGGTTCTGCGACGGAACAAAGGCCGACGAGTCCGAGCTTCGAGAGATGGCTGAACTTGAAGGGGCAGAAGAGGTGCGGATTGAGAAAAAGAAGCTTAAGTCGGGTCGTGAGACGTGGACGCTTCACGGAGCCGGTTGAGCCCGGGTTAAGTTTCGCTGGGAATCCGTCGTCTACGAAAGGTGAATCGGTAGACGTTCAAGTCGATGCCAACCCGGCATACGGGAGTGCTCGAGTTCCGATGGTTTAACCGCTAGGTGAAGGTTCGGAAATTCGGCAAATAGGGCTTTGACGGCCGTCTCGGCCTCAGCCAAAGCGAGCTGGCGACCGAGGCAAAAGTGCTCGCCGAAACCGAAGCCGAGATGGTGGTTCGGTGTCCGGTCGATCTGAAAAACATCCGGTTGATTAAAGACTCTGGGGTCGAGGTTGGCGGCGCCCAGGAGAGGCATCACCGGCTTTCCGCGTCTCAAAACGACGCCTTCTACGGTCACGTCCTCGGTGGGGTACTGGAACTTTGTTCCATGGATGGGGCCCCTGAAACGAACGACCTCCTGAATGGCCGAACTCCAGAGCGTGGGCTCTGCCTGTAAGCGGGAGATGGAGTTCGGGTTTTCGATCAGGGTATGGACCGCATTGCCGATGAGGTGAAGCGTCGTTTCAAATCCGGCGACGACAAGCAGGAACACCATGGAGTGAAGCTCATCTTCGCTGAGACGGTCGCCGTCTTCCTCGGCGACGAGGAGCTCAGAAAGAATGTCTTCGCTTGGATGGAGCCGCTTTTTTTCGACCAGATCTCGAATAAAGCGATGCGTCTGACGCATGTCCCAAAGAAGTGTTTTTACTAGTCCAAGGCCACTCAAGCCTTGAGTGAGGGTTCGCACGGCGCGAGTGAATTGTGCTCCTTCTTCGTCGGTGACCCCGACCATCTCTGCAATGACTTGCCGCGGAATCGGGAGGGCGTAGGATTCTAAGAGATCAACAGGACCTTGTTGTCGCCTTAATTGCAACAGGCGTTCCTGGACGATTTCTTCAATTCGGCTTCTTAGTTTTGAAATTGCGCGGCCTGTAAACCCTTGATTCACGAGACTTCTTAACCGTCGGTGTTCAGGATCGTCGCGGATGATCATCCCGGTTGCGAGCGCGGCCACTGATTTAGGCAGAGGCACAGGGAATGGGCTTGATCCCCGGCCGCGTGCGAGACCACGGTTACGTACGAAACGTGAGTCGGCCAGTACCAAACGGCAGTCATCGTAACGAGAGACTAACGACACCTTCATCAGGCTCACTTTGCCGGTACAGACCGGATGGGACTCAAGTAACTGGGGATACCATTCATATTTACGTTGGTGGAATTCCGAGCTGCTTAAATCTAAAGGAAGCGCGACTCCCGCCATGAGTTCACCCAAATCGACAGTCTCCTATGAGCACGGTCACCGCCCGCCGGCTGTCAGTGAACCAGAGACCGTGGTTTCAGAGTACGCTTTTGATGAAGGATGTCGATAAGCGATTGAAACCGATTTGAGGGCTGGACGGAGAGGCGTTTGGGGTGTCCTCTGAAAAGGTTCTGCGTTTTAGTACACGCCGGATAGTTTGTGCAGAAGGGCTGTTGTTACTTTAGAGGCTCGACCTTGGTTGTGACTCTCATGTGTTCGTGAAGTTTTCTCCTAGCGTTTGCGGTTTGATGGTCGGCGAGCGAGGATCTTCAGAGGCACCCCTTTTCGTCCAATCCGCGCCCGAGGAGATACATCGTTATGAATGCCACCGACTCAGCTTCTAAAAGGGTCACGATCATCAGTTCTGACTGTCACGCGGGTGGACTCCCTGGCATGTATGACGAATATATGCCGAAGGAGTTTCATGAGGCCAGTACTCAGTGGTGGCTTACCTACGTGAAGGAAATGATTGCCCGAACGGGAACTTTTTTTGATCAAGAAGCCGTCGAGGATTACACCGCCATGGCGGGCGGCGACGCCGGGCGCTTGGAGTTATTCACGAACCCTCAAAGGTTGGCGGGGGCGAGTGATGAAGAATTACTCGCAGTGCTTAGCGATGAAACCAGTCCTTTTTCGCCCAGACGAGGTGAGTTTGATGCCGCTGTTCGTTTGAAGGAACTTGAGGAGGACGGGATTGCAGGGGAAGTCATCTTCCCGCAGATGGCGCCTTTTGGAGCGGGTCTGATGCAGTACCGGCACGACGTGAAGCCCGAGCAGAACCAGGCCGGGATTCGCGCGTATAACCGTTGGCTCGCCGATCTGTGTCAAGTGAATCCGGGCCGGCATGCGGGCGTGATGTTGATCAACGTCGATGATATTGAGGCCACCGTCCAAGAGATTAAAGAGGCCCGGGCGCTCGGTCTTTTCGGCGGAGTCTTGTTGCCGACAAGCACCGGAGAACATCCTTTTTACCATCATCCCCGGTATGAACCGATCTGGCAAATCTGTGAGGATCTGGAGTTGCCTCTTCAGTCGCACTCGGGGTGGTCGCCTGACTATGGTGATCTCCCTTCCGCGACGGCCATGTATATCAGTGAAGTGGACATGTGGGCCCAACGACCCTTTACGGCTCTCCTGTGGGCCGGGGTCTTTGAGCGATATCCGAAGCTTGCGTATGTACTAACTGAAACGGGGACAGCTTGGATTGTGGAGAAGCTGCGGGTTCTTGAGTTTAAAGCGGACAACCCTCTATTCGCTCACTTCACCAAGGAGCTTTCACTTCGCCCAACTGAGTACTTTCAACGGCAGTGTTATATCGGGGCCTCTTTTATGCCCGCCCACGAGGGCAAAATGCGGTACGAGGTGGGGGTGGATAAGCTGATGTGGGGCTCCGACTACCCGCACATTGAGGGAACATGGCCCAATACGATGGACTCTCTCCAAGATACTTTTAGTGATTACCCTGAGGATGAGATCCGCTCAATCCTCGGGGCGAAGGCCGCCGAGGTGTACAACTTCGACGTGGATAAGGTCAATCAGATGGGTGAGCGGATTGGTCCAACCCTCGGCGAAATCAGAGGGATTGAAAAACGAAGCCCATCCCTGCCGCCTGAATGACCCATCGCTTCGAAGGTTCGAGGGGCTCGTTGGGTTGGACGACGTGAGAGCGGGTGGCCGAGCCTCCGAGGGCCTTTGGAAGCCGGCTTAAGCGAGTGGCGCGTCCGTTTTGAAATCGATTTTTGAGTGTCGCTTTTATCCAGAAGAGGGTGCTGCGCCGATCGTGGTGCGGTGAAGGCGTCGTGAATATCCCTCGTAGCCGCCTGTGGCGCGATGCAAGACGCTTCGATTATCCCACATGACAAGCATCTCGGGCTCCCATTGGTGCCGATACTGAAATTCTTCTTTGGATTGCCATGCTTGAAGCTCCAGGAGAAGATTTAGAGCGACTTCATCAGCCATCCCCTCGATCCCAATGATATATCCAAAGGTTCCGAAGAGACCCAGGCGCCCCGTCTCGGGATGAGGTCGAATGATCGGATGGGAGTGTGTCTCGTTGGCTCGATCTGATGGCCGAATGTCCATACTGCGTCCTTTGGACTGATCGGCTTCGCCGTACGCACCCGTCAGCGAGTAACCGAGTTTGGCGGAGTGAATCGCCATCTGATTCTCAAGCTGCGCTCTTAGCTCATTGGGCATCTGCTCAAGAGCCTGATGTTGGTTGGCAAAGAGGGTATCCCCGCCTTTGGGTGGGATGTCGATGCCGTAAAGACATGTGCCTTGGGGAGGTTCGGGCTGAAAACTCCAGTCTGTGTGCCAGGTCTCGGCAAAAATGGGCGCTTTCTCGTCGGACTCTCGAGTAATGGCTGCAATATTGGGATGCCCAGGAATCGACCCGAAGAACGTGTCAATGCCGAAGGGGCCGAAGTTCAGCGTGAAGCGTTCAAGATGGGAATCCGTCAGTCGTTGTTTTGGAAAGACCAGGACATGGTGTTTTAACCAGGCCTGTCGAATTTGTTCGACCTGCATGGGCTTCATGGGTTTCGTGAGATCCAGGCCGGTCACCCGAGCTCCACAGGCCTGGTTACTTTGCTCAATGCTCAGGGTCATAAATGCTTTCTGTTGCCGTAATTTGGGTTAAAAAAGCTTCGAAGAACGCGTAAAACAAGTGTCGAGTTAAAGCGTAGCGGCTTTTGTGAGGCTCCGATCCACGGGGGCAATGGGGGCTCGGAGTGGCTCTCGGATGCTTGACGTCCTTGCCTGACCATTGGGCTGCCCACGGACCGCGAAGAGGCTAAAATTCAAGGGATCGTTTCACCCGGTTTCATGAGGAGAGATCAGCTTGGCGGGCCATAGAATCCGAATTGAAGATCTCGCGAGACCCGTCCTGGACGAGGGTCAGAAGGCGGCGCTGGCCTACGGTGACCAGCACGATGTGGATCTGTCGGTACGGGCGGTGGAAACGGCCGCTTGCGAGACAACGGGTCTCAACGATTGGGGTTCACCGGACTGGAAAGAGCGCCTCGCGCTCTGGTTTGACGAGATGAACGGGGACGACAATCGAACCAATTTGGGTCGCTTGACGTTGTTTAATGATTCGGTTCGATACGCCGTGACACGCCTCCGAATGAATGCCTTGCTGAAGGATCACCCAGAGATTTTAGACCAAAAGATTAATGCGCCGATTATCGTGGTGGGACTGCCGCGTTCAGGCACGACTCATATGGTCAACCTCATTGCCGCAGACCAAAGGCTCCGCTCCATGCCGCTCTGGGAAGGTCAGGAGCCCGTGCCTGACCCCGAAGAGGCTCCGGGCGTCGATGGCGTGGACCCCAGATGGACTCGCTGCAACGAGGGCTGGGAGAGGATGCGTGCAGTTTCCCCCCTCCTTGCGTCCATGCACCCCATGGAGCCGGACCACGTCCACGAAGAACTCGAATTCATGCTTCCGGACTTCAGCAGCTACACCCTGGAATGGGTCGCGCAGGCGCCAAAGTGGCGGGATTACTACCTTTCCCAAGACCAGACGCCCCATTATCTGGGTTACCTCCTGACGGGCCTCAAGATCTTGCAGTGGAGAAGGCCCCGTGATCGATGGGTTCTGAAGTGTCCCCAGCATCTGGAGCAAATTGGACCGCTTATGAAAACATTCCCGGATGCGACCATCGTGATGACCCATCGGGACCCCATTTCGGTTTTGCAGTCTGCGATTACAATGATGACCTACAGCGCTCGAATCAACTATCGCCATGTGGATCCGCAGTTTTACCTTGAGTATTGGCATAATCGCATTCAGGGTCTCCTCTCGGCCTTCGTCAGAGACCGTGATCTCTTACCTTCCGACAAGACGATTGATATTCCTTTTGGAGATTTTATGGCCGATGACTTAGGAACCGTGGAAAAGATTTATGAAGTCGCAGGGCTTGCTATGACGCCTGCAGCCCGTTCGCAAGTGAAGACCTATCTAGAGACCCACCCTCGCGGCAAAGAGGGGCAAGTCGTGTATGACTTACGGAAAGACTTTGGGGCTGACCCGGCGGAACTGCGCTCTGCTTTCGACTTTTATCTAGATCGCTTTGCCGTTGAGTCGGAAGTGTTTTAACGCGTACACTCTACAATGAGATTCAAGAGAGCATGATCGCGTGAAAAATTTTGAGTGGAGTGTTCTGTATGAAGAAATCCACGGAGAGGAACGCGAATGGGCGTTCGAAAGGAGAGGGCAGTGGCCGATGTGCGATTTGACTTTGCAGGGGCCCGTGTGCTTGTCACCGGAGGTACTTCAGGAATCGGTCATGCGATCGCAACGAGCTTTGCTCAGGCGGACGCCGAAGTCATTGTGACGGGGCGGCGTGCTCAGGCGGACGAGTACGATGTGGATCTATCGGCCTTCGAATATCATCAAGCCGAGATGACGTCCAGCGATTCTCTTGACAGTGTCGCAGCCAAGATGAATCGGCTCGACGTTCTGATTAATAATGCGGGGAGCACTCTTCTTGCGCAGGATGAGTGGAAGCCTGAAGTTTTCAGTGAGGCTCTCCATTTGCATCTCGTAAGTGGGTTCAGGCTGTCGGTGGCGTTAAAGCCGCTGCTTGAGAAGAGTCAGATTCGAGGCGGGGGAAGTATCGTGAATTGTGCCAGCATGGCTGCGTTTCGAGCGGTGCCCATTGTCCCAGGCTACGGGGCGGCGAAAGCCGGCATTGTTCAAATGACCCTTAATATGGGTGTGGGCTGGGCTCAATCGAATGTTCGTGTGAACGCAGTGGCCCCCGGTTTGGTTGAGACGGGGATGACAGCAGCCATGAAGCTTGAGGGGATGGAAGCCATCGAAGCCGCCGAGATCGCCCGCGTACCCATGGCTCGTTGGGGCGAACCCGACGAAGTCGCCCCTGCTTTTCTTTTTCTCGCCAGTCCGGCCGCGCGCTTTATCACGGGTCAGACCCTCTGTGTGGACGGTGGTTTCTCCGTCATGTGATCTCGCCCGCGAGCCAACACGACGAAGCAACAGGCCCTTCGGGGAAGGCATGAAGGCGCTTAGAACCGCTTGCGATCCCGACCGAGTGGCACGGTGAGAAAATTGGTCATGCCGGAGACGCCTGAGGTATCCCGAGTCGCTTGGCCGGCTATTTGGATATCAGAGGCTGAGTTCACCACGCCGACCAAGATCACATGTGTGCCCAGAACTTCCACGGAAATATTCGCCCGTTGAGTCCGGTCGGCGAGGGCGATGGCCGCGACCACTTTTGCTTTGAGTTCAAGCTCGTCTGTTCGGCTGGGGGCGGCGTCGCCCGTGGGTTTCACGGGAAGATAGATGGCCACTGAGATAAGGCCTTCTACGGTATGAGCCGCGTCCTCAAGCTTTTCTCGGTCTTGATCACTCGATACCCAGCCGACCAAGTAGGCATGATTCCCTCGTACGTAAGAAGAGACGGCCAACGTGGATTCCGGGGAGGCTAAGGCCACAGCCTTACGCAGTTTGAGATTCAAAGCCTTGTCACGGGCTTGACTGGCTGGACGTTCCGGGCTTCGAATGGCTTCGACCAAAAGCCGGTACGGGGTAAAGGCGAAAGCCTTTGAAGTCGGCGCCGAGGATAGTAGAAGGCTGATGATCACCAAAGGAATCAGCCTGTAGGCTGACTGAGCGCCTCTCATGGCTCCAAGCTTTCAAGAATGTATGTCCAGAAGTCGCGGCGAGCGACGAGAGCACGAACTGAGAGTGATTTAGCTCTCTCCTCTAAGTCTGGAGTCGCTTCCAAGAGTCGTGAGAACATGGCCTCTGAAGCCAGAGAGTGATCCGTAGAATCCAACTCGATATGCCTCTCAAGGTATTCGATGAGCATCTTACATGGCAGGCCCTTTTGCTTGAAGTGAGTCGCAATAGGAAGGAACATCTGCGGAATCAGCGACTCGCGAGAGTGGTGAAAGACGGCGGCTCGGACGGCTACGGGCTCATCGAGGATATCTGAGGTTGTCTGCAGGAAGTGGGCGACTCCGGGTTCAAGATTCGCGTTCTTTAAAGCGTGACCAAACGAAGGGTCTTGCTGCACGGTCTGCATCCAGTGTCGAATGGGCGCGGTGTCCGCTCCCAGTTCCGCCATCGCCTCAAGGTACCACTCGAAGTGAGAGAGGTAGCGCCGGTGAGTGCCCTCTTGAATGAAATCAGTTTCTTCGGCCAGGACTAACTCATTGATCAAACGCGCCGTTTCCGGGTCTTTCGCTGGCACCCAGGGGACCGAGACCGTCGTCAGGTCACGTTGAAGACTCTTGAGCAGGCTCATGAAATCCCAAACTGCGAAAACATGTATCTCGGTGAAACGCCGCAAGTCCAGGGGACCCTCTATGGCATGGTACAGCGAGTGATCAACGAGTTGCTCTCGAGCATCTTTGAGGCCAAGCTTTTCTTCCATACGAGTGCATCTATTCTTTTATCAATGGGTCAAACCGAGTAACCGAAAACGGTTTAGGGCCCGGGCGCGTTCCGAAATGCCACTTGTTAATGACTCCTTAAGAATAGCCGCTCGGTCCAAAAACGTAGGGCGATGGCATGTTTTTTTTGTCTGATGCCGCGGGCGACGCCTAAGGACTAACTCGGGGAGATTTTACGGATGCACGCCATTCACTCGCGATAGAGTGAACCCGCAAGCGGCCGGCTTTATGGACTGTGGGTGAAACGCAGTTTCGCTGATTTCATACGAGAAAATTTCAGGGAATTGAGGGTTTTTAAGGGGAGATCGTATTTGCGGCCGGTGCAGTTCCGGAGGTGTGAACTTCGCACAGCCCCGTACACCTGGTCTACGGACAGTCTCTGAGTCGAAATGGGAACGGAGCTGAGCCCATTTTTATGCGCGCCTGCTTTGGCGATCGAGACCGGTCGGAAAGACGAATCATTCGCAGGATATGAAAGTGGAACACCTGTTTTGTTGTCAAAATCGAAAAAGGGGCCACGTGCGGTACGATATCGATCCGTTCTCGTCTTTTCCGGGACGTAAGGAATCGCCAAGAGGCCCACCCAAACGAGGCTCGAACCCATGAAGATCAGTTTGGATCAGTACTGCGTCAATGTGAGTGATTTAGAAAAGTCAGTGCATTTTTACGAGACGGTCTTGGGTCTAGAGGTGACATACAGAATCGACGTTCAAAACGTGACCGGGGTGGTGCTTTCGGGAGAGGACGGAAACCGCATTCAGCTCGCTCGCCACCACGATCAAGAGGCACCTAAAGGATTAAGCGGTCCAAACGCGAAACAGGTCGGCCGAAAGGTTGTTTCAAAAAGAAGAACAAGCCGACGAAGGAAAAGTGGGGGCTTTCTTTCCGATTGTCTGCCGAGGGAGGTCTTGAGCCCACCAATGAGCCTCAGTTTAAATACAAAGGGAGATGCTTGTGTCTAATTCAGAGAGTTTAACAGTAGGGAATGAAGGGTCGCTGGACGGGGGGCTGAACGGAGACTATGACCTACATGTGGGCTCTGTTCTGCGGGAAGCTTGGTCTAAGTTAGATGGGGCTAAGTTTCCTCTTCTGGCCGCCACCATTTCGTATGGATTGATCTTGGCGGGGCTCGGGATCATCATAAACATTGCGTTGGTGGCGCTTGGCGAGCAGGAGAATACGTGGGTTGAGGCAGTTGGGCATTCGGTGCCCGGATTTCTTTGCTTGCCTCTCGCGGCGGGGATCTGGGCGATGGGACTGCGTCAAAGTTGTGGCGCGGACGTGCCTTTCAAAACCTTATTTGCTTATTTTCATCTGCTCCTTCCCATTCTCGGCATGATGATTCTTTTTTACGTTTTTGTTTTAGTAGGCTTTGCTCTGCTGGTTATTCCAGGGGTCTATTTACTGATCAGTTACATCTTTGCGCTTCCCCTGATCCTGGACAAAGGGCTTGGGCCGTTTGAAGCCCTTGAAACATCGCGGAAAGCGTTGCACTCACATTGGTTTCAGGCTCTGGGAATCTTTTTGTCTCTGATGCTTCTTAATTTAATGGGTGGGGCGCTAGCCGGAATCGGCCTAATCTGGACGGTCCCCCTCTCGATCTTGACGCAATCCGTCATGTATCGGCGGGTGTTCGGTGTAGAGTCCCGCACCTTGAGCGGCTAGGGGCATTGAGAAGCGAACGGCATGCGTGAGAGACGCGCTCTTGGTCGGGATTCCATTTAAAGAGGAGATGAATCGTATGACGATCGACGAAGAGGTCGATGCATTAATTGATACTCGCCCAGGTCGAGTTCTTCTTCATGTTCCCTACGACACAGAGGCACTCCGGATACACCCTAGGGTGTATCGCTCCGCGGGGACCACGGCGAGCTACGCGGTCGATGCAGGTTCCCAACGAATGATCGTTAACTGCGGGATGGGCTTTGAGGCCCCTCATCACCGCCGTCTTTTTTCAGAACTGGAGCTGGGGCCCACGTCTCATATCGTCACCACCCAAGGTCATGCCGATCATGTCGGCGGTGTCTCTCAGTTTCGAGAGAACGGAGCTCAGTACGTCGCTCACTCGAATAATCAGAAATGCCAATCTGACGATAAGCGCATTCAAGCCTTCAGGCATCAAACGGCTCTAACTTGGTTCCCTGATTTGCCCCAAAGAATTGGTCAGTTTCTGAAAGACTATCCCGACGTTGAGTTTGAACAAGATGAGCCTACACCGGATGTCACATTTCATGATCGCCTTTCCCTTCGTGTGGGGGATCTCGATGTAGAACTGATCCACGTGCCTGGCGGCGAAACCATTGATTCGCTTGTGGTATGGCTTCCTGAGGATCGAGTCGCTCTGGTGAGCAATCTATTCGGGCCCCTGTTTCCGCACTTCCCAAATTTCAATACGCTTCGAGGGGATTTGTATCGGTTTCCCGTGCCCTATTTGAAAAATATAGAGTGCGTCAGAGATCTCGGTGCGAAGACGCTGGTTACGGGACGTCATCTCCCGATTGAGGGTGCAGATCTCATCGAGGCTTGTTTTCAGCGCTTATATGGTGCGGTGGATTATGTTCACTCTGAGGCCCTGAACATGATCAATTCAGGAAAGAATCCATACGAAATGATGGAGGGCATCCAGTTGCCAGAGAACTTGAGAGTGGGGGAGGGCTACGGAAAGGTGGCCTGGGCGGCGCGTACGATCTTTGAGTCGTATACCGGTTGGTTTCAGCGCAGATCTACGGCCGAACTCTACGCGTCGGACCCGGGGAAGGCTGCGTCCCTGTTGGCCGAAAAATTGCCTTCCGAGGACGTCATTCAAATGGCACGTGATGAACTGGACGCCGGCGACCCTGCTTCCGCTATTCGACTCGCAGAGGCGGTGCGAGATCATGTGTCAGGCTCCTCGGCCCTGGAAGTCATTCTGCAAGCTCACGAAGTTCTTCTTACAACCGGCTCCGAAAACTTTTGGGAGCACGGCTGGCTGATCCATGAGATCAAAAGGCTGAAGTCTGAGCTCGCTAAGACGGGCGAGTTGGCTTAGCCAGAGGAGACTTATTCGTTGTTAGGCGCAGGAGGTTCGGTGTCGAGAGCATTGCGAATAGCTTGGAGAATTTCTTGTCCAGAACACGGCTTCCGCAAAACCGCTCGTAAGCCATTTTTCTGTAGCTCTTGCTTTTCGGCACTTGCAATATTGCCGCTCATCAAGACGACAGGAAGATCCGGGGTGATCTTTCGTACGGCATCAAAAACTTCAATCCCATTTTTATGAGGCATGCGGTAATCAAGCAGCGCTAGGCGAATCGAGTCTCGGTGTTTTTGGTATTGCTCGATGGCTTCATCCCCATCCACGCAGGCGATGACCTTGAACCCCGCGGCCGAGAGAACCCCAGAGAGGAGTTGGGTGACCACGGGCTCATCCTCTGCCAAGAGGATCGTTTCATTGCCGGTGGGAGCACGTTTGGTCGGCGCGGCTGAGGCGACCTTGGAGACGTCACACAGCGGAAGATAAACAGTGACCGTCGTTCCTTCGTTGGTCGTGCTCTCGACTTCAAGTGCACCGCCAACTTCCCGTGCATAGCTGTAGAAAAGTGAGAGGCCCAGCCCGGTGCCTTTGCCCACGGGTTTCGTTGTGAAGAAGGGGTCAAAGATATTTTCCAAGAGGCTCGTTTCCATCCCCTCGCCATTGTCGATGACCTGAATACATACAAACTGATCCGTCTCAAGGTTAAAGGCTGCGAAGCGTGCGCTGCCTGGGTCCATGCGCACAATTGAAGTACGGAACTCAAGTATTCCTCCGTGGGGCATGGCATCTCGTGCGTTGACAGCGAGGTTCATGAGTCCGCTCTCAAAACGGGCGAGATCTCCGACCGTAGACGGCTGGAAATCGCAAAAAACGACACGAGTGTGTATGGATGCGCCAAGGACCGAATTTAAGATCTCAACTAATCTTTGTATGCTTTCGTGGATATCGATGGGTCCCGAGTCCGCAGCTTGGACGTGGCTAAAATCGAGGAGTTGGCGGGTCAGTGAGGCGCCCCGTTGCGCTGCTGTGTCAATCCAACTGAGGGATTCGGCTGCGGCCTCGGCGTTCGGTGATTGGCTGATTTCGCGCTTGACGCGATCGCTCGCACTGATGATGGTCTGAAGAAGGTTGTTAAAGTCGTGGGCGATTCCGCCCGCGAGGCGACCGATTGCATCCATCTTAACGGATTGGCTGAGTTGCTCAGTGAGTTCGCGTTGCTGGGTTACATCTCGCGCAAATCGGTAGTGCTCTCCCGAATCCCCGTCTGGAATCGCGATTAAGAACATATTCGCGTAGAAGGCCGTCCCGTTCTCTCTGCATCCTCTTATGGTGAGTTCATACCTCCCGGACTGGGTGAGAGCCCTCAATCCTCGCGCTACTTCTTCTCGGTCTTCATCAAGAATCCACTCGTCCGCCTGTGAGCCAATGAGCGTCTCTGCCTTTGCCGCATGCAGAGTGGCAAAGGCGGAGTTAATCGTTTTCAAGCGGCCGTCGGCCCCTACGCGAGCGATCCCCTCGATGGCCTCCTCGAGCGCTCCGGCCTTGGCTGCATCGGCGGCTCTCGCTTGTCTCAGGCGCTCCGATGAAGCCACAAAAGTCTTTGCGGAAATCGCCCCTAGGACTGCGGAAAAGCCGATCACCGCCACGAGGTTAAGCCAAGCCGGGAGCGGGTCCATGGGGCCCGTGGGAACCGGCAGTTTTCCCGTAAGTTCGAGGCCTACCAAACCGGTCATCACGGCCACTCCAATGATTCCCATCAAGATGGCGACTCTGTGGCCCAGGATGAGGCCGGCCAACAAGGGGACCAGCAAAAACCAGATGGTGAAAAGAGCAGATGCCCCGCCTTGGTAGTAGGCCGGTACGACAATCAGGCCAGCAAGGGCAATCAGAACGACGAGTGCTCCAGACGCGGTGGATTGAGTAAACCGAACCACAAGCGGCGCCCCAAGGAAGGAAAGAAATCCGAACCAGAAGACGAACGACATGACGCGCCCTACCTCCTGGCCAGAGATTATGATGTAAGCGAATTCCAAGGCTAAGAAGCCAGCTGCAATCAGTGAAACTGCGTTGAGAACTCGGCGTTGGGCCGATTCGTCGAAGAGATCGCGGAGAGGTTCAGTGAGCCAAGGGCCGCGCTGCCCCGTGTGCTCCGGCGGCTCGGGATCCTTGACTTCGTTTGTCGTGCGATTCCTCTTTTGATCTTTTTTCATAGGCGCCTGCCCCTTCGTGTGGATTTGAGGGCGTTGTCGGGACTGAGGGCTTCAGCCCGAAGTCACCTCGAAAGTGTATCCCGCCGTCGTTAAAAAGGCAGTCGCGAGTATGACACGGTTGGGGCCTGAGCGTATAAAAATTAAGGTCATGGCCTCCGTCTCGCGAGGACTTTGAGTGCGGCTCAGTCTGTGTAGAGGGTCGGTTTGCCTTGCTAAAAGAATGGGGCTGGGCTCTGAGTCATCTCTGCGCCGTTTTACTCTATGCTCTGGCAAATGGCTGACCGGGAGTTTTATACTGAAATGAAAAGAAGGAAAGAGGCGATGCGCGCGGAAGCCCCATCGGATGTGATCGCGGGTAAAAATCCTTTTTCGATCGAAGACGTGGTGAGACTGGCCAGGGGTGATTGTAAAGTCTTCCTAAATCCAGAAGAAAGCTACAGGCGTTTTTTAGAAAACACACATGCTTGGCTCACCGAGCGACACCTTGAAGATGCACCGGTTTATGGGGTCAGTACCGGCGTTGGGGCCGCTGTAAAAAATGCGATCCCCGAGAGGCTTCGCAGCCAGATGCCTCTTAATCTTCTGCGCTTTCATGGTGTGGGGACGGGCGAAATCTTGAGCGAAGACGAGGCGGCGGCCTGTGTGGCGGCTCGACTGGCCTCACTCTCCAGAGGATATTCAGGTGTACGGCAACCGCTCCTCGAGCGCCTGTGTCTCATGCTCAACGAGCGTCTTCTGCCACGCATTCCATGCGAAGGATCTGTCGGGGCCAGCGGAGACTTGACGCCGCTCTCTTATCTCGCTTCGGCTCTGGTGGGTGAGCGGGAGGTAAGTCTCCGCGGAGAGGTGATGGACGCAGCGCGGGCTCATGTCAAGCTAGGCATTGAGCCCCTTCATCTGCAAGCCAAAGAAAGTCTATCGGTCATGAACGGGACCAGCATCATGACGGGGCTCGCATGCCTTGCGTTTGAAAAGGCGACGGATTTAGCCCGTTTGGCTTCGGGGCTTTCGGCCATGACGAGTGAGTCCGTTCTGGGCAATCCAGATCACTTTGATTCGCAGATTTTCGCCCTAAAACCTCATCCGGGGAGCCAGCTTTGTGCGCGTTGGATCCGGGAACATCTAGGACGTGAGAAAGGACGCCCAGTCGCTCGCCTTCAGGATCGTTACTCGATTCGCTGCGCCCCGCAGGTGGTGGGCGTTCTCATCGATGCACTTTCCTTCAGTCGTGAGATGCTCGAAGTGGAAGTGAATGGCGTAAATGACAACCCATTAATCGACGCAGAGGAAGGCCGTATCCTTCATGGCGGGAATTTCTATGGAGGGCATGTGTGTTTTGTCATGGACGCTCTTAAAAATGCCGTGGCAAACGTATCCGACCTCCTTGATCGGCAAATGTGCCTGCTGTGCAGTTCGGAAACCAGCGGAGACCTTCCTGATAACCTCGTGGCGATGACGGGGTCAGAGCGGGTGGTGCATCACGGTTTTAAGGCCATGCATATCAGCGCCTCCGCGCTCACCGCCGAAGCGCTTAAGCTCACGATGCCAGCCAGTGCGTTCAGTCGAAGCACCGAATCGCACAATCAGGACAAGGTCAGTATGGGAACGATTGCGGCTCGCGAGTGTTTGCGTGCGCTTGAATTAACAGAGACCGTTGGGGCCATCCTCTTGCTCGCGAACTGTCAGGCTCTGGACCTCCGAAATCAAAAAGGAGCCGGCGCAACGACGCGAGCCATTCATGAGACGGTCAGGAGACAGATCCCCATGGTGACCGTGGATCGGCGTCAGGATCTTGATATCGAGACCGTCTTGAAGATATATCGCGAAAAAAATCTTCCTGGTCTAGGGGACTAAGCGAAGGGTCAGGCCAATCTCTGCGAGCGTAAGTGTAGACGCGGCTCGTTAGGCCGGCCGGATCACAAGTTGGGCCTCTCTGATCATGCCTGTCGCAATTGAGAAGTCTTCTGACCATCTTTCAGGGATCTCACAGCCTGCTGGGTAAACAATTTCTTTAACACCGCTCTGAATCAGTGAACGTGCACAACGAGAGCAGGGCGGCCATGTCACATAGGCCACGCACTCTTTTAGGCTGACACCTATTCGGGCAGCGTGCATGATGGCGTTCTCCTCCGCGTGACAAATGAGCGGGTACTTCTGTGCTCGATCGTTGAGACGTTCCTCATTGTCATCGATCCCGCGAGGAAAGCCATTGAATCCAGTCGAGCGGATTTCTCGATCTTCGCCCACGACTACACATCCCACTTTTGTTGATGGGTCCTTGCTCCAACTGGAGATCTCTATGGCGAGACGTAAAAACCTTTGGTCCCATTTCTTGTTCAATGCGGTGAGTCCTTTCGACCAGCCGAGTGTTATCGGAGTTTCCTCCAAAATACAGACGATTGCAATTCTCTGAAACAAGTGGTTCAGGGTCTGCACCACGTGACTGTGTTGAAGAAGGCAGTTGGCGAGAAAAACGACGACTCTTGTCCACGTCAAGAGTGGATGGAGTGGGTTTTGAGAGTTTGAGGCCTTGTGTCTGTCTTGATCCCTCGTTTAACTAGAGGATGGCTCAAGGAGGGTTCTATGAAGTTTATTATTTCGGCGGCGTTTCAACCTGCGGAGCACTTGCTCCCCATCGCCATGGCGGCCGAGGCGGCGGGCTTCGAAGCCATCGCATCCTCCGACCATGCCGTTTACCCAAGGACTCTAGACACACCCTATCCATACACGCCCGACGGTACGAGGCGTTACGACGAGGAGTCAGAATTCCCCGACCCCTGGGTTTTGGCGGGGGCCATGTCGTCGGTCACAAAAAGGCTTCGATTCACCTCAAATGTTTATGTTCTTCCTATGCGAAATCCATTTCTTGCGGCGAAGCAGGTCGCCACGGCTGCTGCACTTTCAAAGAACCGCGTGACGCTGACGGTGGGGGTGGGCTGGTCAAAACTTGAATTTGAATTGCTCGAACAAGCCTTTGAACGTCGTGGCGCTCGTGCCGACGAAATGATCGAGGTCATGCAAAAGCTGTTGTCGGGAGGCTGGGTCACCCACGAAGGAGAGTTCTACCAGTTCAATGAGCTAAAGTTGACGCCTCCGATCCCTACAGAACCCATTCCGATATGGGTCGGCGGAATTTCAGACTTTGCCTTGCGGCGTGCGGCTCGCCAAGACGGCTGGCTGTCCGACCTTCAAACCTCCGCTGAGATCATTGATTGCGTCTCTCGAGTGCGAAGGTATCGCTCTGAATTTGGGAAATCCTCCGAGTTCGAAGCAGTGGCGAGCGCGAGTGATGCGGCGGATGTGGACGGCTACCGACGCCTCGAGGATGGTGGGATTACCCACGTTTTAACCTTGCCCTGGGTCTTTTACTACGGCCTGACGAATTCCCTGGAGGAAAAAGTGGACGGAATAAAACGCTTCGCAGAGGAGACGCTGTCAAAATTTCCTTAGTTTAGGGGCATAGGGGTCCCTCAGGCATGCGCGGTCGCAGTGGCTTGGGCTACGCTCAGCGGGCGCCCACGAAGCGACGTGCCTCGTCGAAGAGAGAATGTTTTGAATCAGACCGAGCATCTGGATGCTTTAATTATTGGAGGAGGGCTCTCCGGAATCGGAGCCGCTTGCCATCTTCAATCAAAATCCCCTCAATCCGAGTATGCGATTCTTGAGAGTCGCGGAAGTATGGGGGGGACCTGGGACTTGTTTCGTTATCCAGGGATTCGCTCTGATAGCGATATGCATACTCTTGGATACGACTTTAAGCCGTGGGAGGCGGCCAAGTCTATTGCGGATGGGCCGTCAATTCTCGCGTACATTCATGAAACGGCTCGTGAATATAAAGTGGAGGATAAAGTTCGGTACCACCATCGTGCGGTAGCGGCTCACTGGGATTCCGAGTCTTGTTTGTGGACCGTCGAAGTCGAGAGGTCAGACACCGGTGAGCGTCTCACGCTCTCTTGCAAAATGGTGCTCATGTGTTCGGGGTATTACAAATATGAGGAAGGGTATACCCCTGAGTTCGTCGGGAAAGATTTGTTCGACGGGCTAATCGTTCATCCCCAGCACTGGCCGGAGGATCTTGACTACGAGAATAAACGAGTGGTGGTGATCGGCTCAGGCGCGACCGCGATGACCCTGGTGCCCGCGATGGCTGAGAAAGCCGAAGAGGTGGTAATGCTTCAACGCTCACCCACGTATGTCGTCTCGCGCCCAGCGAAGGATGTGATCGCTAATTTTCTGCGGCGATTTCTCTCTCCTAAGCTGGCGTATGCCCTTACTCGGTTCAAAAATGTGCGTATGCAGCAGTTTGTTTACCGGCGCAGCCGTACGAAACCTGAGCGCATGAAGGAAATTTTAATAGACCAGGTCCGTAAGGAGTTGGGGCCCGACTTCGATGTCGAGACACACTTTACGCCGTCGTATAACCCATGGGACCAGCGTTTGTGCCTTGTGCCCGATGGCGATCTCTTTGATGCCTTGCGTTCTGGGAAAGCTTCCGTGAAAACCGCGGAAATCGACTCGTTTACCAAAGAAGGTCTTCGTTTAAAATCGGGTGAGGAACTGCGAGCGGACATCATCATTACAGCAACTGGCTTAAATATGTCCGTTTTAGGGGGGCTGAGTTTTACTGTGGATGGACAGGCCTTAGATCTCTCTGATACTTGGTCCTACAAGGGCGTGATGTGTTCAGGGCTTCCCAACCTCGTTTTTACCTTTGGCTATATCAATGCCTCGTGGACACTCCGATCCGATCTAGTGTCAGAATATTTTTGCCGGCTTCTGAATCATATGGACAAAAACGGGTACTCCAAAGTGGTTCCGGCGGTACACGAGGACGAGGAATCGATGCCCGCTCGTCCATGGATTGACGAATTCTCTTCGGGGTATATGGCGCGTTCGCTTCATTTGTTTCCTAAGCAAAGCGATCAGGACCCCTGGCGAAACACCCAAAATTATTCTCTCGACAAAAAGATGTTAAAAGAGGGTCCGCTTGAAGATCAAAGCTTAATCTTTACGGGGGCGCGTGAGGCCAGGGCGAAGTTAGACGCCCTTGACGTCGCGAGTTAATGGTTAAAAGAGCCTGTCAGTTTCAGTCCATTCAATGAGCAGATTCTTTTAACTGAAAAAATCTAGGCGTCTACGAATGAAGGTGGTCCCTATGACGAACGCTCATCTTGTAGCGGGTGGTTTCCCAAGAGGATCATCGGCTGGGCATGACATCGACTCGGTCCGTTTGAAGATTCTGAATATTCTTGCGACGGACCCCTCTATCAGTACCAGTGTCTCGCCCGACTTCGAAGAGATCGAAAGCTGGCTCTCCTTCTCGTCAGTTCTGATCACCTATGTCGCGGGCCCCTTTCCGAACTCACAACAAAGTGAGGCCATAGATCAGTGGCTTGAGAAAGGGGGGCGCTGGATCGCTTTGCACGGGACGAGCGGAGGCAAGGCCGTTCCTCTTGAAGACGGTCAACCGGGGCGCATTATGACTCGGGGGCCTCATCACTCTCTGCTTGGAGCTTATTTTCTGAATCACCCGCCGATTCGCCGGTTTCAGGTTGACGTCCGAGAGGTGGACCATCCCATCACGCGGGGCCTGCCTGCCTCTTTCGAGGTTTCCGACGAGTTGTATTTAATCGAAATGACCCGCCCGGAAGAGAGCACAGTGCTCCTTTCTACTTCAGATCTACCGATTGAGGATACCTCGCCTCGGGAATTCGGCTTTACCTACAGAAGCGATTCGTCCATTGGCGCCGATGGAAAGACGCGTGTGCTCGGTTACGAACTTAAGCGAGGCGATGGGGGCGTCGTCTACTTGGCATTAGGGCACTGCCATTCCGATCAGACCAACATACAACCCTATGTTCACGCCAGTGTGAGTCCAGATGGTGTGACGCCCCGGCAGTTCGCGGGGCCCTGGGAGAACCCGGTTTTCAACCAACTTCTGGCCAACGCGGTCACTTGGGCGTTCGCGAAATCTCCTCGCCCCTAGAGACGAAATTCGGCCTGAGGGGGACAGCCCCAAGACATTAAGGCCGCGGCCTTGCTCTCGCATCGCTGAGACTGTCAGGTGGGCCGATCGCCGACGATACTCGCTCTTTCCATGATGCGGGTGAGGGGCCAGTAATCGCTGCTGGCGTAATGCTGCACGGAACGATTATCCCAAAAAACCAGCGTGTCCGGTTCCCATTTGACGCGAAGTTGATATTCAGGATAAGCCGACTCGGCGGTCAATCGATGAATGAGCGCTGCGCTCTTTTCGGGCTCAAGGTCGATAATCTCACGTGTAAAAATTCGATTGAGAAAAAGGCATCGTTGCTGGGTCTCCGGGTGGGTTCGCACCACCGGATGAATGACTTCTGGAAACTTTTGACGCATCTCTGCGGCTTCTGTCTGTTCAACTTGGTGGCCAAAGGCGCGCATATAATCGTGTATGGCGAATAGGCCATCGATCTCGTTACGCAGGTCTTCATTGAGACCCATGTAGGCCGCATGCATGTCACAGAAGAGGGTGTCACCGCCGACCTCTGGAACTTCAATGGCATGCAAAATGGCTCCCATAGACGGCGACTCCCGCCAAGTGACGTCGTGGTGCCATTGGTTCTCGTAGCCGGCCACCTCGGCACTTTTCTCAAATCTCACGAGTTCGGGGTGCTGAGTGTTGGAGGGGATGAAGGGGTGCTTCTCTAATTCTCCGAAGCACCGAGCAAAGGACACATGTTGCTCGGCGGTCACTGGCTGATCTCGAAAGATGAGGACCTTAAACGAGCAGAGCGCTTGACGGATTTCGTCGATCACCTCGCCGGAATGCTTGCTCTCCAGTCGGAGCCCTGAGATCTCGGCCCCGAGGCTTACGCCCACAGGCCGGAGGTCAAAATGATCGAAGCTGAGACCCGAAAGGCGCTCGCGTTCGCTGGCCAAATGGCTTGCTGGGCCAATCCACTGACCGCTGTCGTCCATTTCGATTTTATGAGCGGGGAGAATGGCCGACGGATCTTTAATGGCCTCTCGGGCGACTTGGTCAACAGGCATGAATCCTCCAATCTTCGACTGGCAGAGTGTGCGACTCGTTGATAACGGCAATCGCACTGAGTGCCAAAGCCTAGCGAATTCGAAAGGTCTTCATGCAGAGTCGGTGTGGCCTTAGGTGGCCCATGGGTTCATTTGGGCATGTTCCCTTGAAGCGGACGGAATCCTCGAGGGGGCCTTTAGCTGAGTCAGGGTCGGCTCCCCTGGGTATTATCTCGGGAGAGGCTCAGATTGCAGGTCGACTTCGATCCCACCGTTCCTGACTCTGACGCTAAAACGTGGGATGGGGAACCCATCCGCATCTTCAGGACGGAACCCGGTGCGGACATCAAACTGCCACCCGTGAGCACGACACGTGACGATGGGCCCGTCGAGGACGCCCTCACTCAGAGGATCATCCGCATGAGGGCAACGGTTTTCCATGGCGTAGATGCGCTCGCCGACTTGAAACAGGCCGATTTCAATTCCATCGAGTTTGATGCAAAGGCCGCGTCCCTGTGGAAGTTCGGCGAGTTTCGCAACTCTTTGATAAGCCAAATGAACCCCGTGGCGATCTCTAGGGACGGGTTTGGTTCGATTGAGGGGAAGGTTTTCTCTTTTTTCTGCGAGGGGGACGAGAGGGTGAGCCTTCACGTGCTTTACTCGCCCCCGACTCTTTGTCGCTCTTCGCTTTCTTTTTCCACGCCGGCTTGGGCGCGGTTCGCCGCGCCAACGATCCCCGACTCGTTTCCGCCGCGGGCTTTCTCGACGGGCGTCGTTCAGAAGCATCTCGCTTGATTTTCAGTTCGGGGTCTCGCTCATCGGGACGGCTGACTTGTCGCTCAAAACCCCGAGAGAGACTTGAGGAAATTTCAAAGGTGGATGACTGTGGCCCAATTCGAATCGCACCCACGTCTTTTGACTTGATGTCTCCCCGCCGACAGACGTGAGAAAGAAGACGCGGTGTAGTCGCTCCATCTTTTTCGCCCCAATTGATCAAAAAGCGGGTGAAGTCTCGATTCTTGTCTTTTGGCCGGCCCTCTCTTTGATCCTTCTCCCCGGGTAAGAGGGCAGAGATAGACACAGGCGCGCAGGCCGAAGAGGGTTCAGCCATTTTCATAAGAACGGCAATCACCTTTGCTGGATCTCGCTCCTGGATCAAGCTCGTGGCGTACTCTAGTTCGCGCTCTCCGGGCCCTTCTTCGGCATCCAGTCGACCATGGAGTTCACGACGCAGTGCCTTTCGCGCCATCTTTTTAATTTGGTCAGGACCAGGGACAGGTTGCCAGTTGACCTTGACTCGCGCGCCGTCAAGAATGCGATGGGCGCGTCGCTCTGAGGATTTGGGTACGAGGAGAATGCTGCGTCCTGTCCGACCCGCTCGACCTGTTCGCCCACTTCGATGTGTGTAGGTGTCCGCATCCGTGGGCATGGTGAGTTGGATCACCATGCCAATGTCGGGAACGTCGATGCCACGCGCCGCGACATCCGTAGAGACAAGGATTCGAATACTTCCATTCCGAAAAGCCGCGAGTGTTCGCGTCCGCTGAGCTTGAGCCAATTCTCCGCTAAAAGGCAGAGCCGCAAAGCCATCCTTGGCGAGACGTTCTGCAAAGTCCGCAGCCTCGTTCCTGCGCTCAACAAAGACGAGGCAGCGACTGTCTGGAGAGATAAGGAGAGAATTGACGAGTGCGCCGTAGCGATCCGAGGCTCGAATCAGGTGCGCGGAGTGTTCGATATTCTCGTTGGCTTTGCCGAGTGTGGTTCCCTGCACATGAAGGTGATTATCTTGAAAGCGGTCGGCGAGGCGCTTGACGCCGGGTGGAAAAGTCGCTGACATGAGATGTGAACGTCGATTCTTGGGAAGGGATTCAACGATGGCCTCAAGCTCTTCTCGAAATCCCATATCGAGCATGCGGTCGGCTTCGTCGAGGGCGACATGTTCAATCCCATTTGAACCGAGGGCTCCGGTGCGAAGATGGTCCAACATACGGCCGGGCGTACCCACCACAATCGCAGGGCTCCGCTGAAGCGCTAGGCGCTCCCGCCTCATATCCGACCCGCCTGTGACCACCGTGACATCGAGTCCGGGTAAATTTTCGAATAGCCAGTGGAGTTCACCTTGGACTTGGACGGCGAGTTCCCGCGTCGGGGTAATGATCAGGGCCCTTGATCGGTTTTTTCCGGTTTTTTTGGCTCGCCGCTCGGAGGCTCCCGGGTCCGCCTGTGAGGAGAGGGCGTTGGCCAGGACCAATCCGATCGCGATGGTTTTGCCGGATCCCGTCTGGGAAGAGATGCGTAAATTCAGATCGGCCGAAGCCTTCCCGATCACAGCTGATTGAACTGCGGTTAAGGACGTGAAGCCACGCTTTTCCATGGCTGCACGAAGGGGAGGAGGTACGTCTTTGAAGGCGTCGTCTGTCGTCATTTGTGTGATGGACCTGAGTCGGTAAGGGATTCGTGAAAGAATGATCTCGGACGCGAATTCGTCCCTGCCGGGGGCGCATGTCAGGAGGGAGTGAAGCAGCGCCCCTTGGATCGTGGCGGCATACTAGCATTCTGCCGCCAATTGCCAGTTTTCGAGATAAAACAGTTGTCTCCTGCGGGCTGGGCTGTTCTCAGGGGGGCTTGATCTATTCGACGCGAGATCGCCAGCGGGCTAGGATCCCGCCTCAATCAACAAAGGAACGGCGATCCGGCTCAATCGGACGCCCATTACCGTGGGCCCAGTGTCCACGCAGACACCCAGGAGAATGCGCTGATGCGTGAAGCTGTGATCGTTTCGACCGCTCGGACCGGACTTGCCAAGTCCCACCGCGGAGGATTTAACAATACGGGTGGGGCCGCTATGGCGGGCCACGCCATTAAGCATTCCATCGAGCGCGCGGGCATTGACCCGAGCGAAGTTTCAGAGGTCGTTCTGGGATGTGGTACTCCCCAGGGAACCACCGGGAACAATATCGGGCGCGTCGCGGCCCTGAAGGCGGGTTGCCCGATTACAACCACCGGTGTCACCGTAAGCCGGCACTGCTCATCCGGACTGAACGCCATCGCAACGGCCGCGGGTCGAATCATCGTAGACGGTGAGGACATCGTGGTCGGAGCGGGCGTGGAATCAATCAGCCTGAGTCTCGCGGGAGGCAATTTTTCTCATCAGGTGGACAAGGAGTTGGTTCAAGAGTATCCCGGCCTTTGGATGCCCATGATCGAAACAGCCGACATCGTGGCGGACCGCTACAACATTAGTCGTGAGTATCAAGATGAATACTCCCTCGAGAGTCAGAAGAGAACGGCTGCTGCACAGGACGCCGGACTCTTCGACAATGAAATTGTCCCCATGGACACCGTCATGATGGTGAAAGACAAAGAGACCGGTGAAGTGTCTGAAGTGGATTACACCGTCACGAAAGACGAGTGCAACCGACCCAGCACGACTCTTGAGGGACTCCAGGGCTTGGCGCCGATCCGCGGCGAAGAGCACTTTATTACTGCGGGTAATGCGTCTCAACTCTCAGACGGAGCCGCCTCGGTGGTCATGATGGAGGCTGATGAAGCGAAACGCCGAGATGTCACACCCCTGGGCGCTTTCCGCGGCTTCGCGGTGGGTGGATGCAAGCCCGATGAAATGGGAATTGGCCCTGTGATCGCTGTTCCACGCCTGCTTGAGAGAGCTGGGCTCACAGTGGATGACATTGACCTCTGGGAACTCAATGAGGCCTTCGCGAGTCAATGCCTATATTGCCGAGATACACTGGGAATCGATCCGGCGAAGTACAACGTGAACGGAGGTTCAATTTCCGTGGGCCACCCCTTCGGCATGACGGGGGCTCGATGCGTCGGCCACCTTCTCCTTGAGGGACAGCGCCGCAAGGCGAAGTGGGGCGTGGTCACCATGTGCATCGGTGGCGGTCAAGGTGCGGCGGGACTCTTCGAGATCTTCTAAAGCCCAGCGCTGAAGAGAGTCTAAAAGCGCTCGTTCCGAGAAA
>NZHD01000011.1 GCA_002691205.1 Deltaproteobacteria bacterium
GAAAATGCTTAAAGTGATGCACAAAATTCACAAAAAGTAAGTTTTTCATGTTAGAAAGATATGACAACGCTGTCAAAACTAACACAAAGGGATCTCATCGAGCACTGACTTTCCAAGAACAGCTGGGCCATTTAAGGCCTACCTGAGCATCACTCACCAATAACTTGGAAACGAAGTCGCTCTAAAACCAATGGATGCGACCATCCGGGAACTGAGAAGGAATCAAATCATGAAAATCGTTAACGTGGGACTGAGACTTACGATTGCTGCCGTAGCTTCTGTAATGTTAATGACAGCGCAGTCAGCTGGCGCTGTTGGGATTGTTGGTTTTCAGACGTTTTCGCCCGCCACCGAAGGAAATAACAACTCAGGGATCAACGACACGACGCCCGATAGCAACTCAACGTATGATGCCACCCCATACGGGAGTATCAGTGCTCAAAACACATATCTGACGGCCGCCATCGGGGCACAAGCCTCGTCATTGGGCCGTAAGGGACGCGGTCAGAACACGTCCAATAGCTTCCTGAACGGGGATAGCTTTGGCAATGGCAGCGCAAGCGCCAATACTCAGCGACTGATCACAAATATCACGCTCTCTGACGGTGCTCCTGGCCAACGCATCGGTGCCTATGGACAAGCCGGCGCCAGTTCCTGGAAGTTCGACACCAACAACGCTTCCCGGACCGGCGACATTCGTGTGACGAATCACAGTGACTTCTACTACAAGCTCACTTTTCTTGACTTCGATGCACGCGTAGGCAACGCCAACGCGCCCCACAATCTGCAGATCAAGTACCTATCGGGGGATGGCACCATCTTTGACAATGCCTTGACCCGATTGGATACCGGCTCTGAGATGACGAACCTCGCGAGCGTTTATAACAATGATTTCGGGGCGGCGACCGGCGCTTATAACATCTCACGATCCCTTGGCGAAGCGACCTCAACCCAGGTCTACATCGCCCCGGGTCAGTCGGCCGCGTTCCGGCTCTTTTGGACGGGTCAGGCGACCAATGCAGGGCAAGCTCAGATGGACAACGTGGCCTTTGAGGGCAGCTTCTATACCGACGCCACCTTAACGACTGAGATCGACCCCATGAGCGCCGTGCCCGAGCCGACCACAGCCACCCTGCTCGCCCTTGGGCTCGCGGGTTTAGCCATGCGTCGCCGAAACTAGACCGGGAAACCACCCAGACCTTTGGCGAAGTTAGGTCAACGAATGATGCCGATTATTCAAGTGGAGTCTTTCAATGAACAAGGTTGCGATTAGAGGTTTAAATGGGACTCTTTTAGGAGTCCTCTGCGTGCTGCTGACCTTCGCGCAGTCCGGATCCGCAGAAGATTCTTTTGTCGGATTCCAAACCTTCAGTAACTGTGGCGCCAACAATAATTCAGGCGTCTGCGGCACCAATGCACAAAGCAACTCAACGTATGACTCCAGTCCTGTAGGAAGCATCGGGCCGGGCGACCTTTACCTTACGGCCGCCTTAGGGGTTGACGCTTCGTCGGCGGGTCGCAAAGGGCGAGGCCAAAACCAGAACAACGCATTCCTTAACGGAGAGGGATTTGGCAATGAGAGTGGAGATCCTGGTCGACTGATCGTGAATATCACTCTGGCCGATGGTTCGCCCGGAGAGCGCATCGGCGCGTTTGGCACCTCCCCGCAAGGCGCGCCTAACGGCACCAGCAGTTGGAAGTTCAGCACCTCAGTGAACGAAAGAACTGGTGATATTCGGGTCACCAACCACAGCGACTATTACTTTCGACTCCAGTTCATCAACTTTGACGCTCGAGTCGGAAACGCAAACGCGCCGACGAACCTAGAAATTAAATACCTTGCCGGAGATGGAACTGCGTTCGACAATGCCCTCACAAGAAAAGATACGGGAGCCGAGCTCGTTGACCTAAATAACGTGTACAACAATGACTTCGGCGCCGGGCCGGTCGTCTCCAACGTTTCACTCAGCCTGGGAGGCGTGACCGGGACGCAGGTATATCTTCCCCCTGGACAGTCCGCAGGCTTTCGTTTCGTCTGGACAGCCTCGGCAACAAATGGAGCCGAGTCGCAGCTTGACAACATTGCCTTTCAGGGTCAGTTCTTCGAGACGGCGGCCTTGGCAGTGGAGGTCAACCCAGCCGCCGTGACTCCCGTCCCGGGTCTAGGCGGGGCCCTCGCTTGGCTACTAAGTTCCATCCTTCTTGGTTTTGGCATGCTGAAGGCGAGACAACTGAGGTAAACTCCGGCCACTGGATCCTCGGGTTTCAATCAAAAGCCATCTGGGTCAAGTGATCCGGATGGCTTTTTTAGCAACCTTAAATGAATGGTGGACACCAGGTTCAATATTCATTCAACCAAAAAGGGCCTTCCCTTTTCAGGCAGGCAGAAACACTATGAAAGCCGTCAAGTTACAGGACGTTGCCGATTTAGCTGGAGTTTCGGCCAAAACAGTATCAAGAGTCGTAAACCACGAAGCCGGCGTACGTGATCAAACTAAAGAAAAAGTCCTCAAAGCCATCAACGAGCTTAACTTTACGCCAAATAAGTCAGCACAGAGTCTTGCAGCCGATCGCTCACTCCTCATCGGACTCATTTATGACAACCCGAGCACGGCTTACATCACTCGCCTTCAAGAAGGTGTATTGCGAGCGTGTGATAAATTCGGGTACGGACTCGTCATTCATCCATCCGATCATCGTGACATCGGGCTCATAAAGGTCCTCCAAACGCTTCTCGCGAGTACGCGCATGGATGGCATGATCTTAACACCGCCGTTCACTGAGAATGAGGCCGTACTTGATCTTCTTGCGGAATATCGAACACCTTACGTGCTCATCTCTCCCCTTGATCACCAACAGACAGATGCTCTTGTATTCACCGACGATGTCAGCGCATCCATGCAGATGATGCAGCACCTCTTTGACCTTGGGCATCAGCGCATTGGATTCATACGAGGCTTGAGGCATAGAAGCGGAAGCGAAATGCGATTTTCTGGTTACGTGCGCGCTCTTCATCGTCACGGACTTTCCCTAGATCCAAGACTCGTCGCAGACGGGAAATTCACTTTTGAGGCAGCGGAGGTTGCTGCGCAGAAGCTTCTCGAGACGGACCACCCACCCACCGCGATTTTTGCGAGCAGCGATTACATGGCTGCCGGAGTCCTGAAGGCGGCGACCAATCTTAACATTTCGGTGCCTACCCAATTGTCTATCTGCGGCTTCGACGACAATCCGATCGCTCGCTACCTCACGCCAACCTTGACCACCATGCGACACCCTGTCCGAAAGCTAGCCCAACAAGCCGGAGAGCTTCTCATTACCCGACTTAAACAGAACCTCGAGACAGCAGAGGCGACCCCCATCCAATCAGAACTCATTGTCCGAGAATCGACTGGCCCGATCTAACAAGGGGGCTCAGGTGCCCCGCTCTCATTGAAAGCCATTCAACCGTGAACACCCTCAGAACAGCACTGTCCCTGCACAGCGGCTTAACCCAAATCAAAAGCTTCAAAAACCAACGCAAGACCAAGGCAGTGCTAAACGTAAGGCTAATTTTAAACGTAGCCACGCTGTTTTTTTGCCTCGCATTGAATTCAAACTTTCTGCGCGCCGAAAGCCCCCTGGCTCAAGAGAGCGCAGCCGATAGACCGTTAAATATCATCGTCATTTTGGCGGACGACATGGGGTATGGCGACACAAGTCACAATGGCCACCCGAGTATTCAAACGCCTCACTTAGACCGGATGGCGTACGAAGGCCAAAAGTGGACGAACTTTTATGCCGCCGCCTCCGTTTGTTCGCCAAGTCGCGCCGCGCTTCTGACCGGGCGCCTTCCTGTTAGAAGTGGCATCGCATCTTTAAAGCATCGCGTTTTCTTCCCTTGGTCGAAAGGGGGGATGCCCCAACGCGAAGTGACCATCGCTGAACTTTTGAAGTCAACAGGCTACAAGACGGGACACATCGGGAAATGGCATCTCGGTCATCAACCCGAGTTCTTGCCTACGCAACACGGGTTCGATGAATGGTTCGGCATCCCATACTCCAACGATATGGATCAAACCGAGTACTCAAAAAAGAAGCTTCGAAGCCAAAGCCCAACGACCCCCGTCCCCACGACGGGCTGGTATGAGCCGGCCTCGGAATGGTTTCAGGTCCCCTTAATGCGGGACGAAAAAATCCTTAAACGAGCGCCCGACCAGAGCCTTTTGACTAAGCGGTATACAGAAGAGGCGCTGGACTTCATCCAACGACATAAAGATGACTCGTTTTTTCTCTATCTTGCGTTCTCAATGCCTCACGTGCCCCTGTTCCGCTCGGCTGACTTTCAGAAGCGGAGTAAGGCCGGACTCTATGGAGATGTCATCGAAGAAATCGATGACTCTGTCGGGCTTATTTTGAAGGAGCTTCGCCAACTAAATCTTGAACAGAATACGTTGGTGGTATTCACTTCCGACAATGGACCTTGGCTGAAATACAAAACTCTGGGCGGTTCTGCGGGACCTCTTCGCGAAGGCAAATCGACAGCCTGGGAAGGAGGGTTCAGGGTTCCCACGATCTTTTGGGCTCCTGGGATAGTTTCCCCCCAAGTCATTCAAGAGATGGGCAGCACTCTTGATTTTATGGCCACTTTTGCATCTCTGAGCGACACCCCGCTGCCCGGCGCTAAGCTCGATAGTTCGGATCTAAGTTCCGTACTCTTGACCGGAGGAACTGGACCCAGAGAAGACATGTTTTTTTATGTAGGCGACCAACTGGCCGCCGTCCGTCACGGTGACTTCAAAGCACACTTTTGGGTCACAGACTCAAAGAATCGAGTGCCGCTTTTACTCAAAGAACCGCTACTCTACAACGTGAGTGAGGACCCCTCTGAGCGCTACGACTTAGCGGCCTCGAGACCTGACATCCTCACCGAAATCGAACGAAGGCGAGATGCACACTTGGCATCGGTCACTCCGGTCGAAAATCAACTTTTACGCCGATGACTCGTCGGCTCACCTTAAACAAACGGCGCGATCATATGCATCAAACAAATCGCTACAGAAGCCCCATCACCTGGTTACTCACGATCATTTTCATGCTCTGCAGTCCAGTCGTCCAAGCCGAAGACTCCACCGAGCCCCCTGCCGGTGACCAAGTCGAAGACGGACGCACGGAGGCCGCTCCCTCCCCTAACTCGGAGCAAAGTCTCAAAGACAACGAGTCGGGCATTTCTCCGGCGGCCAAAACCGAAAAGAATCCCCCCATCGAAACACTCAAGGACGGCGAAGTTGTGATCGATCGAGACGGTGTGGAAACTGTCATGGACGAGGATGAAATTACTCCCACCGCTGTCACTAAAAGCGCTGACCCCACGATTGAAGAAATCGTCATCATCGGAATCCAACGCGCCCTTGAGGGTGCACTCGAAGAGAAGCGGCAGACCACGAATCTGACTGAGATTATTAATGCTGAAAATATCGGCAAGCTCGCCGATGAAAATGTGGCGGAGGTTCTCGAAAATATCCCAGGAGTACAGATCACCCGCGAGGGTGGAATCGGCGCCCAAGTCTCAATTCGGGGCAGTGATCAAAATAGAGTAGAGATCAATGGTCGAGGCACTTTATCCGACGGTGACACCCGGGGCGGAGTCCGTTTTTCTGACTTGCCGGCCGCCTTAGTGCGCTCTCTCACTGTGACGAAAGTGCCCACCGCTGATATGGTCGAGGGGTCGATAGGCGGCACCATCAACGTCAAAACATTCCGTGGCCTCAAACTGAAAGAGCCGCTGCTCGTTTTCAATCCACGCGCGGAATACGGCGACAACTCAGATACTTGGAGCCAGAACTATTCCGGAACAGCAGGCAACAAGTTCGAGACGAGATTTGGTGATGTAGGCGTCATCCTCACCGTTTCGCATAACGAGAAGACTGTTCGCGAAGATGTCTTGCGAGTCAGCCCTTCGGTCCGGCAAGGCTGGGGAGCGAACAAAGACATCTTCCCTGGCCCACCCAGCAACAAACCTAGATTTCAAAACTGCTGTGATTTTGATGGCGATCCAGACACGTTCAATCCCTACTATTACCCCGGATATAGCGAGACCCTCTACGGAACAGAGGATCGAGAAAACACCACGGCACAAGGCTCCCTTGAGTGGCAAGTCTCGGACTCCTTCAAGGCCTTTACCGACGTGACCTACAGTTCCATCAACGTGCTCCAAAGGTCCCAACTCGCTGCCTCTTCTTACGGTGCGGTCTCGACGCTCGGTTGCCGCAGAGACCCTCCTTACAGTCTACCCGACAACCCTCCTTGCAAGGACAATCCATCGGACCGAGAACTGGATGGCATTGACTTCCCAGCCTACGCGCCCCAGCAAGCCACGTTTGGCTTGACCGAGGTCGCGGGCATTCAGGTCCCGATTCTGAATTCGGGGTGCATTGGCTGTGGCATTCGAAATCTTACGCTTATCGATCCCATAACCCCCACCGGAAAGGCGACGGATGACGGTCTCCAAATTCGCCCCGGCAACCGCGCCCTCAGTCGAGATACCGAATCCTACGTCGCCGCGGTTGGAGGCGAATGGCTTGATGACCAGTGGCTCATCGAAGTCGAGGCCAGCGCTTCAGGAACAAAAACCAACAGCAATGCGTTTAACACCACTTTTCAATACAACGACCCCAACAACCCAGACTGGCAATTCGACTCAAATAATTCCCGAGTCCGCGTGCCCTTTATTTATGACGTGAGAGACGACGTGCTGTCCTACGGGCCACTCCCATATGGACTTTTCAAGGAGGCAGGCGTGCCGTGGGGTCCAGGCACCCCATCACCCGCTGCCAACTTGATGGATCCTGCCTATTACTCGCTCTATTTGGCACGCGATTCAAACACCCGATTCGACAATGACCTATACGCTCAAAGAATAGATATCGAGAGGTTTCTGGAAAATCCTTTTTTCAGTTCGGCTCTTTTTGGATTTCGATCGAGCCAAAGATCGACTGAAAGAATCCGGACGCAGACCACAACGGACCCTTTTCCCGGACTCTCAGGCACGGACCTTCAGCGCTTCCTCATCCCCACGCCGGGCGACTTCTTTAGTTTCAACAGCGACGGTGTTTATTTAGATAATTTCCTGACACCGAATGCCAATCAATCGGCGGGGTTACGGGAGGAGTTGGTACGTAACGCGGGCTTGGGTGCAAACACTCAACTGGCCCCTCCTCAGGGATTCAGCGTGGACGAAAATACTTATTCGGCTTATCTGCGTATGGATTTCGAGAGCGACTATTTTAAATGGCCGATTAAAGGAAACTTTGGTGTTCGATTTGTACACACCGATCAGACCGCCGCCGGCAATCAGCTTAATAATGATCAAACCTTCTCACCGATTTCTGTTAACCAGAATTACAACAACTGGCTTCCCAGTGCGAGCATGATCATATCGCCGCTTGAGCAAGTTCAGCTCAGGCTTGGGTATGCACAGATATTACGTCGCCCCAGCTTTGCCCAACTCGCTCCAACCTTTGAGTACCCTCTCAATGAGAATCAGGCCGTTCAGGTGGGCGACCCTTACCTCCAGCCCACCACAGCACATCAGTTCGATGCCGGAATTGAATGGTATTTCCTCAAGGGGAGCGTCTTTAGCGTGGGGTACTTCTATAAAGACTTGGAAAGTGTCATCGGCACCGACCTCACCTATCAAGCGATCTGCAACCCCATCGCTGTGGGCGACCTCACGAACAATCCATGCCCGAACGGCAACCCCGGCGTCCTTGTAGACAAGATCACTTGGTCAAACTTACCCGGCGGCAGCATACAAGGCGTAGAGCTCGCCCTTCAACATAAGTTCAATTACTTGCCTGACCCGCTAAGAGGCTTTGGAATCATTGCTAACTACGCTTATCAAGATGGCGAGCGCGATGATAGTTTTAGCGTCCCAGGCTTTCTCAAGAGCACCGGCGTGGAGGATGCGGAATTCCCATTGAACTTCAGGCGTCTTTCAGAGCATTCTTACAACATCACGCTGTATTACGAAAAACCCAAATATGGCTTTAGTGGACGCGTTCGATACACCTGGAGATCTGGCTTCTTGATCACCGAATCTTCCGACATCTCAAATGGTCAGCCTCTTTACCGAAGTGCTCGCGGACAACTCAACGCGAACCTATCACTCAGACTACCGAGACCTCTCAATAACTTTACGCTAATTCTATGGGGCATTAATTTGACGAAGGAACAAAGCGTCGAGACGGGCGCCTTCCCCACCGGCCCCATCGTGCGCATGAGCGACGCAGATCGACGGTTCGCCATCGGCCTTCGGGCGAGATTCTAACTCCTCACCATTTCATTCAGAAGGCCTGCGATGCGTGCAGCCTAAAAATTCATCACGCGAGCATGGCCTCAGTCAGTTTGACCAATCTCGGAAAGAAGAGATCTAAACCATGGCACCTGGACGTCAAAGGGCTTCCCTCCCTTAATTCGTGCGAACTCAATGGCGCGAAGCGTGCGACCTTGATCCTCGTCATGTCCAACCACACCCTCGATGCCTCCTAGGGCTGAATAAACGGCCAGTTCAGCGCAAGCTCGAATCAATTCGAGGTCTTCGGAATTGGGGGCTGCGCTTCGTGCAAAGTAACCACTCTTCTGCACGAGCACTTTCTCGGCTCCAATAAGTTCGGAAAATTGCTTCGCGAACCATTCGCCGGGGTGAATCCGATCGAGCTTTACATGGCCGAAAGCATCTCGAGGAACATCGCCTCCCGATGCCTCTATTTCTTCAACAATGCTCTCAACGCCTGCGCCTTCACTCAAGAAAATATTCACGCAATCAATCTCATCCATCACCGCGCGGAGTCGCGTGGCTTCACGATCAATAGGAATCGGGGTCTCTGGAAGCCACACCGCGTGTACGTCTTTACGGGCTCGTGAAAGCCCCACCTCGGGGAGCAGTTCAAGGCCCGCGACTCGACGACGATACTCTCGAGCCGTCGCCGCCGTTAGCCAGCCGCAATGCCGCCCCATGACTTCATGAATAATCAGCATACGCGGGTTCGCGCTCGACTCGTTCACCACATTTTCAAAGAACCGAGCGCCCTGCTCCGCTGCCGTCGCTGCGCCTAGACTCTGGGCAATGGGAAACACATCGTTGTCCACCGTCTTGGGCATTCCGACCACCGTCAAGCTGTAGTCGTGTTCCCGGAGATAAGCCGAGAGCGCAGCGGCCATAATATTGGTGTCATCCCCTCCGATGGTGTGCAGGATCGTAATGCCGTCTCTCTCAAGCTGTTGGGCGGCTCTAGACAGCGGCGATTCTCCTTCGCTTACGAGCCCCCTTTTCACACAGTCCTCGACATTTGTCAGCTTGACACGACTGTTCCCGATCGGGCTTCCCCCATGCTGCTGCAGCACCGAAGCGTTGTGGCGAACCTCAGGGCTCACCTCAATCCGATCTCCTACCAAAAGCCCTTGGTAACCCGACCGGTAGCAGAGGATCTCAATGTCCGCGTCGATCTTCGTGTAATGCTCGATCAATGCTCCCATAGAAGCCGAGAGACAGGGGGCCAATCCACCAGCCGTCAGAATGCCAACCTTATGACTTGCCATAGCCCCGCTCCCTAAAATCTATCGCTTGAGTTTATCTTGAAGAGTTATACAAAAAGACATTTCCCTAGATCAGTCAACCACAGCGGCTCTTGTTAGCCCAACTCTCATTTAGTTGAAAAATACTCATCGTGCTAAAAATCGAGCCTCTCACTCTTTATGGCCATAAACCACCGAGCAAAGATAGCGCGCACGTATCAGCGAGCTAAACTTCCCACGCGAGCTGTCGCTTGAACCTATTCAGCGCCTCGCTTGGAGAGATTCAATGGCCGAACTTGTTCCAGTCGAACCCTTCGACATCGTTGTTTTTGGTGCCACTGGGGATCTAGCGCTACGTAAACTTGTCCCAGCACTCTTTCATCGATGGTGCGACGGTCAAATCTCGGAATCGTCGCGAATCATAGCGGCGTCCCGTGATGACCTCGAACAGGAGGCCTTTCGCAAGATCGCAGCCAAGCACATCCATCCCGGCAATGGTGATCGTGCGCAAAAGTGGACCGAATTCGCCCAGCGGTTGATTTACATCGCGATCGATTCAAGTGGTGAAGGAGAGGGATGGGAGACACTTTCTAAATCCCTTGATCATGACCCAGAAAAAGTGCGGTTGTTTTATCTAGCACTCCCCTCGTCACTGTATGGCCCGATCTCCAGCGCATTGGCCAAGCATGAACTCAACACACCGAATGCCCGGGTGGTTCTAGAGAAACCCATTGGATCAGATTTTCACTCAGCCCGCCAAGTCAACGACCAGGTCGGCGAGGTCTTCGAAGAGAATGCGATCTTTAGAATCGATCATTATCTGGGCAAAGAAACTGTTCAGAACTTACTTATTCTACGCTTCGCCAACTTTCTCTTTGAACCTCTTTGGAACGCCAACGGAATCGACCACGTCCAGATTACTGCCGCAGAATCGCTAGGAGCCGGAAAGCGAGCCGCGTATTACGACCGATCGGGTGCGCTCAGAGATATGGTCCAGAACCATCTGCTCCAACTCGCTTGTCTTGTCGCCATGGAACCGCCCGCATCGCTCGAACCGGATGCGGTCCGGACTGAAAAGCTAAAGGTACTTCGGGCCCTGAAACCGATCTCGGCTGACGCCATCGCTCATGATGTCGTACGGGGCCAGTATCAGGCAGGTGCCGTCGACGGAAAAACTGTTCCTGGATATGTCGAAGAACTCGGCCACGGAACAGAAACAGAAACCTTTGTGGGCATACGAGCCCACATAGACAATTGGCGCTGGGCGGGTGTGCCTTTCTACATGCGAACCGGAAAGCGCATGTCGGAACGTCGATCCGAAATCATTGTTCAGTTCAAACCAATTCCTCACGATGTCGTGGGCGCTGTGCATGGCGCTATGCACGCCAACCGACTCGTGATTCGACTGCAACCCGATGAGGGGGTTAAACTCATGCTGATGACGAAGGATCCAGGCCCAGGCGGCTTACGCCTGCGCTACGTGCCGCTGAATCTCTCTTATGCAGAGCATTTTGAGAAAGACTACCCCGACGCCTATGAGCGACTACTCATGGATGTGGTCCGTGGCAACCTAAGCCTATTCATGCGTCGCGACGAAGTGGAAGCTGCATGGCGCTGGGTGGATGGCATTATTCAGGCCTGGGATCTTGGACATGCAAAAATGTACGGGTATCCGGCAGGAACCGACGGACCCACTCAATCAGCTCTTCTCCTTGCACGAGAGGACAGGGAGTGGTTCGATGCCTTCAGCGCCTAGTTCAAGCCCCTCTCTGACTGAATATGAGAGTGCGCTGGATATGGCCCAATCCCTGGCCAAACGAATCACAGGTCACCTGAGCCAAGCCATTGCCGAACGTGGCGAAGCGAGTCTGGCCGTCTCGGGGGGCTCAACGCCGAGAGGTCTTTACGCGGAACTCGCCCAGGTCGCAATCGATTGGAGCCGAGTCTTCATCGTGCTCGTTGATGAACGCTGGGTCAATCCCAATGAAGAGGGATCAAACGAAACTTTTGTGCGACAGTCCTTGATCTGCGATCAAGCGGCAGGCGCTCGTTTTGTGGGCCTTAAAACTGCGGATCCAGCACCAACTCAAGGCCTTCAGGAGGTCGAAAATCGCCTGGCCTCGGTCCCCTACCCTTTCGATGCCGTGATTCTGGGAATGGGCGAGGACGGACACACCGCTTCTTGGTTTCCCTATGCCCAAGGGCTCAAAGAAGCCACCGCCACCCATGGAACCAAGGTGGCCGCCATCGAGGCCATTCAAAGCAAGGTCACGGGCCCTTTGACCCAACGTATCACGCTGACTCGATCAGCTCTCTCCTCCGCGCGAGAAATATATCTGCTGCTGGCAGGCGAAGATAAAAAGCGTGCATGGAACGAAGCCGCGAGACCTGGGCCGGCCGAAGAAATGCCCATTCGATTTCTTCTTGGTGATCCCAATAGCCCAATACAGACCCATTATGTGCCTTAGTACCCGGGAACCTCATTATGCCCAATCGTGTTAACGCTACAGTTCGAAGAGTCACCGATCGCATCCAGGAACGCAGTGCGAAGACTCGCTCGAAGTACTTGAGGCAAATCAACGAGGCCCGGAGTGAAGGCTCCAACCGATCGGTTCTTTCATGCGGGAATCTGGCTCATGGGTTCGCGTCTTGCCCAGGATCCGATAAGCACAGCCTTAAAGAGGGACAAACTCTCAACATAGGCATTGTGACCGCCTTCAACGATATGCTTTCTGCCCACCAACCATTTGAAACTTACCCCACGGTGATCAAAGAAGCGCTCCATAAGGTCGGCGCTGTAGGTCAGGTGGCTGGAGGTGTTCCAGCCATGTGCGACGGCGTGACCCAAGGCCAGCCCGGGATGGAATTGTCGCTCTTCAGTCGCGACGTGATTGCCATGTCGACAGCGGTAGCGCTCTCTCACAATATGTTTGATGCCGCCCTCTGCCTTGGAGTGTGCGACAAAATCGTTCCAGGTCTGATGATCGGCGCACTCCGTTTCGGTCACCTTCCAACGATTTTTGTGCCAGCTGGCCCCATGAAGTCTGGCTTGCCCAATCCAGAAAAAGCTCGGATCCGTCAGCTCTACGCAGAAGGCAAAGTGGACCGAACGGCCCTGCTCAGTGCGGAGAGCAAGAGTTATCACTCACCTGGAACCTGCACGTTCTACGGAACCGCCAATTCCAATCAGATGCTTATGGAAATCATGGGACTTCATATTCCAGGCTCGGCATTCATCAATCCCAGCGATCCACTGAGAGAGGCGCTCACTCAATCCGCAGCCAGGCGAGCCGCAGAGATCACGAGCGACAAAGACGACTACATGCCCATCGGAGAGATTGTCGATGCGAAAGCCATTGTCAATGCCGTCATTGGGCTGCATGCCACAGGCGGGTCGACGAACCACACCATCCATCTCGTCGCGATCGCTCGCGCGGCGGGACTCATCATCGACTGGACAGACTTCCACGACCTGGCCGCTGTCGCTCCGCTCCTGTGCCGCGTCTATCCCAACGGCCCGGCCGATGTGAACCACTTTCATGCTGCCGGCGGGCTTGGATTTATCATTCGAGAGCTTCTCGATGCGGGGATCCTTCACGAGGATGTCAACACTGTCATGGGCCGCGGGTTGCGAGCCTATGCCAGCCAACCTTTCCTAGACGAAGGACGTCTAATCTGGAAGCCCGTCCTTGAAGAGACCGCGGACCCCAATATCGTTCGCCCGTTCTCGGAGCCGTTCTCACAAGACGGTGGGCTCAAACTGCTTGAAGGTCCACTGGGTCGCTCGGTCATTAAGATCTCGGCGGTCAAGCCAGAGAATCAAAAAGTCAGTGCTCCCGCCGTCGTGTTCGAACACCAAGACGAATTCATGGCGGCATTCGAAGCGGGCGAATTAGAGCGCGATTTCATTGCCGTCCTTCGGTTTCAAGGTCCGCGTGCCAACGGCATGCCAGAGCTTCACAAATTAACGCCTCCCTTGGGTTCCCTTCAAGACCGAGGATTCAAGGTGGCCCTTGTCACCGACGGTCGCATGTCAGGAGCCTCGGGGAAAGTTCCAGCCGCCATACACCTCAGCCCAGAAGCGGCCTCGGGAGGAGCCATCGCGCGCGTCCAAAATGGCGACCCCATAACACTTGATGCTCAAGCCGGGACGCTGACGCTTGAGGCCAAAGACTTTGAGTCACGAACGCCGGCCCAACAGGTCGACAAGACGAACTCAGGCATGGGACGCGAGCTCTTTGAGGGCTTCCGTCAGTTGGCCGGTCCCGCTGAAGCCGGAGCCCTCTCTATCCCTGGACTCGGAGATGCAGCCTCTTCCGCCGAGGAGAGGGTGACAGGAGAAACAGTCTCGGCATGAGCGCAGAAACCACCTATCTGGTCGCCGACATAGGCGGCACGAATGCCCGCTTTGCCATCGCTCGAGGAAACAGTCGAGAGGGCTTCGTTCTCGAACAAATTCAACGCTTAAAAAACCAAGACTTTGAGCATCTCCATGACGCTGCGAAGACTTACCTAGAAGGGTGCTCGGGAGCCCATCCAGAGCGCGGCTGCTTCGCCGTCGCGGGTCCAGTCAATCCAGGTCTCATTCAACTGACGAATTCAAGTTGGTCCTTTGAGCCCAGAGAACTAGGTCGCCATCTCGGCCTGAAGCATCTCCTTCCCGTAAATGACTTTGCGGCACAAGCGCGGGGCGCGCCCTTAGCCTCACCCCAAGAGACGAGTCTGATTAGAGAGGGCGAAGCGGCCCCCAACGCCCCCTGTGCAGTACTGGGACCCGGAACTGGCCTAGGCCTAGGTCTCCTCGTATCGCATGCAAACGACCTAAACGTCCTCCCCACCGAAGGCGGCCATGCCGGATTTTCGCCACGCACCGAAGAAGAGTCCGCGGTGGCTACTTTCCTACGCGCCGAATACGGTTTTGCCTCCTGGGAACGGGTTCTTTCTGGCCAAGGCCTCTTAAACATCTACCGGGCACTCTGTCTCGCAGACGGAACCCCGTGGCCAGAATACAGCCCTGAAAAGATCACAGAGGAAGCGCTCACCCATCCCGGCTCTCGTTCAGCCCGAACCGTCCAACTCTTCTGCTCAGCACTCGGGGCTTTTGCTGGGGACGTCGCCGTGATGAGTGGAGCTCGAGGAGGCATCTATTTAGGCGGCGGGATCCTCCCTAAGATTCAAGCCCTCCTTCGAGAAAGCGATTTCGAGGCGCGGTTCATACACCACGATCCCATGACAGACTACGTGGCATCCATTCCCGTTTGGCTCATTCTCTCAGACACAGCGCCTCTGCTCGGCGCAGCAGCGCTCGCCGAGAAAGGAGATCTCTGAGATGCCCACCTCCATAAGAAACCTGATCGAGTTGTGCACCGTCATCCCCATCTTAACGGTCTCAAGACGAGAAGATGCAGCCCCTCTGGCTCGCGCCCTCAAAGCCGGGGGCCTGCGCGTGATTGAAATGACTTGGCGGACCCAGGATGCGCTGGACGTTTTAACCGAAATGAAGAACGCCGAACCCGACCTCATCATCGGAATGGGGACGATCCTTGAACCCGGCCAGGTCGAGCCTGCCCAGCGCGCCGGAGCCGACTTCTTAGTCTCACCCGGCCTCACGCGCGATTTAGAGACAGCCCTCGAATCAGCCCAGTGTCCCGTTCTTCCAGGGGTCTCCACCGCCAGTGAAGCCATGCAGGCCGCTGCTGCGGGTTTTGAAGTACTCAAGTTTTTCCCCGCCGAACAAGCAGGCGGGATGGCTTATTTGAACTCCCTGAGAGGCCCCCTCCCGGAGATCCAGTTCTGCCCCACCGGTTCGATCACACGAGATCTAGCGCCACAGTACCTCGCCTTGCCCAATGTCGTTTGCGTCGGCGGGTCCTGGATTGCGCCCTCTCGGCTCATCGAATCACAAGATTGGGACGCCATTACGGAGAATGCCGCCGCGGCCGCGGCTCTAACCGATTGAATCTCTGAACGCCCAGCGACAAAACAAGAGCCTCAATCACGCTCTGAAGAAAACTCGACAAATGACCGGTTTAACAGGCAAAAGAGCCTGTCTAGTGATCTCAAATAAAAAGCCCCTCTGCGTCACTCAGCCTTTCATGGACCTAAAACCGAAAAGGCTCAGAAGCAGGCCAGTCAACGCGATGGCCGTGCCCCCCAAGGCGGGAACAGCTGTGACCTCAAAGATTTCGTTTCCATTGTAGGCGCCCACATGCGGTGCCGAATTGCTGTCCACCGGGAATCCGAAAAAGTCGAGAGTCCCCGCCACCTGTGCTCCGCTCGATTTCGCCGGACTGTCGCTCAAAAGTTTGTACATGGCCGGATCGTCGGCACCCGACAATCTCAAACGAGGATCGACATAGAGAGCCCCGCTCTGCAGCCTCGGATCGAGCGCGAACGCCGCCTGGGGGTAAAATAAATTGGCATTAATGTCGTAGCTGACCCCGGACGACGCAAGGAAGGTATTAATAATCCCTCCCCCCTCTTCCACCACAAGCAGGTTGTTCTTCAGAGAGGTCTCGCCACTTCCGGGCTTGAAATAAATCTCGGGGTTAAACGTGTTAGGAATATAGATCGTGTTGTTATAAATAAAGTTGCCCACGCTTGGACACCCCGCATTCACATTGCAGTAATTCGAAACGTTGAAGATCCGTCCGTTTTGAATGGCTCCGTCTACTCCCTCAACGCGGTAACCATCGCCTACGCTGATATTGTAACGGTACCCAACGTTCGTATTGCCACCGAGGATTTGAGCAAACCCACCTTCGTTGTTGTAGGAATAATTGTATTGAACCAAGACGTTCTCATTGTTGTAATCAATATGAACACCGTAGGAGTCGAGCACGCCTCGCGCATTTCTCAGCACGTTGTTTTGTATTAAAACATCCGACGCATCAAAAGGCCAAAGCCCGCTGCCTCTCCGATACATCCTGTCATCGATACGCGACCCAGTGCCATCAAAAACATTATTTTCGACAAGAACATTCGAAGCCTTCACAATCACGAAACCTGACCCGCCGGTATCGATAAACGAAGAGTTCCTAAGGGTAAAATCATCATGCTTGTGCTCATCGCTTCCGTCTAAGCCCAAAGGCTTAATCCAAACCCCGTAGTGTCCTGTCCGCGTGACGAACAAACTGTCTAGACTCACGTCCGAAATGTGATAAATCGTCCCCAAACCCAAATCCGACTGAGACTCAAATTTGATCCCGTAGCCTTTGTAAATGTGCGCTGAATTCGTCGGCGATGGATAAATATCTCGAATCGTCAGATCTGAAAAACTAAAGCCCGACAGGGAACGCGTATTGGCCACGACCTTGATGCCAAAACGAACGTTTCTCCCTGTCCCGTAGTCATTCTCAATCCCCCCAAAACCAGCCGCCGACTTTCCCACCCCATCGTCATCGAGATACGAGGCCTGATTTGTGAGTTCAAGGTTCGAAATCGCGTAGTGATCTTCGTTAAAGATGAGAACACTGGCCTGATAACCGTCTCCGTCAATGAGAGGCTTCTCCACACCACCATAAGAACTGATTTCGATGGGTGAGAAAGGCGTTCCCGATCCTTTCGGCCAAAGCATGCCCTCCCATGTATCTCCTGACTTAAAGAGCACCCGAAAACCCGGCTCAAGGTCAAGCCCGTTCACTTTCCCCAACGTCTGAAAGGGGCTCGCCTCGGATAATCCATCATTGCTATCGCTCCCAAGAGAAGAACTCACGTAATAGACTGTCACATTCTCAGGAACGACAACGGGATCCACTTCAAGCAAAAGGTCAGCGGTCTCAAAGAACTGTCCTTCAAAGGCAATATTGTCCAGTTGAGACTCTGCATAATCCGTCGCTGCTTGACTCCAGATAAAGCGAAAGCCAGCCGACGAACCCGGACCAAGATACACTTGAGTGTCCAGCGCTTCCCCCAGGCTTTGTGAAACGTTGTAGGTCACCGGACCAGAATCGGAAAAGACCTTTCCTCCAATGACTCTTAAATCGACGAGTTCAGAGCCGTTATCAAAGCGGATCAACTGGTTGTCTACGCTAGTCCCATCACCCGAGAGATAAACCACATCCAATACCGAAGGTGAATTGTCGTTTCCGACGCGCGCATCATAATGCAGCTTTTGGATCCGGAAATAGTAATCACTCTCATTCGTAATTTGCAGATCGCCTGTGCGGCCGACATCGCTGGTACTGAACTTCCAACTGCTTGTCCCGTCGGGCGCCCCCCGAGTCGAACTGCCAAATGGGCCGATTCGAGCTCCAGCCGAACCGTCCGCTAACGGAATATTGACCAGAAGGCGAGTGGCATCGCCGGCCTCATTCCCGAATCCGTCCCCGTTTAGGAAGTCGCTATTCCAATTCTGGCCGCGTCCCTTCCGCCCTGCAGCCGAAGCCTCCAAGCCAATCACACCACTCAGATAGGTCTGCTCCGAACCGATCATTCCAACTGGGGTGAGATCATGAGTCGAATTACTGTCCGGGGTGGCGTCGCAAACCCCTGAGTTGTTGTCCGCCCCGCAGTTCGAGAAAGTCTGCCAGCCGATAAAAGCCGCGGCTGCGGGCTGAACCAAGCTGAGGACCAAAAGCAAACCACAGATCCCCCCCAAGAGAAGCTCACCCATACGCCATTCACGGCGAGAACTTTCGCACCGAGCGCGCAAGTGAAGTCCCCGGCGATCTTGAGAGACTCTCAGAGAGCCGCGCTGAAAAAATGTCGCGAGAGAACCTAAACTCATTCTACTTTCCTAGGAGGATTGCAACATCCTGCGGAATGATTGCGATGTCACATCGCGGGACTGGTGATTATACATGGGGCACAACCCTTCTGGAAATGATTTGTCGATAGCGGAACGGATTCAGGCACGTCGTTCGAGAAAGGTCCTCCTTCAAGCGCCGCACAGAAACCAGAAGAAGTAAAAACAGGTCGTCCTCAAAACTTTTCAGGAACACTCTGTAGAGACACTGTGGGGGCATCAGGGCTCAAAACCAACGTGCGCCGGCACTCTGCCCAAACCCAGGACTCAAAGTCGTACACCGAACCGCACGGCGCCCTCTGAAGCGGTCTCCCGTTTCTCAGAAGGCCGATGGCCGGGCTCACATCCAAGCGATCTTGATTCAGCTACACTGGGGAGGCTTTGCAGGCAGACTCCGCTTCCGGGCAAGATCACACTAGGTCGAGGCTCTTCGGCGAAATGCCACAAAACTGAATTCCTAGTCAAAGATAGCGGAACATGGAGATGAGCCTGATCGATGCGAAATTTCATTATTTTTTTCGAAGAAAAGGAGGGAACAAGCCCTCTCGTTCGCCTTCTCGATCACTTCGATCAGATTTCAATGGTCCATCAGATCAAAAATCGCGGCTGGGAGCCTTTTGACCGACATAATTGCGGGCCCATCCAGACCAGCACGCTCCTTCAATGCTTCGATCTTATTTTCGACAAAAACCCCCTCAGCTTTGATCGACTCAATGAAATCTATGCCACCCAAGCCGTCGCTCCGCTTGAAAGCCTGAATAAGCGCGGTTCCGTCGGATTCAAAATGAGATTTCTCCCACCGAACCCCGCCGCATTCCTCTGGTTCAAGCTCATGGAGCCTTTATCAAAAGCGCTTGGTCAAACTGGCTTCTCTCGCTCTTTCGAGCGCTCCATCATCCAGAAGAGCCAGGCGAATGATCTCACCGTCTTCCTCGCCGCACGTCAGGATGTCTTCCGATGGGCTCTCTCTAAGTACCATGGAGACGGCACAGGAAAGCCAGGGCACCTCCAATTTGCCATCGCCGACGGCAATTTGAGTCGAGATCAGATCGGCAAAATTTACGTCGATCCAGGGAGGTTCGAGCGGATCATTCAAGCCTGCGAACGATCGCATGCCGAAAAGAGACGACTGCTTAGGACTTTCCAGGCGGCGGGCGTGCGCGCCTATCCGCTTCTCTACGAAGAGTTCGTGCTGGACAAGGTTGCCTACTTCGAGCGTCTGCTTCGGCAGCTTGAAATCAAGATCCCACGTTCGGAAGTGGAAGCGACTCTTGGAATGGGGAGCCACTTTAAAAAGGTGCACTCAAGCGAAATCTCTGAGTTTGTGGAAAACCACGAGGAGATCACCGAGCGTTTTGGCCATCGGTACGTCAAGTGGGAAGAGCCTGCTTAGACTTTGCCTCTCGCTCTCATCCCGAGACCCACCAGCCCTAGGCCCAACAGAAGAGCAGTGGAGGGTTCAGGCACAACGCGAAAGCTGGCCCAGTCGAGGGTCGCCCCGCTTCCCCAGGAGTAATCCAGCGCCGCAGACGACGGAATCCCAAGCTCAGCCAGGGTCGTCCCAAAAAAACTCATGGTCCCCACGATGGGAAAACCCGAGATATAGGTTTCGGAGACACCCACGGTCTCGTAGTTGATATAAAACAAGTCCCCATTAACCTCGTCAGGTGAGGTCGGCCCCGCTTCCCCAATGGACCCGTAGCCATTCGATGCCACGCTCCCAACCAGTCGCGGGTTCGATGCGTTAAAGCTGAACTCTAGGGTCGTTGGAAGGAGCCTATCCCCCGAGTATCCCCCCCCTGAGGTCAAGTCTGCCGTGTTGACTGTGCCCGAATAGGAAATCAGAACGTTCCCATCCACTTCCTGAGCCAAGATGATCACTGCGGCCTGTGAGTGAGACGCAAATAGACCTGTCAAAAGAAGAACAGCGAGAGTCGAGCAACGCACAAAGAAAAACACGAGTGAGCTCCTTAAATAAGCTTGAGGTATAAGCAAGTGGCAGGAGCCCAACAGTTGTGTCAATAATATCGGGAAAATTATTGCTTTACTGAAAAAATGGGGGCCGCGACACGCCCCTGAGGCCTGCGCCTCACCCGTTTCAGACGAGTGGGGGCTGGTTTAAGGCAGTGCCCGTGTTTCCCGACGATGGGCCGCGAACACGGCGTCGCGGCGATCGTGCAAGAGGAGGCGCTTGGCGAGCCTTAAACCCTCCAAGGATCGTTCACTAAAGTGCGTCGCTAGACTCATGGCTTCTTCGACCAACTCTTCAGCAGGCAGGACCCGCGCCAGCAAGCCGAGCTTCAGCGCTCGCTCCGCGTCGATCCAGTCGGCTGCAAAGAGCAACTCGGCGGCCCTCTGCGGCCCCACCAATCCCGGAAGAAGAACACTGCTTCCGGCCTCGGGCGGAATTCCCATCTCGCTAAACGGATACCGAAGCCGGGCTTCGGTGGAGCCTAAAACGACATCGCAGTGGAGCAGAAAAGTCGCCCCAAAGCCGATTGCGAGACCATTCACAGCTGCCAACAGAGGCTTATCGAAAACCAGCAGTTCTTCCAATAGTGCATCGAAGGCCTTTGTCGCGTGAGCGATTGAATCCGGATTTTCCTGCAGCGACAAATCGTCGCCCGACGAAAAGGCACGCCCTGCCCCCGTAATCACAACAACTGAGACAGAATCATCGGCTCGCCACCGCTTGAAGCAGTCAGCCAGTCGCTCGTACTGCTCACCGGTAAAAGCATTTAACTGCTTGGGACGGTTCAGCGTGACTAGCCTCACCCGACCCAGAGATTCTTCAATCAACTCACTCACTTTAGATGCCCCAAAGTCTTGTTCGAGGTCCGCTCAGCCACTCCACCGACACCGAAACATGAACGCCCTCAAAATCGGCCATCAGAGGATCGTTAGTCGAAATTCAAACCCTTCTGCTTGACAATATCGCCGCTCTCCCGCTCTGTGACAGGCCCCATCTCTCCGCACCATCGATCCTTCGGACCATTCACGAGCCTTCCCTCGGGAGAAATCCCGAACCGAGCGCGGATCTCATCCAGAGGCTGCTCCATGAGAGGATCCATATCATATCCCGGCGTGAGATAGTCGACCTTCGCTTCATGGCCTCGCTCCATCGCTCGAAAAAAAAGGTCGGGATTGAACTGCCCCTTCCAAGCGCGAACAGACGGATCAAAAACGAGACCAATTTGCATTTGAGCGACCACTCCCACAATCGCTCCAGACGCATCGCCCTGAGAAATCGCATGATCGAAGGCTTGCACGAGAATCTCCCCAAGCGGAGTCGTATCATAGCCTGCCATGACGTGATGAAAATCGTGCTGTGTTAATGCATTGGAAAACGGAGCGCCGGGAGTTCCTGGGAGAGGGAACTCGTTATCCTGGTAATACTGCACCATCGTCCGGCCCAGCGTGTGATCCGGCAACTCGGCATACCTGTGATACTGATCAAGAATCTTTTTACTTCCATCGAGATGAACGGTGCCCAACAAAAACTTAATCGTGGTTCTTGCCGTACTCCCAAACTCGTACTTATTCATACGAGCAGTGTCCATGTAAAGAAGTCGTTTGTGCCCTTTACAAAGAGCGAGGGCCCCTTTCACAACGTTATCGTGAACGCCCCAAAGCTCACCGAGCCGAACGAGAGCCAAGGCTTTTTGCTCCACGGTCTCTTCTTCGAGATACGGAAAAATCCCGCCCATATGAAGAACTTCTTTTTGAAGTTCTAAGTCCTCAATCCGGTCATAGTCCGAAAAGTTCGTTTCAAGCTTCGCAGGGTCCACTTCCTGATGAAACAAATGGCTCGCCATAGCCTGCAAGGTGGATCCGTGAATTTCATGCATCGGCAGCTTGCCTTCGTCTGTCAAGACGGCCTTCATCAAACCCAGAATCGTATGCCCGATTTCACCTCTAACCTGCGCAATTTTCTTCATAACTTCTCCCTTTCAGTGACTGGACCGGTGAGAACATAAGCCAACGAGAAGTTTTATGAACCCTATTTTGAAACGGGGCCTCCCGGAAAGCTGAAAAAGACATTCTCCACCAGGCCTCACCTCCACGAGATCCAGAACGTGCCAGAATATGCGCACCGAGGCCTTAGAGCAGGTTAGGCGAAAACCTTAGGAGCTCTTCACTCCAGCCCTGCATGCTCTTTTTCACCTAAGGGAAGGCGCCAAGAGAAACGTGTTCTGGGTTACACCTGTGCCGACAAAGCGGCCTATGATCTAGCTCACCTTGCAGCCACCGAAATTCAAGCTGGGCCTGATCCTCTGCCTCAAACCAAACAAAAGGATAGTAAATGAAATTCTACGACTGCCAAAGTGCCCCTAGTCCCCGACGAGCCCGCATCTTCATTCAGGAAAAAGGACTTAAAATCGAAAGCATCGAGGTCAACCTAGGCAAAGGGGAACAACTCACTGACGATTTTCGGCGTATCAATCCTAGATGCACTGTCCCGGTCCTCGAACTTGACGACGGAACGGCCCTCACGGAGAACGCGGGCATCGCGGCCTACCTGGAGGCCTTGACCCCGGAACCTCCACTGCTTGGAACAAGCGCCGAAGAAAAAGCACTTGTGGCCAATTGGAACGCACGAGTAGAGCTTGAAGGCCTCTGGGCCATCGCCGATGCGCTCCGCAACCGTTCCAAGGGAATGATCGGGCGCGCCATAACAGGTCCCACCGACTATGCGCAGATCCCAGAACTTGCCGAGCGCGGCCTTGCACGCGCCAATGAATTCTTCGAAACACTCAACCAAAGGCTCGGGAATTCAGAATATGTCGCGGGCGATCACTTCAGTATGGCCGACATTACCGCCTATGTATGCGCCGACTTTGCCGCATGGGTTAAATCAGGCCCCACCGAGGCGCAGACCAACACGAAGCGCTGGTTGGAACTTCTCGGGGATCGCCCAAGTCTCTCAGGGTAAACTTGGCGAACGGAGCGATCTCACCCGGTCAGGCTGATCAGCCAATCTCCTAAATTTTCTGATCCCTTTACTTCCCACCCGCATCAAGTCTGGCCACGATGCGAGACACCTCAGATAGCTCTCCCCAACGTGAAGCCCCTATTGGACTGACTGGAAGTCGCGGAATCGACTCCGCGCTACTCTCCCCGAGACCCTCTTTAAAACGGATACGTGACAAAAAGCTCGGAGACCTACGTGCCGAAGTTAAAAATACCCAGCTCCAATGACTGGCTTGAAGCCGTCCTCGCCAACTTTGATGCCTTCCTTCTGGACCACGCGAGCTGTGAACAAAAAGCCTCGGCCATGGCCCTTACCCTCGTCAATCACTATCCCGACCGCCCGACCCTCGTGCAAGAGATGATGATCTTGGCTCGCGAAGAGCTTGAGCATTTCCATCAAATGCTCTGGCTCACACAAGCCAAGGGGCTTGTTCTGCGACCCGCCGAAAAAGACCTCTACGTCCAGGCTCTCAGGAGTGAGATCAGAAAAGGCAAAGAACTCTACTTTCTTGATCGACTGCTGGTGGCCGGCATCATCGAATCCCGAGGCTGCGAACGATTCGGCATGGTGGCTAGCGCTCTCGCCCCAGGTCCTCTTAAAGACTTCTACCAAGAAATCACGCGCTCAGAATCTCAACACGGGGCCCTCTTCTACCGTCTTGCTCGTCGCTATTTTAACCCCACCGAGGCCGCAGAGCGTCAGGAACAACTGCTCCAAAGGGAAGCACAAATTGTAGAGGCTCTTCCCATTCGGGCTGTGGTTCATTAGGAGTCTCTAGCTATGAAGGCGGGACCCCGTCCGTCCTTTACCCAAGGTGAAAAAGCGACAGCCAAGTACCTCGCCACCTATGCCGAAGTGGAAGCGAACTCGGCTGAAGTCGTCGCTCTTCAGCATGGACCCTTTAGCCACGGACTGGCCATTCCGGCCCAAGCCGAAGATCAAAATATCATTGGGGCTCTTCGCGGAATCCCTTCCGGACCCACAGGCCCTGTCCTGACAGTCACCGTCATCAATGCCTGCACGGGAGCTTCCCAAAACACCCTCGACTCTAACCTCCGCTCCCTCAAAGAGATCAAGCAGCACTACGGCACGGGCCAAGCGTTGACCTCCTCCATCCATGTCCACAAGCATCCCTCCGGCCATCTGGTCGTGATCGATCGGTCTACCCAGAACCCACTTCCGCCGAAGCAAGGTGTGGGCCTCGCACGAAAAATAGGATGCGACTTCCTCCTTGCGGTCGCGGAGTTAGGGGCGCTCAAATCCCCTTGGCTTCATTGCAGTGATGCGGACACAAGACTGCCGTCTCAGTATTTTGCACAAGCCTCCGGCCAAGCCCGAGAGCACGCCACCGCCCTCCTCTACCCCTTTCGTCACCGAGAAGACTCTCAAAGTCCCACCACCCATTCCTTCGCAATGGACTACGAGAGCTCTCTACGTTACTACGTTCTCGGTCTACGTTTTGCCGAATCCACCCATGACTTTCACACCGTTGGAAGCGCCATGGCCGTTCATGCCAACGCCTATGCCAAGGTCCGGGGATTCCCGCGTCGCGAGGCCGCCGAAGACTTTTACCTTCTGAACAAACTGGCCAAACTGGGCTCCATTCAACAACTCGGAGGTCCCCGAATTGAGCCCTCATCACGCGCTTCAAATCGCGTTCCCTTCGGAACGGGAGCGGCCATCGAAAAACACCTCAGAGAGCCACAAGACGAACTCAAAGTGGATCACCCAATTGTTTTTAACTATCTAAAAGCCTGGGAGGCGACCTTGACGGCTTGCCTGGCTGACCCCGCTCAATCCAAGAATCTCTCCAACTCGATCAGGCGCCACGCTCAATCTGAACCTGAAGTCGACGCTTCACGTCTTTTAAGCGCCCTTGAAAAGAGCGGATCCATCCTTCGAGCGGATCGAGCCTTCAAGGGCCCCGCGTCCACCCTCAATCAACGCCTTCGAGACAGCCTAGACTCATTTCGGACTCTGAAATTCATCCACGCCCTTCGCGACGAAGGTCTAGCGGCGCAAGGCCTCAGAAAAGCTCTCAACGAAGCTTCCTTTATCAGGCTTCACCGATCCGCTGACAGGCTGTCAAGCTTGGAGGTCTCAGAGCAACTTGAAGAGCTCGACTACCAAGGGGCGCACTCCGAGAACTGAGATCTCAACGAGTCTCTAACGGCTTTTTCTTACCGCTAGAAGTCCCAAACCGACCAGCAAGAGCAAGGCCGTACTGGGCTCGGGCACCACAATCGCCGAATCCACATTGATACTCGCGATCACCACCAAATCCTCGGCCTCGCCAAAAAGAGTTCCGTCGAGGCTATTCAAAATCACTGCATTGACAAAGATCATCGATGCTCCCCCGACCACTGCGGTCATACTTGGCACCGGGTAGGTGATCGGTTGGTTCGTGACTGCTGCCGGCACGCCGCTCGTACTTGACCCGCCCCACAAGCCATTCACGGCGAGAGGCGACGAAAGAACCGTATAACTGCTCCCAGCCGAAGCGATTACCGAAGAGGCGAAGCCGGCCTGGGACTGCAGGGACGCAGACTCAATGGTTACCGTGTCATATCCGCCGTACGAAGTGGATAAGTTCAAGACTATATTCGGATCTAGAGTGATGTCGAAGTTGTTGAGGGACTGTGCGCTGTCATCCGTCGTGAAGGCACCTGTTGTCAAAGGACTCACATTCGACCCGACGATGACGCCCCCCACTGAAACAGCCAGAGTGACCGACCCGCCGGTTACCGAGTATTGAACGGGGACAGCCGAAGCGGCCGAAGAATAAAGAACGCTCAGGCTAAGAACGGCGCATATAAAGAGAATCGGCGAGAAGCGAAGCGACGCCTTCTGAGCATCGCAGGAGTGAGCCTGCGACTGAGAACTCTGAATGGACTTCACACCGCTTCCCGAACTCGACTTTGTCTTTCGGGCAACGTCCGCGTCGTGCATCAAAAAATCCCCCCATAAGTCTTCCCGGCGTGAGCCATTAAAGTGATTCTGAAATTTTTCCAAGAGAGCAGAATCAGAGTCAAAACTAACATGGGGAAGGAACATTATGGAAGAGCTAAACGGAACCGTTGTGCAAATAAAACAAAGAAAACCCGATACGACTATCTATTTTTCATAACAGAAAAAAATGTTCCGTTTTCCAAGTCTGTCGAGGCGGATCTTCGTTTTATCTTTTCTAATCCGAAGTGAAAATTCCGAATAACTTTAAGGCCGATCACAA
>NZHD01000012.1 GCA_002691205.1 Deltaproteobacteria bacterium
ATGATCATCGGGGTTGCGATTTCTGTGATTCGTCCAAGAAAGTTTGTCGTCCAGCCATATCCTGTAGCTCTGATCTCGGTGGGGAAGAGTTCTGACGCGTAAACGTGCGTGGCCGTCATGGCGGCTGCAAAAGAAAAGACGGTGGCGGTCATCCAGAAATACTGACCGACGAGGGTCGGGTGGTGATAGAGCCAATAGATGGAGATCGCCGCCACGATATAGAATGCTGAGCATGCGAAGCGCCGACCCACTCGATCCAGGAGCCAGCCCGCCACAAAGTGTCCTGCAACACCGCCCCCGTAGCCCCAAAAGACGATGTCGCCCACTTGAGAGGTAGTGAGCCCAAGCTCTTCTCGCGCATAGATAACCCAGTAGACCACCGAAGGCGCCGTCACTAAGTGCGTGCAGTTCCAAAGTAAAGTGACAATGGCGGTTCTCTTTCGATAGCGCGGCTCCCACGGGCGGTTGGCATTTTTCCAGTGCTCCGCCCATCCCACGTGAAGACTGAGGTCCTCTTTTTTTTCTTTTTCAAGCTCGAAGCGTCGAGTCTCCCGGAGAGTCATTCGCAGGCCAAAGATCAGAATAAGAGGCACAGCGCCCAGCGCGTAGAGGGCTCGCCAATTGCTGCTTTCTTGTTCGAGCCCGAGAAAGCTTTGTCCGAAGTGGACCATCAGCATTCCTGTTTCATGAAGCCAGCCCCCCTCCGCGCCCTCTGGCAACAGGATAAAGGGCTGTATCTTCGCCATAATCATGACGCCTACCGTGGACAGGCTCGTGAGAATGGCGATGGCACGGCCACGGAGTCTCGTCGGATACTCTTCGCCGATGATGATGACGGCCAAAGCGTACTCTGCAGTCAAAAAGAGCCGAGCAAAGAATTGAGTGATGACGAATTCGGTTTTGGTCTCCACAAAGGCGGTGAACCCGTTGGCGATGGCAAATCCACCGACGGTCACCATCATGATGGACCGACGTCCCCACCGGTCTGCGGAGAGCATGAAGAAAAAAGAGGCCAGGACGCCCATTCGAGTGAGGCCGGATATGAATCCCCACTCGTCGAGACTCATTCCGAGACTTAGGCGAACGTCCGGCGCCGCAAAGCTGAGCATCGCGGCATCGAAGCCTTCGAATACCGTCGCAGAGGACAAGAGTGCAAACAGAGAGATCAGATAGGGGTTGAGCTTTTCGACCTCAACGTGATTTCTCTGTTCCATAGTGACAAAGCTAGCAGGGAAGAGTCGCGGCCGTAGAGGCCTCCCTGACCGAGCACGACCCTTTATTTCTCGAGTCGACCTCGGTCAGGAGCAGCAATCTACGTACGTCAGTAGCCTGGGGGCGAGGTATGCCCCAAGTCAGGCCGTGAGACAGAGTTTTCTCGGCTTGGCTGAGGGGGCAGTGGGGCAGGCAAGCCCATTTGAGCAGACAGCATCGGCTGGATGGAGTCGCATGTGCTTGACATCACCAGGGCGACAGCAGGCAAGGCGCTGTTGTTTTGCCATCGATAGGAATACGGAGACTCAAAGTGAAGGCTATCTCCGGCTTCCAGGGTGTAATTCAAATCGTCTATTTCCACCTTGAGTTGACCTTCCTCGAGGTAGATAATGATTTCACCGTCGTCCGGTCGGGGCGGTTCACAGGCGACCTCTGTACCCGGGGGCTGGACGACACGCCAAATTCCCATTGAACCAAAGTCTTTTTCGCCCGCGAGGGTTTTTAGACGCGCACCGCTGTTGCCTTTCACCTCGGCTTGCTCGCTTCTGCGCACATGGGTGGCAGAATGTTCGCGCCGTATTTCATCAAAAAGATCTGCAGCATTTTTTCCGAGACCGTCCACTAATTTAAGAACCACTGCGATGGTAGGCACTGTGTGACGATGTTCTATTTTGTGAATCGTACTCGGTGAAACGCCCGACCGATTGGCCACCTCTTGTAAGCTCAAACCCGATTCCATTCTCCATCGCTTCACTTTCTCCGCGACACGGTCGACTGCTTGGTCCACATTCTTTCCTCTCATTGAATTGGCTTTCGTGCGGCATTGATTTCTGGGTCCCAGTAGGTACAGGGCCAGGTGGTTGAACAGTGGTTGGTCTTGTCTTTCGATTGAAGGAGCACGTTACATATATGATTGAGAATCTTATATATGACACATCATATATTTAAGATGTTCTATCATGGAAGAGATATTCCTGGAAAAGCAAATTACATCCGAGTCCGTATGTCTATTTTTATCACATACGCACTGGGATGTGAAAATACGCTCAAAGGTTCTCTCTTTTTCCCCAGGGGAATGATTTAAGTTTGATTTGAGAACAAAATAAGCTTCCGGGCTACCTTTGCGTGATGGCTTCCAGCGCACAAAAAAGGCTTCAGGACTATGTGGCGATCCCGTCGATCAATCCCATGGGACGCACGGACCAACCCGCTGAATGGGTGGGGGAGGCGCGGATGGTGGCTCACCTTGAAGAGGAGATGCGCCAGTTGGGCATCGATGCTGAAGTCGTGGGGACCTCGGACCGGCCGAGTTTGGTGGCCCATGTATCTTCCGGCCGAACCGATGCAGAGACGATCATGGTCGCTTCGCATATCGATACAGTGCCCGTGGACGGGATGGATATTCCCCCTTTTGATCCTGTGGTCTCCAATGGCCAACTCTCGGGGCGAGGTTCGTGCGATACGAAGGGCGGTATGGCCGCTCTGGTCGCCTCGCTTGAGCGGGTGCTGAAGAAGGGAACCCTCAAGCGCAACCTCATACTGGTTGGCGAATCCGATGAAGAACTTGGGAGCCAAGGCGTAAAGGATGTGTTGGCGGCTCTTGGATCTTCTCGCCCGGACTGGGTTTTAGCGACAGAGCCCACCGAGATGAAAGTGGTGCACCGGCATAAAGGGGTGGCCTTGATTCGCCTACATGCCAAAGGCCGATCCTGTCATTCATCGAACCCTTCAGAGGGTCGAAATGCCCTCTTGACGTTAAGCCGTGCGGCCCTCGCATTAGAAGATCTTCATCGGCGCCTCGGGGTTGAACCCGACCCGCAACTCGGTCCAGGCACGATTTCGGTGGGGCAAATGGGAGGAGGGCAGGCTCCGAACATTGTGCCTGACCACGGCTTTCTTGTGGCCGACCGTCGGATGCTGCCTGGGGAGACCCTTGAAAAGGTTCGAACGGAAGTGGAGGAGGCTTTGCAAGCGGCCCGTGTTTGGGACGATGTTGACTTGGTGGCCTGCGTGATGGGCAAGCCGCCGCTTTCGACGGCGGCCGATCATGCTTGTGTTTCTCAGTGTCGTCGGGCCATGGAAGCTGCAGGATTGAGTTCGGCTACAGGGACTGTGGCTTTCGGGACGGATGCGGGCGTTTTTGAGCAGTCCGGTTTACCGGGCGTCGTGCTGGGGCCGGGGTCGATTCTGCGGGCGCATACTTCAACCGAGTACGTCGAATTAGATCAATTGGAAGCGATGACCGATTTCTTTGAGTCGCTTCTTGAAAATTCTTAGGCGAGATGTTGTAGCGTCAAGAGCTTGGCGCTGGGCGAACTCAGGTTCCTATGTCAGAGCACCGGGATCGAAGGGGATGATTTTAGCGACTCCGCCTTCTTCCCTGAAGGGTTTTACCTACGGTTAAACGTTTGCTTTCTGTGAGCGGTTTCTCAAGCCAACCATTTCCTTCTCCGATGAGAACTTAAAGGGATTCCGCTTACAGGGGTCCTCTTGGCTTCGGGAATACGTGGATCCCGAAGGAACGTCGGGAGCGAACCGTGGCCAAAAGTGAAATGGACCGAGAAATTTTTTTTGGGGACATACATCCTGATTTTCAGGACGTCGTTCGAAGCCTTCGTCGAGTTTTGCCCAAACGGGGGCAGGGCGGAGCGGCAGTGTGTGTTTATCACCGAGGCGAATGTGTGGCGGATATTTGGGCCGGCACCCTCGATGAGAATGGGGCGCCCTGGCAGGCAGAGACATTGGCTCTTTCGTGGTCCACCACCAAGGGTGTGCTCTCCACTCTTCTTCACTTATGGGTGGACCGGGGCTATGCGGATTATGACGACCCTGTGGCGCGGTACTGGCCGGCATTTGCTCAGCAAGGCAAGGGGGCTTTGACTCTGAGGGAGATCCTTTGCCACGAAGCGGGTCTTCATCGGATCGGCGACATGATTGAGCATGCAGAAGAGATGCTGGACTGGGATCGGATGATCGAGGTCTTGGAGAAACAGGCTCCGGCCGTTTCTGAAGATCGGGCTCCGGCTTATCACGGTTTGACCTTCGGTTGGTTGGTGGGAGAGTTGGTGGAAAGAATCGGAGGCAGCGATCTGCGGACACAAATCCAGACCGAGTTGGCCCAGCCGCTCGGACTCGATGGTCTTTATATGGGTATGCCCGAAGAAGAGCAGAAGCGCTGTGCACGAGTGATTGAGAAAGTCGATGAATCGTCAACTTGTACGCTGGGGAGAACAGCCAAACGTCGCCAAGTCCTTCGCGACGCTTTGGGACTCACGCGCGGGCACGCCTGCAGTGAAGAGGTGGAGCGCGCTCTTCTGCCCCACGGATTCGAGAGTTTAGACTGGAATTCATTTTCCAGCGCGGAAACGGCTATTCCTGCACTCGGGGGCTTCTTCAATGCTCGTTCCTTAGCGAAACTCTATTCGGCGCTTTCAACGGGGCGGGACCGGGATGACTCTCAGTTGCTGTCCGGTCGAACCCTTAAAAGAGCGAGTCGGATTCAGAATGACTCTCCGGGGCGAGTGATTCCCGTTTCGATGCAGTGGAGGCTAGGCTACCACCGCGTCGCGGTGGTCGGGGCAGATGCACCAGAGGCCTTTGGACATTTTGGACTGGGCGGCTCGGGTGCTTGGGTTGATCCGGAGCGCGAGTTGGCAGTGGCTCTTGTGCTCAACTCGGGCATGGGGACCCCGTTTGGTGATACGCGGATAGTTCGAGTGAGTTCAGCGGCGATTCAATCCGCTGACCGTCGCGCGGTGGCGGCCTGACCGAAACGTCTCTCTAAAACTGGACGAAGGCACCCATTTCTCGATGATGCGTCCCAATTCATTAGTGGTTCGCCATTGATCGATGAGCGTATTGAGTTCGCTTTGGAGCCCGCTGTTTCCCGGAGCGACAGCCCAGGATAGGTCTACGCGGGTGAGCGTTTTCGGCAGGACGATAATTTCAGACTCGCCGGACTTTTGGGTTAGCCACCAGATCTTAGGACCTTCATCGATGAGAAAGTCGATCCGTCCCGAACGGAGGCTTCGTGCGGCCTCATCGGTAGAGTGGAAGCTGTATGTCTTGGTTTGATGCGGTGTGAGGTGTTCTTTTACGTACTTCTCCCCGGCGCTCTTTCGGATGTAGCCTACACGTGAATTGAGCAGAAGCAGAGGGGCTGAACGGTCTTGATATTCGTAGTCGCGATCGAGAACGGCGAGGCGCTGGCCCGATTGAAAGTACGGGTGCGTCATAAGGAGGCCCTCATCGGTTGATTCAGTCAGGGCTAAACCATCCACGATGACGTCGAGATCCCTGCGTTTAAGAGCAGGAATCAGTTCTTCGGGCTTAAGGACGACGAATTGGATGCGGCGGTCAAGGGACCGGGCGGCGAGACGGGCTAAATCGGGTTCAATTCCCTCAAGTCGATTGTTCTCAGTGAAGGCCATAGGGGGATGTTGAAGGCTGAGTCCCACACGCAGCTGGGAGGGCCTTGTTTGCTTTGCCGGATGAGTGCACCCGGACCCAACGAGGTGAAAGATCAAGATAAGCAGAAGAGCAGAGAGCCGTGTATTCAAATCGCCGGAACCCCAATCGCGCGAATTTTGGAATGAAGCTTAGAAGTAGTTGATTTCGGGTTCCCTGGAAAGAGTAAATCTCTTTTCGTTTAGACTGAGCTCCGATTTAGGGCTTTGTCGGTTGCGCCGATTGAAATGGATTCGTACGTTGATACAAGTCAAGCTGAGCGAGGAGGATCACCCATGCAGGACGAAAAGCCCACCGCGGTTTATCGTGCGGATTACCGAGAGCCCGACTACTGGATTGATGCCGTGGATCTCGAATTTGAGCTAGGAAGCGAGTCTACGCGGGTGACGGCGCGGCTTGAGGTTCGGCGTAATGCTGATCTCGTGGGGGACCCCCCTCCGCTGGTTCTAAATGGCGAGGAGTTGGAACATCAGGGGCTGTGGATAGACGGTACAGAGGTTTCCCCGTCCGCTTACGACGTGGGGCCAGAGGCGCTGACCATCGAGAAGGTGCCCTCCCGTTTTGAGTTGACGACGCAGGTCCTGATCTATCCCGACCAAAATACGACGTTGATGGGGCTGTATCGCACGAATGGCAATTTTTGTACTCAATGTGAGGCCATGGGATTTCGACGAATCACGTGGTTTCTCGATCGCCCGGATGTGATGGCTCGGTATACGACGACGATCACAGCGAGCTCTGAGACGTGTCCCATTTTGTTGTCAAACGGGAATCGGGTGTCGGCTGAGGCGCTTTCCGACGGAAGGCATCGCGTACGCTGGGAAGATCCCTTTCCGAAACCCAGTTATCTGTTTGCCTTAGTGGCCGGTGACCTGCAGTGCCATCGCGACACATTCCAGACCGTGGGGGGGCGAGAGGTGGCGCTTGAAATCTGGGTGGAACCTCAGAACATTAAGCGTTGTGGGCACGCTATGGAGTCTTTGAAGCATTCCATGCGCTGGGATGAAGAGGTTTACGGACTGGAGTATGACCTCGACATCTTCATGATTGTGGCCGTAAATGATTTCAACGCAGGCGCCATGGAGAACAAAGGCCTCAATATTTTTAATTCAAAATATATTTTAGCCGATCCGGAGACCGCAACGGATGCGGATTATGCAAACGTTGAAAGTGTCGTTGCGCATGAGTACTTCCACAACTGGACGGGCAACCGCGTCACGTGTCGTGATTGGTTTCAGCTCACCCTGAAAGAAGGCTTGACTGTATTTCGAGATCAAAACTTCAGCGCCACCATGGGGTCGGCTGCGGTGGAGCGAATTTCAAGCGTTCAACAGCTGAGGTCGGCCCAGTTCTCCGAAGACTCTGGCCCTATGGCTCATCCTATTCGTCCAGATTCATACATTGCCATGGATAATTTTTACACCACCACAGTCTATGAGAAGGGCGCTGAAGTGATTCGGATGTATCAGGCCCTAGTGGGTCAGTCCGGGTTTCGGAAGGGAATGGACCTTTATTTTGAGCGGCACGATGGTCATGCTGTGACGTGCGATGACTTTCGAAGCGCCATGGCTGATGCGAATGGTCAAAATTTTGATCAGTTTGGGCGCTGGTATTCTCAGGCCGGAACCCCCATGGTGGATGTGTCTGACGAGTATGATGAGAATTCGGGTGTATACACCCTTAAATTTTCTCAGTCCTATGCGGACTTGGGTGGGGACTCGAAAGAGGAGGACGGGCGAGCCCCTGTGCCGATTCCGGTGGCTACGGCGCTCCTAGATTCAAGTGGTCACTCGATTTCAGCTCGACTTTTGGAAGATTCTTCCATGAAATCCGAAAAAGCGGATGAGTGGATCTTAGAGTTCACTGAGGCTCAGCAAGAATTTCAGTTTGAGGGTGTGCTTGAGCGCCCCATTCCGTCGCTGCTTCGAGGCTTCTCGGCACCCGTTCGTCTAAAAGTCGCGCGCGAGCCTGAGACGCTTGCATTTTTGATGAGGCATGAAACGGATGCCTTTAACCGCTGGGATGCGGGGCAAGAGTTGGCTTCTCGATTATTGATAGAACTCTCAGGCCGATCCGCTCAGGGCCAAGAGTTGGTTCTTGACCCGTTTTACAGCGAGGCTTTTGAAGCCGTTTTGTCGGACCCAGATCTCGATGGGTCGCTCAAGACTCTTGCTTTGAATTTACCCAGCGAAAAGGTGCTGGGCCAAGAAATGGAGACAATTGAACCCGACGCCTTGCATGAGGCCTGTGCGTTCATGCGTCAGTCCCTGGGGCGCGAACACCTTTCAAAGATCGAATCCCTTTGGGCGGAAACACGTGATGTGGGTCCTTATCGACAGGACCGAGAGGCCATTGATCGTCGCCGCTTCTCCAATTGCTTATTGGGGTATGCGGTTGCGGCGGGATCCGAGCAGGCGATAGACCGAGTCTGGACGCAATTGGATCAGGCCGACAATATGACCGATGCACAAGCCGCTCTGACTCTTCTTCTTGAGACGGATTCTCCCCTCCGAGAGCAGGGTTTGCTCAACTTTTATGATCGCTGGAAAACCAATCCATTGGTGCTTGATAAGTGGTTCAGCATTCAGGCTCTGTGTTCACGAGAAAACACTTTGGATTCTGTTTTGGCATTGGCTGAGCACCCCGATTTCAGTCTCCGCAATCCGAACCGTTTACGCTCTCTCGTGGGAAGCTTCTGTGCGGGCAATCAGGTGAGGTTTCATGCGGCCGACGGCGCTGGGTATGCTTTTTTGGGCCAGATCGTTTCGGAATTGAATCAGTTGAACCCGCAAGTGGCCGCTCGAATGGTTTCCATTTTTAATCCATGGCGAAGGTTTGATTCCTCAAGGCAGTCGCTGATGCGCTCCGAACTCGAAAGCATTGCTGCGCTGAAGGACCTTTCAAAACCTGTTTTTGAGATCGTTAGTCGAGCCCTAGAGGGCTAAACCGATTTTAGACTGATTCTCTCGCGTCTCCTGCCGCTCCATTTGAGGAGAGCGCTCTTGAGCTTTTGTGCCCCTACAAGCGGATTCCTGCTCTGCTGGTTTTAATGGCAGCGGAACTTCGTTGATTTTTTAATCCATGCGTCACTTCATGGAGGATTGAGGCGACTCACTTATATCGGCGAGCTTGTTCCCTTGAGGACCGGCAGAAAGCGTGATGTGATGAGACCGCTTAAGGATGTTCCAGCAGAAAATGATTCTAAGGCTAGGGCTCACAGGCTCGTTATCGGTTTCTTTTTAGCTCTTGTCCTCTTCGCGCCCATTGCTTCAGGGGGTGAGGAGTCCGCTTCGATGGCGGTTGATGACCTCGAACGAGTTGAACCCATCGAGGCCATGGATGAGCTTGAACTCATGGGTATCCCCGTCGCTCTTTCCGGGGCTTCGCTTCGCCCCTTTTGGATCAAAGGCTCTGGGTTTGAGCGCAGAGAACTTTTTCTCGAATCGGCGAGAGAGTATGAAGCCGTGGTGATACGGGCTCCCGAGGATTCTTACACCTACTGGCGCATCTCGCGGAATTATTGGCGGCACGGCGAAGAGTTGCCGGTGGAGGCCAGCTCAGAGCGGCTTGTTTATTTTCAGTTGGCGGGTCAGTGGGCCGATCGTGGATTGGCTACGAACCCGGATTGTGCTCCGTGTATGTTGTGGAAGTTTGTCTCGCTCGGGCGACAGGCGACGACGCGCGGTCTCTTGTCTGCGGTCGCGGATGCCCGTGAGATGAACCGTCTCTTGAGCCGGGGGATCGAATTGCAGCCATCCCATCGCGACAATGTGGGCAATTCGACGCTGGGTAATCTCTACTATGCAGCTTCAGTCTTCTATCGAATCGTACCGGATTGGTGGTGGCTTCGGGTTTTTATGGGTGTGCGCGGAGATAAGGCCAAATCCGTTCGCTACGCCCGGCGCGCGGTGGAGGCAGCGCCGGTTCGGGTCGACTACCGGATTGAACTCGGCGCCTCTTTGCTTTGCCTTGGGGCCGTGGAGCGCGCGCAGGAATCCATGAAGGAGGGCCAGGAAGTCTTGCTCGCGGCCATTCGACTTCCCGATTATCTGAGTACGGATACGGTGGATCGCGAACATGCCCGGGTTCTTCTGGGCGCCCCCGAGAAGGCATGTGGGTATTCGCGAGATGGATTCATCGATGTGGATGCGCTCGAAGAAAGAGCTCGCGCGGGCGAGACCGACGCGTCTCTGGCGAGCTAGAGAAGGCCGGGGTAGACCCCGCCTTCCACCGGAATCGCTGCACCCGTCAGGAAGCGCGTGTGAACCGAGCAGAGGAAGGCGGCGATTCGTCCGAAGTCCTCGGGGTCGCCCACGGTGCCGGTGGGGGCCAATTTGGCAGCGGCTTCCAGGTTGCCTCCGTAGAGGGATTCGAGCCGGGGCGTGGCATGCAGCCCCGGTTGAATCGAGTTGACCGTGACGCCATCCGGTGCGACCTGCGTGGCCAGGGTTTTCAAGAAGCCGGTGGCTCCGGCGCGGGCCGTATTGGAGAGGATCAGCTGATTGATCGGCTGTCTGACGGACGACGAGGTGATGGCGAGCACCCGTCCCCAGCCCCGGCTCTGCATGGCCGGGACGGCGGCTTTGCACAGCGCGACTACGGAGAGGAGGTTGAGTTGAAGGGCAGGGTCGTAGGCTTCGATCGCTGTGGATGCGAAGTCGCCCGGTGGGGGCCCGCCTGCGTTGGGAACGAGGATGTCGATGCTTCCCAGAATGCCTTGCGCCTCTTCGATAAAGCCCACGGCCTGGACGGTCTCGGACAGGTCCGCCTGGATCGGATACGCGTTCGGGCCGAGGTCCTGCGTCGCCTTGTCGAGACGTTCCGGGTCTCGACCGCAGATGGCGACGCGAACGCCCGCTGCGATCAAGGCGCGTGCCGTCGCCAAGCCCAGCCCTGATGTCGAGCCACCGATGGCAGCCGTTTTTCCCTCGATCCCCAGATCCATGGTGCCTCTCTTCTGTGACATTGCTTTGGTTGAGTCTGAATTCCAGTGGGACGCTAGCTCCTACTGGGCCTGTATGGATGGAGACATCCCTGCAGCCTCGATCAGGCTGGGGGCGGGCGCTCTTCCTGGACGGTACTTTCCACGTTCGAGCTAGCGAGGGTAATCGTGATCGCGGTGCCCTGGCCAACTTCACTCTGCAGATCGATCTGGCCTCCCATGGAATTGACCAGATGGCGCACGATTGCGAGGCCCAGGCCCGTACTGCCGAGAGCTCGCGATCGGGAC
>NZHD01000013.1 GCA_002691205.1 Deltaproteobacteria bacterium
AATTCATTTGCAGCATTTCGCATCATCTCCTCGATGCCGGCCTTGCCTACGCAATAGGCCCCGAAATACGCGTGTGGGACGTGTCCCGCGATTGAAGACATCCCGACAAAGGAACCTCCGCCGGCTTCCACCATATGCGGCACGCTAAGCTTCACGCTCAACATCGTGCCCAGCACATTGAGGTTTAAAACACGAAGGAATTCGGCTGTGTCTAAAACATGGTAAGGACCCATTCCGCCACCTCCTCCCGCATTCGCCACGCACCCATTGAGCCGGCCTGTCGGCTCCAGCGCCTTCTTCACCGCGGCCGCCATACTCTCTTCGTCTGTGACGTCCGCAACGATCGTCTGGATAGTCCCCCCGCAATCGGCCACCGCTCCAATGCGTTCAGCCGCAGCCTCAAGGGCTTCATTGCGGCGACCGCAAATCGTCACCGCCGCACCATCAGCAACCAGAGCTTTTGCACAAGCGGCTCCAATCCCGGTTCCTCCGCCCGTCACCAGAATAGCCTGACCTTCTAAACCACCCGCCGGTCTCGTCATCGTTCAACTCTCCCTCTCGATTTGGCGATTCGAGCTCCAACCTTCGTCCTGTAGGAAAATTTATACTTCTCGAATCATGACTTAAACGTAGCAGCATGCCCGCCGAGGCCTATCGCCAACGTCAACCGACCTCGAGCCGAAGGCCAGTCACAAAATCAGCCACTCGATTGGACAACTCGGGCCCACCATGATCGACTGTCACAACATGACCCGATTTTTCGCAGTAGTACAATTCCTTGTGCTCAGACCCCAGGCCATCGTAGATAAGCTTCGCATCTCGTGGATCCGCCGTTCGGTCTAGCCGACCGTGGGCCACGAGAGCCGGAGCTGTAATCTTGCTCAGGTCCGAGCGAACCTTCTTTTGCAAAAGCACCAATTGGTGAACGCCGCCCAGAGGCATGATCTTATATCCGGGGTGCTGCAACCTTGCCTGTGAATCTTGGATATCCGACCCATCTGTTTTCTTAATGGATTTTACAAAATACTTCACTAGGCCCACCAATTGCGGAATTGGTTTTTTCAAAGAGAGAGGTGCCCCGATCACAACGAGTCCGTCCACCGCCTCACTAGAGGCTAACTCCAGCGAAAGAAGCCCTCCCAGCGACAGTCCGATAACAACAACGTGATCGTAGTTTGCGCGCAGGTTTTCATAATTCAGATGAACGGCTCCAACCCAGTCTTCCCACGAGATCGTGGAGAGTTCTTCGGGCCGCGATCCGTGACCGGGGAGCAGGGGACCCACTGCACGAATTCCTTGACCAACGAGTGCCTCCCCTAGACATCGGACTTCATAGGGCGTACCCGTCAAGCCATGAATACACAGCGCCGCTCCTCCTGTCTCCGTTTTCGGCGCGAAGTCAAAAGCGTTCTCATCCACTGGACTCACTCTGGCAACTCCTGCGCCGCCAACTCTGCTGACAGCACCACCTCTCGCAACGGAACATCGGCTTTTAATGCAGCCCTCTTGCAGTCGTCATATTCTGCGGAAACAGAAATTTGCCCGTCTACTCCACGCACTCGCTTGACGCGTATGCGTCCGTAATTCGTTTTTACAGAGATGACTTCTCTGGCCAAGATCCAACGCTGCCACTCTTGAACTCGAACACCTAAAGTGCCCGACTCGACGAAGAGAATATCCGCCAAGGACCTCGCCTTATGGGTCTGAGTAATCACTCTCACTAAGAATCCAGGTCGGTTCTTTTTTGTCTGAAGATGTTGTAGGGACACATCAAGCGCACCCGCTCCCAGCAACTTCTCCATCACATAATCAAAATGCTCAGGGACTAAATCATCTAAGTTGGCCTCAAGGACTGAAACACGATCTTGAGCAAGACCGTCATTGGAATGCCCCATGACCGCTCTAAGCACGTTAGGCATGGGACCTGGACGGTCATTTCCAGCTCCGAGGCCAACCGCGTCGATGGTCATAGCCGGCATAGCTCCAAAGTGGTCCGCAACCGTTCTCAAAATCGCAGCCCCCGTCGGCGTAACGGTTTCCCACTTCACGTGAGCGGGGACCGTCGGGATTCCTTTGAGAAGCTCAAGCGTCGCCGGGGCTGGGATAGGCAATAATCCATGAGCCGTATCCACGGTCCCTTCGCCTAAGGCCACCGCACTGGCCGTGACTCGGTCGACGCCAAGTCGATGGAGCCCAATCGCCGCGGCTGTCACATCGACAATCGCATCCACAGCGCCTACTTCGTGAAAATGAACCTCTGCCAACGACACTCCGTGTACCTTCGCTTCCGCCACAGCCAGAGATTTAAAAATCGCCAGCGCTCGATGGCGAACCGGATCGCTGAGCTCCGCAACCTCAAGAAGCTCGACAATTTCGAAGTAACTTCTGCCTCCCGACGCTTTCGAGTGAGACCCATGGGGTCCATGGTCATGCTTCGCGGCGTGCTTTCTCGAGGAGCGCTTCTCACCAGGCAACTGTACGCGAAGATACCTCGCAGACAGCGCGGCTCGGCGTACTCGACTAATTTTTAAAGTATGGGGGAGCTCAAGACCGGCCAGATCATTTTCTAGATCTTTCCGAGACAAGCCCAGATCAATCAAAGCAGAAACGAACATGTTGCCCGCAATCCCAGAAAAAAGATCTAAGTGCAAGATCTTTTGTGGCGATTCACCCAAGCGACTAGAGACGGTTGATGAGCGTCGCGGCATAAGCGGCTCCAAAACCATTATCGATATTCACCACAGTCACATTTGAGACACAGCTCGTCAGCATGCCCAAAAGAGCCGCTAACCCACCCATCGAAGCGCCGTACCCGATGCTCGTCGGAACGGCAATCACGGGCTTATCGACCATCCCTCCAACAACAGACGGAAGTGCTCCCTCCATCCCAGCCACCACAATCAGAACCCGCGCTTCACGGAGCCTATCTTGGCAAGCCAGCAGTCGATGAATACCAGCGACACCCACGTCCTTGATCACGTCGACTTCATTCCCAAACCGACGGGCTACGCCTTCCGCCTCCAAAGCGACTGGAAGGTCCGCTGTGCCAGCGCAAACGATTCCAATCTTTCCCTTGCCAACAATCTCAACCTCCTCCGCACCCATGTAGAAGAGACGAGACAATGGCTCGTAATGCCCTGGACCGACAAGAGCCTGCACGGCCTCCGCGGCTTCGGGCTCAAGCCGGGTCACCAGCACATTCTGGCCTTCGGCTTGAAGAACTCGGATCACTTCGCTTACCTGGTCGGGGGTCTTCCCCAGACCAAAAATGACTTCGGGAATGCCCTGACGAAGCGCTCTGTGGGTGTCCACGCGGGCGCTCTTGGTCTCAACGAACGGCAACCGAGAAAGTTCTTCCCGAGCGATCTCTACCGACAGCTCGCCCGCTTGAACACGGGTCAGTAAATTCTGTATTCCATCTTCGGTCATGTTCAGGAGGTTTCCAAAATTCGTTCAAGCGCACAACCGTTTCGGGCTCGACGAAAAATTTCCAGCGGTCAAGTCCGCTGGGCTTACCCCCGTACTTTATCAAATGCTCAAGAGCTTGCCTTTCGGCCAGAATGAGCTCAAGCTTCCGACTCATCCAAAGATCTCACAGCCAGAAGTTGACCTCGAAGAGTTGGTCTGGCCAAACTCGCAGATCGGTGCTCAGAGAACATGGAATTAACCCGTCGGCGCAAGGGCCTGCCCAAGGCTGGATATGACCTGGTCTCGTTTAAAAGGCTTCACGATGAAATCTCGAGCTCCAGCTTTAAGTGCCTCCTCAACCAAAGCCTCTTGCCCAAGGGCGCTGCAGATGACGATGCAAGCTCGGGGATCCTCTCGCATGATGGCCTCCAACGCGTTAATGCCTGAGCACTTCGGCATCACAATATCCATAGTCACCAGATCGGGTCGAAGCAAAGCGTATTGTTCAACCGCCTCCAAACCGTCAGTGGCCTCACCCACAATTTCATAGCCCTCGGATTCAAGAATTTTTCGAATCACGCGACGCATGAAAGACGCATCGTCCACGATCAAGACACCGGCCATGTTTCCCCTTTAAACCCACTTACCCGCCTCTCTCCTCACAACCTCAAGAGCCACGTCTCACGCATGGCTTCAGGCGGCTAACACCGTATGGGGGACACGCATCCCCAGTTCTCGATGAACCTATCAAAAGAGGCACAAGCAACGACAAAGCGCCGTTACCTGATGCACATCGGCCATTTCGTCAAAGAGCTTTACGCGCGACTTGAGAGCACAATGATAGATTTCCGAAATTCTTTCGGAACGAAGGAAGCCTGTTCTGGTCAGTAGTGGCGAAAGCCTTCGAGGGAAACAACCCCGCGAAGTCCGGTTTCACGCGTCACTTGGCCCACTTGAGTCACAGCTATGCCCAGACGGTCCGAAAGCTCACGAAGGGAGTTTCGCTTCGATGCACTTCTACGCAGACTGAAGAGCAACTCGTAGTCCTCTCCTCCAGCTAGGCTCAATCGGTTGGGGTCGAGTTGCAAATGACGACACGCTGCAGAAAATCCGGAGGTCGTGGGTACACGCTCAGACCACAGGTCAGCCCCCACTCCACTGGCTGAAAGAATGTGCTGGAGGTCAGGGACGAGTCCATCTGAAATGTCGATGCACGCCCCCCGTCCCTTGAGAAGGCTCAGCGCTCTCGCCGCGCCTATCCGAGGAACCGGCAGGCGTCGTAACGAAGTCCCCAATTGCTCTGAGCGAGCGAGTGCAAGAGCAGCCCCCCCGAGAGTGCCCGTCACGTAAAGAGCGTCTCCAGCCCGCAATTGATCCCGCCTGAGTGCATTCCCTTTGGAGACCGCTCCAAAAATCGTAATCGAAAGGACCGTTTGATTGGAACGAGCGAGGTTTCCGCCAATCAGCGGACAGTCAAACGAACGAGCCTCTCGTAGAAGTCCAGCGAACAAGCCATCGAATCGCGAAAGCGAAAGGTCCGGGGGGGCAGACAAAGCCAGGACAAAGCCAATGGGTCGAGCCCCCATGGCCGCCAAGTCAGAGAGATTCGCGATCAAAGCCCGTCGACCTATGTACTGAGGGGTCTGAGTCGACCAGCGAAAATGAACATTCTCCACGAGTGCGTCAGTGCTCGTCACGAAATCTTCTTTCGGACGTGTTCTCAGAATGGCCGCGTCATCGCCGATGCCAAGAATGACATCGCTCCCCTCTCCCGGCCCGGAGGCACGGGCAATCCTGCGGATCAGTTCTCGCTCACCCAGATCAGAAAGACGACGCATGCTTCCACAATAGACGGCCTTGCTTAAAAAACACAGGGCGCAACATCAAGAGCCTCACGCGCGACTTAACACACGTTCAGCGAGCCTGATTGGCCCTCAAAGCCTTCACAAACATTCAGCGAAAAAGAGTCAATTCCGAGAAGGCTTGAAAGTCGCATAGGATGTCGTCTGCGACGGAGAGGTCACGGGAGTCCTTGACTCTTTCCAAACGAGTGGAGTCAAAAAAGCGACCTTTAAGACCTCTCGCATATGCGTGACGGGAATGAAGTTCAAGCGTTTGCGTAGATCTTTCGGAATCTCATCCACTTCCTTCATGCATTGACGGGGCACGATAATGTCCGTGACGCCCAATCGAAGAGCCGCCAAAGATTTTTCTCTGACCCCTCCCACCGGAAGGACACGACCCCGTAACGTAATCTCGCCCGTCATCGCGATGTCTCCTCGCACTGGGATTCCCGTGGCCACAGAGGCCAAGGCCACGGCCATAGTCACACCTGCCGAGGGTCCATCTTTTGGAGTGGCACCCGCTGGAACATGGATATGCACCTCTCCCTCTGAAAAAATATCATCTGTTTTTTGAGCCAGCTGGGGCAAAATCGACCGGATGTAAGAAAGAGCCGTTTGAGCGGATTCCTTCATCACATCTCCCAATTGCCCCGTCAGCGTGAGGCCACTGCCGGCCATCAGTGTGGCCTCAACGGGAATCAATTCTCCGCCGGCCTGAGTCCATGCGAGACCTTTGGCAACCCCAATTTCGTCCTCGAGCCCTAACACATCCTGTTCAAAGGGAGGGGAGCCTAAATAACGGCTGAGGCTTCGTCTCCCCACCGCGACCTTAGACGAGTCGCCTTCCGCCTTTCGTCTCGCGAGCTTTCGGCACACCGCCGCCACCTGTCGATTGAGTTCGCGAACTCCGGCTTCATGACTGTAATCACTGGCTAAACCCTCAACAGCCCCTTGAGAGAGACTCATCTGATCTGGCTCCAGACCATTTTCCTTGATCTGCCTTGGAATCAAAAAGCGCTGTGCGATCTCGACTCGCTCCTCGAGCGTATACCCAGGAAGTCGGATGATCTCCATGCGGTCTCGAAGGGGACCGGGAATCGCCTCTAACTGATTTGCGGTAGCCACGAATAAAACACGCGAGAGATCGAAGGAGGTGCCTAAAAAGTGATCGCTAAATGATTGATTCTGCTCTGGATCAAGAATCTCAAGCAACGCGGCCGAAGGATCTCCTCTGAAATCGCCACCCAGCTTATCAATTTCATCGAGAACAATCACAGGATTATGAGTGCCGGCCTCTTTCATGGCCTGAATGACACGACCCGGCATGGCTCCCACATAGGTTCGTCTATGTCCTCGAAGCTCTGCTTCATCCCGAACGCCACCGAGAGAAATTCGCACAAACTCACGCCCCATAGCCTTTGCGATCGAGCGACCCAGGGAGGTTTTGCCTACCCCTGGCGGACCCGACAGACAGAGAATGGGGCCACGGCTGTCCGCGCGTAATTTACGAACACTCAGAAATTCAAGTATGCGATCTTTTACAAGATCCAAATGAGCGTGGTCACCATCAAGTACTTTTCGAGCTTCAGCGATTTCCAGCTGATCTTTCGACCCCTTTGACCAGGGAAGAGAAACCATCCAATCTAAATAGTTACGAACGACCTGAGCCTCGGGACCATCGGGGTGCATTCTTTCAAGTCTTTTAAGTTGGCGAGTCGATTCCTCAAAGCTTTCTGAGGGCATCCCTGCAGCCTCGATTTTTTTTCTGAATTCCTCACTTTCATCGCCTCGAACGTCTGTTTCGCCCAGTTCATTCTGAATCACACGAAGCTGCTCGCGCAAAAAATTTTCTCTCTGATTTCGATTTATTTCGTCGCGTGCTTGAGTCTGAATCTCTGCTTGGACGGAAGACACCTCCAGTTCTCGACGTATAAATGCATCCACACGACGAAGTCGAACCAAGGGATCGATGATCTCAAGAACTTCCTGAGCTTCAGAATTTCGCAACCGTATATTGGAAGCCACCGTGTCCGCTAGACGCCCTGCTTTATCAATGTGTGCCGTCGACGAAAGCACTTCTGGCGGAAGATTTTTGAGCGGTAAAAGTTCCTCGACGCGACTCCTCACCATACGAACGAGAGCCTCCGATTCAACGCTCCATTCGGCCATGTCTTCATCATCGGGCAAAGCTCTCGCCTCGACCCACAAGGTTCCATCTTGATCGATCACAGATTCGATGCGCGCTTTGGCGACACCTTGAACCAGAATCTTGATTCGTCCATCCGGCAATCGAGAACGTCCCGTGATGCTCACGACCGTTCCGACGCTGTAAAGATCTTCAGGTCCAGGCTGAAGCATCTCGGGATCACGCTGGGTGACCAAAAGAATCAGCCGATCGGCCGCCAAAGCATCTTCGACCGCAGCGACAGAAGCCTCGCGAGCCACGATCACAGGAAGAGCCATGTAGGGAAAAACGACCAGTTCTCGGAGAGGAAGAACCGGCAGTTCATTCGGAATAAGAGTCTCAAAAGAAATCAAGTCTGACATACCTGACGTTTCGTCCAGGATGAGGCCTCACTTTAGGTCTGAGCGATTTCGGACAGGTATGAAAGCGAACTTATACGTCCCAGAGGGCCCATGGGGGGACTTCTACTCAGTCGACTGCCTGAAGGCGCCTATTCTTCACTTGGAGCATAAAGGGCCTTTTCCGCGCATTGCCATCCGGCTGAATAGTGGTCACGCCTGAAGCGCCCGGATACCCATAGGTGAGCAGGAGTCCGTCGCGCACCTCTTGGCGCGATTCCCGACCCGAAACCAGTTGAGTGAGAACGAGGCGCATCGCATCATAACCACCCGATGAAAACTCATCAGGGTCAGTCCCGAACTCAGCGCGATAACCCTCTACAAAATCCTGAACGGGTTCGACACGACTGTTGATGTCAAAGCTAGAAGAAATCAAGGCCCCTCGAACGTGCCCTCGACCGATCTTCACCAACTCCGGATCATTCCACTGGCTCGACCCCAAAAGTTGTACGCCCTTCACTTCATGAAAAGCAAGTTGGGGAGCGATCAGCTGGATTTTCCCATGGGCATCAGGGATAAAAAGAGCCTCGAAGTCCACCAAAGGAGGAAGCGGTTGCTGTTCCGGACCCAGTTGAGAATACAAGATTTCACGCAACTGCCCCGCCTGCTCTGGTTCAAGCCTTCGCCCTCGCCTCATCGCCTTCGATCTCTCTTCAAGGGCAACTTGCTCGCTGGGCGTCAGCAAGTCGTATCCCACTAAGGTACGAATGGAATCATTAAAGTCCATAGAGTTTGGTTCATATCCCGCCACGGCGACAATCTGCCCGCCTCGAGCAAGCACAGAGTCCCAATAGATCTTCCGCATGCCACGCCCATATCGATTGGTCGGGTACAGAATGGCGAAACGATTGAGCCCCATCTGGTCTACCGCATAGTCCACGAGAGAAGAGACTTCGTCCTCCGGCGTCATTCTTAGACGGAAAACCCATTTCTTTTCATCTGAAATTGTCAACCGATTCGAAAGTGAGAGCAAAGGAACCTCTAGGCGCTCGGCTTCGCGGGCGGCGGCATCAGACTCTGCAGAAAAGATAGGCCCAATCACAGCCATCAAGCGATCATCTTCAGCGAGTTCTCGCACGGCTTCGGCGGCACGATCGGGATTTCCTTCAGAATCTCGCACGAGAATCCGAATCCCGGGCGAGTCATCTGAAGACACTAATGATGCAGAGGTTCCACTCGAACCCACCACCGGATTCTCAGCACTGGGATAAATCGACTGGACGGTGGATCTCGGCGGAGAGGGTTCGCCCAGGGCTGTCTGCCCAGGCTGATCCAACACTTCTTCACTGTCCTTAAAGACATATGAGGCTTGGAGAATACCTTGCAGGACTTCCTGACCAAACGGCGCATAACGACCCGATAGAGGCAGAACCACGCCTATTGTTCCCTGGGCATCTTCTAAATCCGGCCAAGTTTGTCTCAAGGCCTCTTCGAAACTCGGAACCAAGTCGACAAAGACGGGAGAATCCCCCTGAAGGCGCTGCTGAAGATTAGCCAAACGTTCCGTGTCGCCTTGGGTCAACGAGTAGTCCTCAACCTCTGACAATCGTGTTCGCGCCTGATCCAACTGGCCTCCGACCATTTCTCGCCAAACCATAATCAACTGGATTCGGCCGGCTGGAATCTCTCGTCCAAGGGCTTGTGCTGCAAGGGACAGCTGATCCCATGTCATGGACGCAAGCAGGCCGTCGATTTCAGTCTCAACCGCGTTCAGTTCAGACTCCGCCTCTTTAAGCGAGGCGGATGCAGCCTCCTGATCCTGCTGAGAAGAAACCTCTTCAGCCCACTGTTGACGCAAGTCCGACAAGAAAAGCAACTGATCCACGGGATCATCCGTCATCCTAAATCGAAGGCGAGCAAAAGCCCTCCGATCCTTCGCGTTCAGATTTTTACTCTGAACGGCTTCGATCAAATCCATCGCTACAACGGGCCGACCCTGCTCCCATTCCCAGCGAGCGAGGCGCACCCGAACGGAATCCACTCGATTGCCTTTAGGGTATTTCTGGATCACCTCACGTAAACGATCAAAGGCTTCAGAAGACCGCCCCTGAAGGAGAGCCAAGCGAGCCAATTCCTCCGTGGCGTCGTCGGACAAAGGCCCGTCTGGGAAAACCTCTAAAAAGTTTTCAAGGCGGGCTTCCGCTTCCGCGGGGTTCTTGGGCAAAGGCGAGAGTGCCACATCATAAGCACGCTTCTGCTCTGGGGGAATTCGCTCACCCAATCCGCCCGGGCTGACGCAGGCCAACAGCAGCATCAGCATGCCACCGATCAGGAGAGCGATCGGCCTCATCGGACGGTTCGGGGATCGGTTCATTTCAGTCGAAGAAGTCCTTCAATTTTTCGACGAAGCTCTTATGTTCAGGTGAAACGTTCTGCCCGCTCTCTTCCGCAAATTCTTCCAGCAACTCTCGCTGGCGCGCAGTGAGCCTCGTCGGCACTTCAACAAAGATTCGCACAAAGACATCTCCGCGCATCTTTTCGAGCCGGGCTGGATCCAGGCGCGGCTGCAAGGGAGGCAAACCCTTTCCTTTAAGCCGCAGCACCTTTCCTGATTGAGTTCCCTCGGGAAGAGTCAACTCCACTCGCCCCTCCAGCGTTGGAGCCTCGATCTCGGCCCCCAGTGTGGCTTGTACAAAAGGAACGGGCACTTCCGTATAGAGGTCCGTGCCGTCTCGCTCAAATAAAGGATGGGCACTTAAATGAATCACGACATAGAGGTCGCCCGCAGGGCCTCCGGCGATGCCCGCTTCACCCTCTCCCACAAGCCGTAAACGGGCCCCTTCGTCAACGCCTGCAGGCACGCGCACCTGCAAGGTTTGCTCTGACTCCAAACGCCCCGCACCGCGGCAGGTTTTGCAATGGTCTCGAACCACTTGGCCTGCGCCGCCGCATTGATCGCACACACGATTAACTCGAAAAAAGCCCTGCTGAAAAGCCACTTGCCCTGCGCCCTCGCACCGGCCGCATAGTTCAGGCTTAGTCCCAGGCGCCGCCCCGGTGGATCCACAGGGCTCACATCCGCGCATTTTCGGAATCTTAATCGTAGGCTCGGTTCCCGTCAGGACATCCATGAGATCAATCTCAAGGTTGTACCGAAGGTCTGCCCCTCGCTCTCCTCTTGACCGACGCTGGCCCGTGCGACCCGCAGCCCCCCCGAAAATGTCTCCAAAAAGGTCACTGAATACATCCGAAAAGCCGCCCATATCTCCGAAATCACCTGGGCCGCCTCCTCCACCGCCCAAGCCGGCATGTCCGAACTGGTCATAGCGCGCACGCTTCCCCGCATCCGAAAGCACAGAATACGCCTCAGAGACTTCCTTGAATTTGGCCTCGGCTTCCGGATTGTCTGGGTTCCGATCTGGATGAAACTGAAGAGCCAACTTGCGATACGCCTTCTTCAGCGCCGCTTCATCAATGCTTCGGTCTACACCTAAGACTTCGTAATAATCGCGCTTGCTCAATCTCGAACCCAAATCGTGCCAAATAGGGAAAAGGAATACTTCAGCGAAATCGCGACGAAGACTCTCGTCGTCAATGAACGCTAAAGCTCTACCGGCGGGAGAATGTCAATCTCCGCAGCAGATAGCCAGTCCCGAATGCGGATTTAAATCGATGAACCCCGGTCTCCCTCGGGGGGATCGGATTCTGGGGCAAGACGGGCATAGAGGTGTTCTGTGAGTTCGAAAGTGGCTTGAGACAAAGCTTCAAGGCGGCTTCGAAGATCTTCTGAATCGACAGACGCATCGAGGGATGAGAACTCATCGAGCATGATGCGAATGTTCCTTTGCTGCTCAGCCTCGATCTCAAGAGAAAACTCGGCGAGGGTCTTTTCCGTCGAATACACAAGACCCTCAAGCTTGTTTCGCAGTTCAATGCGCTCTCGCCTTTCCGAGTCGTCTCGCTGCTGGGCTTCCGCCTCTCCAATCAAAACCTCAACCTGCTCTTCTGTCAAACCGCTAGAGGCCGTCACCGAGATACTCTGTGACTTGCCGGTCCCCAAGTCTCGCGCGGAAACGTGGGCTACTCCGTCGGTATCCAGAGAAAAAGTCACCTCAATCTGCGGCACCCCACGCGGCGCGGGCGGAAGTCCCACTAACTCAAAACGGCCCAGGGTCATATTGCGATCGGCGAGTTCTCGTTCACCTTGAAGTACATGAATTCGGACCAGTTCCTGACCGTCTTCCGTGGTTGAGAAGACCTGACTCTTCGCGGTGGGGATCGTCGTATTCTTTGGAATGATCGAAGTAAAGACACCCCCCTGAGTTTCAACGCCAAGAGATAACGGAGTGACGTCCAGAAGAAGCACATCCTCAAGTTCACCGTTTAAAACTCCGGCCTGTATGGCTGCTCCCAGGGCGACGACTTCATCGGGATTCACAGAAGTGTTCGGAACCCTCCCGAAGATTTCTTCTACCTTGGCTCGAATACGTGGCATCCGAGTCATACCTCCAACGAGAATTACTTCGTCGATGGCCGACACATCCACACCCGCATCCTCTAATGCAATGAGGCAAGGCCCCTCAAGGCGCTGAACAAGGGGCGCCACCATTTCTTCTAGTTCTTCGCGTCTCAAAGTCAACTCAAGATGCTTCGGGCCAGACTCATCAGAACTGATAAAGGGAAGGTTTACATCCGTCTCAGCTACCGAAGAAAGTTCGTGCTTGGCCCGCTCCGCGGCTTCTTTTAAACGCTGGAGAGCCATGGGATCGCCGCGCAAGTCAATACCGTTCTCATCCTTAAAACGGTTAGCGAGATGCTCAACTACGCAGCGATCAAAATCCTCGCCCCCAAGATAAGTATCTCCATTCGTACTCAAAACCTGAAAGACGCCATCTCCAAGCTCCAGAACCGACACATCAAAAGTGCCCCCTCCGAGATCAAAGACGGCGACTGTTTTCTCTTCTTCTTTATCAATGCCATAGGCCAGTGCGGCGGCCGTGGGCTCGTTGATGATTCTCAGAACTTCTAGCCCCGCAATCAGCCCCGCTTCTTTCGTCGCCTGCCGCTGTGCATCGTTAAAATAAGCAGGCACCGTAATCACTGCGGCCTCAACAGGCTCCCCCAAATATTCAGAGGCCGTCTCCTTCATTCGCTGCAAAATAAGACCCGCAATCTCTTGGGGAGCGTGCGCGTGACCGTTTACATCAACCCAGGCGTCCCCGTTCTCCGCGGCCAAGATCTCAAAAGGCGCGACGTCTCGAAAGGATTCGACCTCTCGAGCTTCAAACTTACGCCCGATCAGGCGCTTGATCGCAAACAAAGTCTGGGCGGGATTGGTCGCGGATTGCCTCTTCGCGAT
>NZHD01000014.1 GCA_002691205.1 Deltaproteobacteria bacterium
TGTCATAACGAAGAAGTTAAAAAAAAGCCCCAGAGAGAATCGCTTCTCTCTGGGGCTTGAGTGGGGTCAGGCCTAGTTGAAGGGGAACGCTCGATTCCTTCTTCTCATCGACGAAGCCTTTTAAGGTTCAAGAATGGGATGCAACCGCTGTGCGGGCTGCGTCTCGCGCAGCTTCTTCAGGGCTCTCGCCTCAAGCTGGCGCACTCGTTCTCGCGAGAGGCCTAGCGATTGGCCGATTTGCTCAAGAGTGTGCTCTTCTTCTCCTGCCAGGCCATAGCGCAACCGTAGGATCAACTGCTCACGGGAGGTCAGACTTCCAATCAGTGTGCCGACACCGGTTCGCATTCGGTCGTCGTCGATGCCTCCATCAGGCTGTGAGGCCATTTGGTCGGGCACGAAGTCTTCCAGCCTTTTTTCGGTTCCGGCGACATTGGATTCAAGCGAGATCGCCTCACGTGAGAGTCGATCAAGGGCCTCCAGTGAGTCTGTGTCTGATCCGAGTGCGGGAGCCAGTTCGGCCGGGGTTGGATCTCGCCCCAGCTTACCCGTCAACTCGGCACGGACCCTCTGGCTCCGCTGAAGTCGGTCATGGACGTGAGAAGGCAGACGAATGGTTCTTGAATGGTTCTGAATGGCTCGAACGAGAGCCTGCCTAATCCACCAAACAGCATAGGTGGAGAACTTGAATCCACGCCGATGGTCGAATTTCTCTACGGCTCGAATGAGGCCTAGGTTTCCCTCTTGGATCAGATCGGGGAAGGAAAGGCCTAGATTCCGATAATCCTTGGCGATCGCAACCACAAGCTTAAGGTTATGCTCGATAAAGCGGTTCTTCACCGAAGTCATCTCGTCATGCGCATTTTCAACGTTTTTGGCTAACTCGAGCATTCGCTTTCGTTGAAGGCCCATCTCGTCCTCAAGTTCAGAAAGCTTTTTGGTCCGCTTGCGTGCGCGTCTCATCTCCCCGGCTTGGTCCAAGGTTCGTTCTCGTAGTTCGACGAGGACAGCCAGCGATAGATGAGCGCTATGCATTTCCTTTGAGACTTTTGTGTCGATTTTAGTGAGTGCAGCGGCTGAACCTTCAGACGCTTTACTCAGTTTTTTGTCTCGCTCTTCAAGAAGGACACGAAGCTTCTTCACGGCTCGTTCAACACGGGCCGCGATTTCACCGGTTTCTTCATCGCCAATGGATTCGGAGAGCTTGGCTCCGGTGTGCGAGAGGGCTCGCAATGAGTCCCAACGCTGCACGACGTGCTTGGCTGAGCTCGGAATGGCGTAGAGGGCCGCTCTCAGGTCAGCGGTCGCCGTTTCAAGATCTTTTGCGAGATACACTTCTTCTTCACGCTTCAGAGTGCGCGTCCCGCCAATTTCCTGGAAGTAGGATTCGAGCGGCCTACGCTCTCGGCCTGGGTCGAGTTCTTCGGCGGCAACCACGGGGGTCGCCCCCATGGCTGTTTGAGTGGTGGGTGTTGCCTTGGTTTGTTGGGTCTCGGTCGTCACGAAATGCTTTCTCCTGTCCGTCTTCCAGTCCGGCTCTTCACTAGCTCGGATACCGACTGAAGCGGAACGGTTTCTCAACTCTGAAGGCCGACTTTTATTGGTCGGACCTCAGCCCCCGGATATGGTCTGTTCAATCGAATGTCTTGTTACGACAGCTTGTTAATCTTCGCTGCCGGACTTGCTTTTAAAACTCGCTTAAACTCGTGCCTGGATGCGCCCCCCAAGGCTCACTCCGAAGAATGATCCCTGCTGGGACAACACGAGAAAAGCTCCTCACGCGATTACCTTCAGACGAGGGAATAATGAAGGTTTTCAATGGTTTTGACCAGTCTTTTCTTAGTAAATCATGACTATGTTTATATTTTCTAGGAATATTTGGTGTTTTTTGTGCAGGTTCAGTCATTTTTGTTCCCTTGGCGGTGGCTTTGAAGCAAGGCGGCCCTGAGGCCTTTCAACGTTTCATGACATGATCGGTAAGTTGGAGTCCATACCTCACCGATATGTTGCAAAAAAAACACACTTTTTTTGTTAAGGCGCCAATAAACTGCCCCTCGACCTGCTGAGAAAGCTCAGGAATGACGTTAAAAGGCTTCTCGAAGCTCGCTCGAAACCGGCTGAGACGGCCTGAGAGCAAATACTGAGCCCATGGAATGAATCGGATCCGCTCCTAAAAGGACCAGATCCGCGGAATCACAAGGAGGGCGATCGCGGCGGTTGTGACGTTTAGAGGCAAGCCCGCTCGCACGAAATCGCTGAAACGATATCCGCCCGCGCCGTAGACGATGAGGTGGGTCTGATACGCGACTGGCGAGGCAAAGCAGCAGTTTGACGCCATAGCGACTCCGATGATGAAGGGACGCGGGTCGGCGCCGACTTGGTGGGCAGTTGCGACTGCGATGGGAAACATGATGGCGACGGCCGCGCTGTGATGCAGGGTTTCGGCCATCAGCATGCAGAGCAAGTAAATGATGATGAGGGCCCCCATGGGGCCTAAATCATTAAACAGAGAGACCAAAAATTGGGCCACGGCGTTGGCGGCTCCTGTTTTGGCCATCGCGTGAGCGATGCCAAGTCCCGCCGCGATGATAATGAGGATCGACCAATTGACGCTTTGGCGAGCCTTGGTGGCTGTAATGCAGCGAGTGCCCAGAAGAATACCCGCTCCCAAGAAGCCGGCGAGGGTGATGGGCAGCAAGCCTGCGGTCACGGTGATGACGATTCCAACGAAGACAGCAATGGCCACCCACGCTCGGTCGAAACGGGGGGATTCGCTGCCTGGAAGTTCACTGATGAGATAGAAATCAGCGCTGTTTCGATGATTTCGAACAAAGTCAGGAGAACTCTGCATGAGAAGCGTGTCTCCGGGGAGCAGGACGATTTCGCCTATTTTCCCTGGGAGGCGGACGGCATTGCGGTGCACCGCGATAACGGCGGCCTCGTAAGTCGCCCGAAAGTCGGAGTCCCGAATACTACGCCCGACCAGCGGAGATGAACTCGAAACGACGGCTTCAACCAACCGGTGTCTATGGTTGGGTTGGAGATCCGATTGAGACTGTCCTTCTTCCGACATGGGGACCAAGCCGCGGATTCGTTGCAAATCAACAATTGTGGCGACGACCCCCGCAAAGACCAAACGGTCGCTGGCCTCGATGGACTCATCCGGTGCCACCGGGGTAATGATTCTCCCTCTTCGCTCGATTTCCACCAAGAAAAGTCCAGGAAGTTGCCGTAGGCCCGCTTCTTCGATGGTTTGCCCAATGAGAGAGGATTCTGCCAGGACCATCATGCTGGTCACATACTCACGGCGTCGATCTCCGAGGAGATCTGTGGCATCTCGACGGGTGGGGAGAAGTTTCGGAGCGACGAATAAAAGGTAAACGAGTCCGGCCGCGATGATCGGCAGGGCGACAGGCAAAAATTCGAAGAAACCGAGAGGGGTCATTTTGGCGTCATCGACGAGTCCTGCGACGATCAAGTTCGTGCTGGTTCCAATGAGCGTGAGGGTGCTGCCTAAGATCGAAGCGTAGGAAAGGGGAATCAGGAATCGGCTAGGCGAAAAGTTGTTGCGTCGGGCCCAGTCGCTGACGAGGGGGGTCATCATGGCGACGATGGGGGCGTTGTTGAGAAAGCCCGAGAGGGCTGCCACCGGCCCTGTAATGCGAAAGGTTCCGCTTCGGGCATCGCGTGCGCGCCCTAGAAAACGTCCCAACGTCATATCCAGCGCTCCGGTCTCTCGAAGAGCCGCAGAAAGCATGAAGAGGACGCCCACCATAGCCACAGCGGGGTTGGAGAAGCCGATGAAGGTCTCTCGAGGGGTGAGGATACCCACCAGACCCAGGCTGATGAGGGCCGCCATGAGAATCAGATCGGGTGCCGCGACCTCCCAGACCATGAGGGCCAGGGCGATGAGTACGACGGCTAGCGTGAACGCGATCTGCCAGTCCATGAGAAGAAGACCATACCTCCCCTAGAGACGAATGGTCAAGATCGGATAGTCAGTATTTAAGTGGATATCTTTGGAGCGGGCAGTGTCCGCTAAATACGCCACACTAAGGCGATGGATGCCAAAGAGCCTTTATCCACCGAAAAAGACTTTTATTTGGCCGAGTTTCGTGCTCGGAGCCTTGGGATTGTGATGACAGATCCCGTGCGCGATCAGCTGGAGTTGAAGAGGATTTTGGACGAATTGTCCGAAAATCAGACTCGATGCGTGCTCATCTCGGGCCATGCGGAGCCCTTGGCCCCGTGGACGGAGTCATTGAGGTCCGTGGGTGATTCCCAGATCTGGCCAGGTGAGATTTGGCGCGCTCTCGATTCGGCAGGTCGGGTCGGGGTCGTTCTTGACCAAAAGGGCTCTTTGGTTGGATTCGATGCCGGCTCCTACGAGGGACGTTGTCGCGAGTTGGCCGTGCGTCTTCGGTTGTCGAAGGTGGTTTGGCTTCGTTCGGCTGGGGGCATTTTTGATGAAAACGGAGAGCGAGTTTCCCTGGCTGACTGCGAGGACCTTCGCAGGATGTTGAGCGGTTCCCGCAGCGCAGGTCAAGTGGAACCTGATCTCCTTCATGAATTTGCTTTGATGCTGGAGCAGGGGACCTCTTCGATCAATTTATGCAGCGCAGACGGCTTGGCGGAAGAGCTTTTTACCTACGCGGGCTCAGGCACTCTCTTTACGCGAGAAAGGTATGCGGAGGTCTACCGGCTGGGTTTGGATGACTACGATGCGGCCGCGGGGTTAATTGCTCGGGGGACAGAGGAGGGGTTTCTTCTCCCTCGATCCGAGAACGAGATTCAGTCGGTCCTGAGTCATGCTTTCGGAGTTTTCATAGAAGGGCGTTATCTGGCGGGAATCGGAGCTCTACTGCCTTATAACGAGGCTGGGATGGGCGAAATTGCCAGTTTGTATACCGTGACGCGCTTCTCGAAGGAGGGTGTCGGCGGGCATCTGGTTTCGCACGCTTTAAAAGAGGCGAGTCGGTCCGGTTTTGAGCGTGTTTTTGCCTGCACGACCTCCCAGCGCGTTGAGCAGTTTTTCTTGCGGCAGGGGTTTCGGTCCGTTTCCGTTGATGAGGTCCCGAAAGAGAAATGGCAGGGTCGCTCCCCATCGAATAGAGAAAATGTGCGCTGTTTCGCGAGGTCGAGCGCAGAGACGACCAAATAAGCCTCCGAAAACGGTCGAAGCGCCCTGGGCGTGGCCGAAGCTTCTTCCCAGGGCGTCGAATCGAGCAAGCCGATTCGCGTGGACTGTAAGCCGGGTTTTGTTCCGGCCCCGCGTTGCCGCGAGGTCGGTGAAGATCATTCATCTAGGCGCCGCGTTGCCGCGGCGCTCAAGCACTCTCACCCGGATACCCCGCCTATTCTTGCGAGTAGGCCTTTGGCCGGACAGACCTCAAAGATATCCCTATTCAAGCTTGCTCCGGGAAGGGCTTGCCTCGCCGCCGGTCACCCGGCTGTCGCGCGTGAGCTCTTACCCCACGATTTCACCCTTACCGAGCGAGTGCGAAGCACTCGCCACACCGTTCAAACCTCTCGGATTGAGGGCGCTCTTCGGCGGTATCATTTCTGTTGCGCTTTCCCTCGGGTTGCCCCGGGTCGGTGTTACCGACTTCCCTGTCCTTTGGAGCCCGGACTTTCCTCCCGTGCACGGTTTTTGTGCACCGGCGACCTTCCATCCACCTTCGGCCGAGCCCAAACCCTAGCTGATTCCGAGCAGGGTTCACGGTTTTCAATTGAGGTGATTTTTGTGGCCGGGACCACTTGGCATGAGCCAGGCCGCAGGATCCCCTCAGCCTTGGATTGCTCCTCGGGCAGCAATGCCGTACAGTATTCATTTGATACTTCCATGTCTCCTTGTGAATACTTAAAAAAGGTACAGGCTGAAATTGGCAAGCCAATCCCCCCAAAGCGCCTCTAAAGGCGCCTCGTTTCCTACGCCGGGTCAAATTTTCGATCCGGTCGCAGGGGCCTTAGAGGTGATTGGCGATCGCTGGACCCTTGTCTTGGTTCGACAACTTCTAGGGGGACCCAAGGGGTTCCAAGAATTGCGAATGCGGACCGGGATCGCTCCTCGAGTCTTGTCCAGTCGCCTGCGGCAATTGTCGGAAGATCGGTTTGTCGAGACGGTCCTGGAGGGCGGGCGTTCCCTGTATGCGGTTTCGGCGCGAGGTCGCTCCCTTGAGCCCATGGTGGCCTCCATCGCGCGATGGTGGGTCCATTATGGGATTGAGGATCTTAAAATCGATCCGGCGCGTTTTACGGAGACTTCAGCTCAGTCCGTGATTGAGTCCTTGCCTTTTTTGCTTCGGGAAGAGCGCGCCCGAGAAGCGGATGTGACCTTCGAGATCCGGCTCACCGGCGAGGGGGGAGGGGTCTGGGTGGTGCATATTTCTCAAGGCCACTGTGAGGTTCGTTCGGGTTTTGCTGGACATGCGGAGGTCAGATACACCGCCGATGCGCAGACCTGGTGCGGTGTGGCTTTGGGCTTCGTCGATGCACGGGAAGCCGTGCGGGAAGGGCGCATGACGAAAGACGGAGGCAAGCCCGCGATGGATCACTTTTTCTATCAGATCGCTCAGGGAGGAGCCGCTTCTTTGCGGGAGACCCTCGTCTTGGAAGGCGATTCCAAGAGCCGATCGGATGATGGTCTTAAGGTTTGAATTAACAAAAAAGAGGAGAGAATCGAGATGATTTCATTCGGGATGACCGAGGAACAGGAATTAGTGCGCGATGCCATGCGCGATTTTGCCGCAGAAGTCTTGCGGCCCGTGGCCCGTGAGTGTGATGAGACGGAGTCGATTTCGGAGGATCTGCTGCAGTCGATTTGGGAACTTGGACTCACGAGCACACAGCTTCCGGCTGAGTTCGGTGGAGGCGGGGAGCCGCGCTCGTCGGTCACGAATGCAATCCTTCTTGAAGAACTCGCGCATGGAGACGCGGCCTTGGCGGCCGCGGCGGTGTCGCCCTCTCTGTTTGCGAATGCCATTGCAGACTTTGGCAGCCAAGCTCAAAAAGAGCGGTATTTGCCTCATTTCTGTGGTGAGAAGTTCTATCCCGCTTCGCTGGCGGTGGTGGAGCCGGGACCCATGACGGAGCCTTTAAAGCCTCGCACTGTGGCCGAAAGAAAGGGCGAGGAATGGGTCCTGAGCGGCTCTAAATCGTCCGTTGTTCTCGGTGATCAGGCGCATCACTTTCTTGTCTTGGCCCGCAATGACGATCAGGTCGATGCATTTATCGTGGACCGAGACGCTGAAGGGGTCACAGTCTCCGAGCAGGAACTGACGATGGGTATGAAGGGGTTACCGATGGTCGGACTCGAACTTGAGCGAGTTCACGTCTCTGCGGGAGACCGTTTGGGCGAAGAAGCCGGCTGCGATGTGGCTCAAATTTTGAATGGAACGCGCATTGGGCAAGCGGCCGTCATGCTGGGTTTATCCAGGGCGGTGCTTGAGTTTTGCGTGCCTTACTCAAAAGATCGAGTGGCTTTTGATGAGCCGATTTCTAAAAAGCAGTCCATTGCCTTCCGTTTGGCCGAAATGCATATCCATGTCGAGGCTTTAAGGAATCTAGTGTGGCAGGCGGCAAGCTTCTTGGAGCACGGTGAAGACGCCACGCGCGTATCTCGATTTGCGCGTACGTACGCGAACGAGCATGGGCTCTGGATTGCAGATAACGGCATCCAGGTACTGGGCGGTCATGGCTTTATTCGGGAGCACCCGGTGGAGATGTGGTTCCGACATGCCCGAACGCTTTCTGTTCTAGAGGGGACCGTCGCCGTTTAGCGCTCTCTCAACTTTACTTGGATACGCATTTCCCTATGGGAAGTGCCCAAACGATCGAGGAAATAAAAATATGATTGATTTTACGCCTACCGAAAACGATCTGGCCGCCTTTGAACACGCGCGAGCCGGTGCATTGATCTGTCGGAAGTATGCTCGTTACTACGATGAGCACGAGGAAGAGATGGCGCCTGAGACTCTGCCTGAAACCGACGAGTTTTACGCCAATCATCCCGAAATACCGCCGCCGGGGGCCGGAGACACATCCATGTTGACCCGGATGGCTCGGATTTCGATGATCAGTTACTGGGGCGATTATACGGTGCGATTGCGCCGGGAGAGCGGGGGCTTGGGCAATGCCGCTCTGGAGGCTGCGGGCACACCAGAACAGAAGAAAAAATGGACCGGCTTATGTCTGTCCATGGCCATTACCGAGCCCGGTTGTGGATCGGACCCTTCTCGCGTCTCAACCACCGCGGTTCTGGACGAGGAGACCGATGAGTGGATTATTAACGGAGAGAAGATCTTTGTGACCACAGGCATCCGCGCGGATGCGGTTGTTTTGTGGGCGACTCTGGACAAGTCTGCAGGCCGGGGTGGGATCAAGTCTTTCTTGATCGAGAAGGGGACACCGGGTTTCGATGTTCCTCATAAAGAGAAGAAGCTTGGGATTCGAGCCGACGACACGGCCGCCTATGTGTTTCGAGACTGCCGAATTCCACGTGCAAACCTGTTGGGGGGCGATGAAAGTGTCGCCCGCAAGGACTCGGGTGGCTTTCGAGGGGTGATGAAAACATTCAACATGACCCGGCCTCTCACAGCGGCTATGGGGCTGGGCCTGGCTGAAGCTTCGCTTGATTTCACCCGGGAGCAACTCGAAGCGGCTGGGATTGAACTCGACTACATGGCGGGTTTTGGAACCCAGATTGCGGCGGCGGAACGCTTTATGCGCCTTGAGGCGCTTTTTGAAGCGTCAAAGCTCACCACTATGCAAGCGTGTTGGTTGGCTGGAGAAGGCAAGCCGAATAATATGGAATCTTCCGTCTCCAAGGCGCACGCTGGAGGGGCTGTCCGGGCGATTACTCAGGGGTGTATCGAGATCCTGGGTGCCATGGGGGTTTCCAGGGAGAACTTGTTGGAGAAATGGACTCGTGATTGTCGCATTACTGACATTTACGAAGGCACGGGTGAGATTCAGCGCCTGATTATTGCCCGAGGGCTTCTGGACTACACGCGAGCCGATCTGAAGTAAAATGGGTCCGGATGCGGTGGAGCTTTGAGTTGGAATGCGGGAGCCTCAGGGCTCCCGCTCAGGTGAATTGATGCAAGCCATTGTGTGCGAGAGTGAAGCTGAGGGGAATCCTCTGCGTCTAGAAGATGTAGATCCGCCGGAATTGAAGCCGGGAAGTTTGAGGATTCAGGTCACGGCCACCGCATTGAATCGGGCTGATTTAATGCAACGAAGAGGGTTCTATCCGCCTCCTCCGGGAGCCTCTCCGCTCCTGGGGCTTGAATGCTCGGGTGTGGTCAGTGAAGTCGCGCCAGAAGTCACAGGCTGGGCAAAAGGTGACCGTGTCATGGCTCTTTTGGCTGGAGGAGGGTACGCGGAGCAGGTTGTGGTGGATGCGGGCAGTTGTTTGCGTGTACCTGAAGGGGTTGATTTGACGGAAGCGGCCGCTTTGCCTGAGGTGGTTCTCACCGTTTTTCTCAATGTTTTTCAGTTGGCCGGGCTTTCTGAGGGCGATTGGCTTTTGGTCCATGGCGGTGGCAGTGGGATTGGTACGGCTGCGATTCAGATGGCTCAAGCCGCTGGAGCTCGAGTGGCGGTGACGGCCGGCAGCGACGAAAAGTGCGAGCGATGCCGGGCACTCGGAGCCGATGTGGCCATCAACTATCGGGAGCAAGACTTTGCTGCGGAACTAGCCAAAGTCACGCAGGGGCATGGGGTTGCGGTCATTCTTGACTCCATTGGAGGCGCCTACCTGGAAAAAAATCTGGCCAGCCTAGAAGTGGGAGGGCGCCTCGTCTTGATCGGCTTAATGGGCGGGGCCAAGGCTGAAATCTCTCTGGGGCAGTTGCTCATGCGTCGCCTGCAAGTGATCGGTTCGACGCTCCGAACTCGGACTCCCGCGGAAAAAAGTGCCTTGGTGAGGGGGTTTGAGCAGAAGTTCGGTTCCGCGTTACAGACGGGGGCGATTCGACCGATTGTAGACCGGATCTTGCCCCTTGAGGAAGCCGAGGAGGCACACCGGGTCATGCAGGCGAGTGAGCATTTCGGCAAGCTCCTGCTTCAGGTGGGCTGAAGGCCAGCATAAAACGTTCGATCCGCTAAATTCCGCGCTCCGCGAGGTCCGACTGTTCGGAGGCCGTTTCTTCGGGCCGTGAGGGCTTCATCCAATGCATTCGAAGTGGGTGCCCTGGGCGGGTTTATCGTAATCCAATGGATATGGACCAAAGGAGAATAAGATTATGGGTGATTTTCAGCGAACCTTCGGAATCATTAAACCGGATGCGGTCGCGAAGAACGTGGCCGGTCAAATCATCGCAAGAGTCGAGGAGTCGGGGCTCTCGATTGTGGCTATGAAGCGTCTTCAACTCGACGAAGAGATGGCCAAAGGTTTTTATGCCGTTCATAAGGAGCGCCCGTTTTACGGCGAACTGGTGAGCTTTATGACCAGTGGCCCAGTGGTGGCTTTGGTTATGGAAGGCGATGGAGCCATCGCTCGATGGCGTGACCTGATGGGGCCCACAAACTCAGAAGAAGCCCCTGCCGGCACACTTCGGGGAGATTTCGGGACCGACATTGAACGAAATGCGGTTCATGGCTCCGATGCTCCAGAAACGGCGAAGCTTGAGGTTTCGTACTTTTTCAATGCCAGTGAGATTCAGGCACTCGTTGAAGCACTTCCCTAGCGAGCGTTACGTCGTCCCACCGGAGAGGGCCATGGTCTTAGGAGACCATGCCTTCTCCGACTCGATCCGTCTGGGAGACGTCGTCTTTCCTGTTTCGCTTAAAGGTATCCCCGTGCGATGAGAGCGAGTGCGCCCAGGTAACCTGCGCTTAGCCAAAGAGTGTTGCTTTGAAGTACTCGAGTCATAAGGGGGGGCTCCTTTTGATTTTTTTGAAAGCGAAAACGGGAGGGTTGGAGCACGCATCGGACGGCTGGAAAGAGACCCCGGCGTGTGACCAAGCCCATTGAACGTTTCATCGGCCACGCGGGCGTGGCTCCGTGTGCGCCGCGTCACAATGGGGACGACAATCGACCCCGATCTGACCCTCGCGATACCCCAGTCGCGTTCAAGGGAGATCTTTACACTCAAAAGTCTTTAAAATCGGCCCATATTGGTTTGAGGGCCGGTTGGGCTGGCTCAAGGCTCATCGAGGGCGCCACCATGCCGAAACCATGGGGTGCAGCGAGCGTTCACGGGGCCGAGAGGTCAGTCAGTCTTGCGCGCGACGCAGGAAAGTCGGGGTTTCAAGCTCGTCCTCAAAGGGCGACTCGAATTCTCCACCTGAGCTGGCTTGGCTCAGGGGTTCAGGGCGCGAGAGGCCCTGATTGACCTGAGACATGCTGGTGACTGTTTCAAGCGACTCTGCGTGGATCGGCTCAATGTGTTCTATTTGAACTCGATCTGAGAGGAGATCATGCTCCGGTGGTGTGGGAGTCGAAGGAGAAGGCGGCGGAGTCGGCGTCGGTCGGACTCTTCCTTGTTGTTGGTCGAGCCCGGTGGCAATCACGGTGACTCGGATTTCGCCTTCCGGAACGTCTTCGTCGACAACGGCGCCAAAGATAATATTCGCGTCCTCATGGGCGGCTTCTTGGACCAGCATGGAGGCTTCATTGACTTCAAACAGAGTCATTTCACTTCCGCCCGTGATGTTAATGAGAACGCCCCGGGCGCCATCAATGGAGAGATCTTCCAAGAGAGGGCTCGAGATCGCCAACTGGGCCGCATCCAAAGAACGGTTGTCGCCCTTGCCGATGCCGGTGCCCATCATGGCTACGCCTGATTCGTTCATGACCGTCCGGACGTCTGCAAAGTCAAGATTGATGAGGCCGTGGACGGTGATCAAGTCTGAGATCCCACGAACGGCGTTAAGAAGGACGGCATCGGCGAGCTGAAAAGCGTCTTCAATCCCGGTCTGTTTCCCCGCAAGAGCCAGCAGCCGTTGGTTAGGAATGGTGATGAGAGTATCCACGACGTTGTGGAGCTGGTCGACGCCCCGGTCGGCATGCTTGCCACGAACCCGACCTTCGAACGGGAAAGGGCGAGTGACGATGCCGACGGTCAGTGCGCCGATCTCACGCGCGACTTCAGCCACGATGGGGGCTGCTCCGGTACCGGTGCCTCCCCCCATCCCGGCTGTGACAAAGACCATATCCGAGCCTTCAAGCACTTCTCGTAGTCGATCTCGTGCTTCAAGGGCCGACGCACGTCCTCGATCGGGGTTCGCTCCGCATCCGAGTCCGCGTGTGACCTCGGCACCCAGTTGGACTTTGATCGAGGCTCGGCTGTGCTCGAGTGCTTGGGCATCTGTATTGGCGGCGAGAAAATCAACGCCTTTAAGGCCTGAGTCGATCATCGTGTTGAGTGCGTTTCCGCCCCCACCTCCGACGCCAATAACCTTAATCCGCGCTCTCTGTCCGGATGAGCCTTCAAATTCCAGAAGGTCGTTGCCTTCGTCAGGCCCTATCTCAAGCAGATTGACAGCTTTCGACTTGCTCACGCGCTTTCGCGGAGCTGCCTTGCGGCCAGTCGTCCCAGTTGTCCCGGTCGTCTTCTTCGGCATTGCACACACCCCCCAAGGTGCGCCTGAGGATCATCAGGCCCCGCAAATGTAACACGATGCCATCCAATGTGTAGAGATCGCTGGGTCAATTTTTAA
>NZHD01000015.1 GCA_002691205.1 Deltaproteobacteria bacterium
ACGAGCCAGTCGCAAAGAGGCGCAAGCCGTATACGTAAAAGCGAGCACCCACCCGGCCCACCCCAATTCGATCATGCCCCCTGCGTGAAAGGCAATCACGGCCGGAGCCACACCAAAGGAAACCGTATCAGCGATGGAATCGTATTCGGCCCCAAAGCGGCTCTCATTTCCCAACAATCGGGCCGCGCGACCATCAAGCACGTCGAAGACAGCGGCGACAAAAACCGCATACGAAGCCAACAAGGGGTCACCCGTACTGGCCTTTACGATGGCAAAGAAGCCCGCCGCCAAGTTGCCCGTCGTCAGCAACGAAGGCAAAACATGCCCGAACGTGCCCGAACGACTACGACCACTTCTCGCGCGACGGCGACGCTTGCCACGCTTCGGCGGCCGACCCCGGTCCTCCACTGCTTCGAGTGCCACCTGCCGGTCCTCCCGCCTATCTCTTTCTCAGTTCTTTGAGCGATCTACGAGTTGTCGTTCTTTGAGCCAAGGCATCAACGAGCGGAGTCGCGCCCCCACCTCTTCCATGGGGTGCTCAGCCGCATGCTTTCGCATGGCTTGGAAAGATACATCACCCGACTTATTTTCAAGAATGAACTGCTTGGCAAACTCGCCGGACTGAATTTCCGTTAAAATGTCTTTCATTCGAGCCTTGGTGTCGGCATCAACAACCCGGGGACCACTCACAAAATCTCCATATTCGGCTGTGTTTGAAATCGAGTACCTCATATTGGCAATGCCATCTTGATAAATCAGGTCAACGATCAACTTGACTTCGTGAATGCATTCAAAGTAGGCCATTTCCGGTGCATAGCCGGCCTCAACCAAGGTCTCAAAACCCGCCTTCATCAGAGAAGTCAGTCCTCCACAAAGCACGGCTTGCTCTCCAAAGAGGTCGGTCTCAGTCTCTTCCTTGAAGGTGGTCTCGATAATCCCGGCGCGTCCTCCACCGATCGCGCTGGCATAAGCGAGTGCCATATCCAGTGCGTCTCCGGACGGATCCTGATGGACCGCGACCAAACAAGGAACACCTCGACCCGCCTCATAGTGATCCCGCACGGTATGCCCTGGCCCCTTTGGCGCCACCATGATGACGTTTACATCCTCGGGCACATGAATGGCCCCGAAGTGGATGTTGAAGCCATGAGCCACGGCGAGATAATTTCCCGCTTCAAGGTTTGGAGCAATCTCCGTTTTGTAGACATCCGCCGCCAGCTCGTCCGGCAACGTCAACATCATGACGTCCGCCTCTCGTGCAGCCTCGCTCACCGTAGCGACCTTGAGCCCTGCCCCTTCGGCCTTGGCCCGGCTCGCTGAGTCTTTACGTAAACCCACGATCACGTCGATGCCCGAGTTCAACAGGTTCTGAGCGTGCGCGTGCCCTTGGCTTCCGTACCCAATCACAGCCACTTTGCGGCCTGAGAGCCGGCCGAGATCTGCGTCCTTGTCGTAATAAATATTCAGTGCCATGGATCTTGCCCTTCTCCTGTACGTCGCCAGAGTGTCTCCGAGCAGACGGGAATGGCCGCCCTCATACCGAGTCGGCCGCATCTATAATCTCGTAATCCCCTCGGGAGCGAGGCGTGCGAGGCTAATCGAGTTTTGGAAGGGTGTCAAAAGAGGCACCCCACAGCCTGTATTCTACTCCAACGGACTCGCCGTGCGCTGCGCCTCCGCCTCCGCCCGGCGGATATATCGAGGGACCAGAGAACCCGCGGGTACTCCTTCTCCCGCGTCGAATAAAAGCTGACCTAAGAGGCCCACTGAAACTGCATGAGGCGCACTCGGCGGCTCAGGCTCCGCAGAAAATGGACCCTCATCGATGAGCGACTTCTTAACGACGGCCACACCGTCTCCCACCAATTCACCCCCCTCCGGCAGCGCCTTCACCAATTCATCGGCGGTGTACACCGAGGGCGGCAAAATGGCCTCGCCATTGGGATCCGAGACTAAATCGGGCGCATACGCGGCGGCGTACACTTCTTCACGGCGAGCATCCAAAACGGCCACAAGCGGACTCACTCCCTGAACCAATCCACGGCGCTTTGCACTGAGGGCCAAGACCTGAAGAGTCGAGACCCCCACTGCCATGGAGGGGCTCCCAAAAGCCAGCCCCTTCAAGGTCGCGAGACCAATCCGAAGGCTTGTAAAAGCGCCCGGCCCAATGGAAAGCGCAAACGAATTCACCTTGGAAAGGGAGACCCCCGCCTCACTCAGGACGCGGTCCACCATGGGCAATAGGCTCTCCGAATGATGCTGGCCGCTGGGCCCCACCTCGCTCGCTAAAACTTGCTCTCCACGGAGCAAAGCCACACTGGCCTGAGGCGTGGCCGATTCAATCGCTAGACAAACCTCGCCTGCTCTCACAATTCCAGCCCCAGCCAGGTCACGAACTTGGCCCACTGTCCAGAGAGATCGTTCCAAAAAGCGAGTCCCATCATCATGACAATCAGGATAAATCCAAATTGATAGACCCATTCTCGGGTTCTCAACGAGAGCGGTGAACGCTTAATGCCCTCGATGACATAAATCATCAGCTGCCCCCCGTCCAGAATTGGAATCGGAAGTAAATTGACAATGGCCAAATTAATACTGATGAAAATCATCATTCCAAGGTAGGCCTGCCAGCCGATATCCAACGACTTGCGCGCAATCTGGACAATTGTAATCGGACCTCGCAACTGATCCGTCCCCACCTGGCCCGTGACCAACTTTCCTAAGCCCTGCAGCAGGAGCCCCACGTTGTCCGCCGTCATGGCAATCGCCCGAGGCAAGGCGACCAAGGGATTTCGCTCTCGATCGACCCCCAAGTGGCCGGGCAATGTCGCCATTGCATGCGCGATGCCCACTTGATAGATCTCAGATTCCATCCCATCAATTTCAAACGGCCCCGCCACCTCACGAACCACAGGCGCAATCGAAGTCCGAATGACCTCGCCCTCACGGGCGTATACGATCTCCAGCGAACGCCCCCCGCTCGAACGCACCGTATCGGCGAAATTGCGAAAGCTTCCGGCCGAACGACCGTTCACTTCAAGGATCAGATCACCGGGGGCCAAACCCGCTGCCTCTGCGGGCATTCCGGCCACGACTTCTCCAACAAGGACAGTGGCCGAGATCACCCCTAACTGGTCCAGGGCCTCAACGACCGGAACACGCACACTGCGCTGCTCCAGTTCGTCCTCTTTGCCTGACTCCACGGTCAGATCAACATAAGTCTGTCCCTGAGAGCCCTCATAGGCGCTTAAAAAGTCTTCCCAATCCTCAACCGACTCGCCTTGGACCTCGATCACTCGATCGCCGGAACGAAGGCCGCTTTGGCCAGCCAGAGAATCCGCTTGTGGAATTCCCACTAAAGCCGGCAGGCGCTGACTGCCTAATCCCACCCAACCGATGGACTCCGCGTCTCCAAACTCATCGAGAGCGGAACGGGCACCTCTGGGCACCTCGATCTCAAGCGACTCATCCCCCCGCAAGACCGTTAGCTCGACCTCTTCACCCTGGTGCTCGCGAATCTGCCGATCCACTTCGCTCCACCAGCGAACAGGTTCACCATCAATCGCCACGATTTCATCGCCGGGGCGAAGCCCTACCTCTGCGGCGGGAGACTCTCGCTCCACCATTCCGACTACGGAGGTGACTTTCGGAATGCCCACCCAAAGCATCACCATGAAGATCAACACCGGCAAAACGAGATTCATGAGCGGGCCAGCCACTGTGATGGCTATTTTTTGCCAAACCGGTTTCGACTCCAGATACTCGTCAGGTCGAACATCGACGGGCTCAGGATCCTCACCGCCCCCTTCGCCCGGAATCGACTGCCCCAGCATACGAACGAAACCGCCCAGAGGCACCCACGCAACGACGTACTCTGTCCCGCCGCGTTCCCAGCGTAAGCGATGATTCCCGAAGCCAATCGGCGAACCAAAGCCTAAGGAGAAACGAAGAACTCGCACTCCGCACAACTTCGCCACGATGAAGTGACCGAATTCGTGAACAAACACCAGAATGCCCAACATGGGGATCGCAGCAAATGCATAATCAAAAAAAACCATCGCCCAACTACCCCTTGCTCACCGATGCAGCCGACACGGAGTCAGGGCGAGGGAGCCCGAGCCCGATACGGCTTTGCGCACGCGCCCATGCATCAGCCTCGAGAACATCCGAGAGCCCCTCTAAACCTTGGCCACGGCAACTTGCTAAATGAGCCTCTAAGACGTCCGTATTGTTTCGCGCAATCGCCGAAAAAGGGACACGCCGCTCTAGAAAAGCCTGGACCGCCACTTCATTGGCCGCATTGAGGACGGCCGGAGCCGCTTCACTCCCCTCCAGGGCCGTGTAAGCCAAGTCGAGACAAGGAAACCGCTCTCGGTCCGGTGCTTCAAATTCGAGTCGACCCACTTTCGCCAAATCCAGGCGCGGGACATCGAGATCAACGCGCTCGGGATGAGCCAGGGCCACCGCAATGGGCACTCTCATATCGGGCAAGCCCAGTTGAGCCAGCACCGAGGTATCCCGAAATTCAACCAAACTATGAATGATAGATTCCGGATGTACCACGACATCAATGGATTCAGCGACCACATCAAAAAGCCAGCGAGCTTCAATGACCTCGAGTCCCTTATTCATCAAGGTCGCTGAGTCTATGCTGATCTTTGCCCCCATGTCCCAATTGGGGTGAGCCAGTGCCTGCTCAACGCTCACCTCTGCCATGCGCTCTGCGGGCCAAGCGGACGGGTCGCGAAAAGGCCCCCCGGAACAGGTCAAGATCAGTCGTTCGACATCTTGGGCTCGCTGACCGGAGAGAGCTTGAAAGATTGCGCTGTGCTCGCTGTCCACTGGAATTAAGCGGGTTCCTCGCGCCTGAACCTCTCTTTGCACAAGGGCCCCCGCCATGACCATGACTTCTTTATTCGCCAGGGCGACATCGCGTCCCGCCGAGATCGCGGCCAACGTCGGAGCCAGCCCGACTGCACCCACCAATCCGGCCACCACCAAATCAGCCGGATGCGTGGCCACTTTGCCTAACCCCTCTGATCCGACACCGATTTCCACCCGGTCACCCACTCGCGCCCGAAGCGCACTGGCCCCGGAATCATCGGCGATCGAGACGTACTCGGGACTAAACTGAATCACCTGCTCGGCCAGGAGCTCCACATTTTGTCCAGCCGCCAAAGCGACCACTTCAAACGTCTCAGGATCCGCTGCGGCCACAGCGAGCGTCTGCCTTCCCACACTCCCTGTGCTCCCTAGGATGGCTAAGCGGCGCTTCATCCAGATGAAACCCCATCATCAGAGGGCTTCCCGTTCAAGCGAGCCTGAGCCCCGGTCAGGCCAAATCTTCTTTCCCGGCCCGCGTAATCCTCAATGGCCGCCTCCAGATCGGCTCGATGAAAATCCGGCCACATCACCGACGCGGTATACAGCTCCGAGTAGGCAATCTGCCACAGAAGAAAATTAGAAACGCGGTACTCGTTTCCAGTACGAATCATCAAATCTGGGTCTGGAACATCCGGAGCATACATATGGGAAGCAAAAGTCTTTTCATCCAAACGAGCGGGATCGACCACCCCTGCTTCCACACTTCGGATCAAGCTGCGCGCTGCATCGACAATCTCAGCTCGCGCCCCATAGGAAAGCGCGAGAATCAGATGACGCTCCGTGTTTCCACCCGTTACATCCATGGCGTGATCCACGGCTTTACGTGTCGTCGGCGGCAATTTATCCAACTGTCCCACCGCCCGAATCCGAACGCCTTGCTCGAGAGCCTCGTCAAGTTCTTCCTCAAGGTAATGCTCGAGCAGATACATCAACTCGGTCACCTCGCCCTTGGGCCTCTCCCAATTTTCGCTGGAGAAAGCATATAGGGTGAGATACTTGAGACCGAGGTCACCCGCAGCACGAACCACCTCGCGCACGGTATCCAAGCCAGCGCGATGACCTGCATTCCTCTCAAGCCCTCGCTCTTCAGCCCAACGACCATTGCCATCCATAATGATCGCAACGTGATTAGGCATCCGTTCGGAACCCACCTCGGCCGTGCCCATAATCAGACCTCGAGAACTTCTTTTTCCTTCTGAGCCGTCAACTCATCAATTCGAGCCACGAACTCATCGGTGACGTCCTGAACACTCTTCTCTGCCCGTCGACAATCGTCTTTCGGAAGAGCCCCTTCTTTTTCAAGATCCTTAAGCAAGGTAATGGCCTCGCGACGCCCATCCCGCAAACCCACTCGGTGCTCTTCCGCAATTTTCTTGACCTGCCTCACCAAATCTTTGCGCCGGTCTTCGGTCAACGGAGGAATGGGGACCCGAATCACGCGACCATCGTTGGCCGGCGTCAAACCTAAATTCGCAGACTGAATCGCCCGCTCCACGTCGGAAAGGCAGGCTTTGTCGAAGGGAGAAATCACAATCATGCGCGGATCGGGAACAGAGAGTCCGGCGAGTTGTTTAATGGGCGTTGGCGTATCAAAGTAATTCACCATGATGCCATCCAATAGAGCAGTACTCGCCCGCCCTGTCCTCACCTTGATCAAGGCATGCGTGTAATTATCCACCGTCTTCTGCATGGCTTCTCGACACTCATCAAGTACGAGTTCCACTTCTTCTTCACCGGCCATATCTTGTCTCCTAGCTACCCGCCGACGATTGTGCCCACAGTCTCTCCCAGAGCCACTCTGTGAATACTTTCAGAAACATTCATATCAAACACAATGATAGGCAATGAGTTCTCTCTGCAAAGCGCAATCGCAGTCTGGTCCATGAACCTCAGGTCCTCTTGCATGGCCTGGTGAAAAGACAACGATTCATATCTCACCGCAGAGGAGTCCTTCACCGGATCTCGGTCATACACCCCATCCACCTGGGTGGCTTTCAGAATCACTTCAGCCCCTATCTCGGCCGCCCTGAGGGCTGCTGCCGTATCGGTGGAAAAGTAGGGGTTCCCGGTTCCTCCCCCAAAGATGACCACGCGGCCCTTCTCCATGTGACGAATCGCCCGCCTTCGAATGTAAACCTCAGCCACCTGTGGAATTTCAAGGGCTGTCTGAACCCGTGTCTGTACACCCGCTTTTTCGAGCGAATCTTGAAGCGCCATGGAATTGATCACGCTGGCGAGCATGCCCATATAGTCGGCATTCGCCCGATCCATCCCCTGAGAAGCCGCCGTCATGCCTCGAATGATGTTCCCACCACCGATCACGACACTTAGCTGAGTGCCCAAAGCGTGCACAGCTCGAATCTGCTCGGCCACACCAGCAATCACGGCTGGATCGATGCCATTTCCATCCGCTCCAGCCAGTCCTTCTCCGGACAGCTTAAGCAAAATGCGCTGATAGCGACCCTTCACCCGGCTCCCTCACCCAGCTTGAATCGAATAAATTCAGAGACTTTTACGTCACCGGCTTCGCCCACAATCTCGCCCACCGTTTTATCGGGATCTTTCACAAAGGGCTGCTCCACCAGACAGTTCTCGGCGTAGAATTTATTAATGCGTCCGCTGACGATGTTGTCCACAATCTTCTCAGGCTTCCCACTCGCCAGAGCCTGATTGCGAAGAATCTCTCGCTCCTTCTCGACAACACTTCCGTCCACCCCGTCGCGATCGACGGCCAATGGCGTCGGATCCGAAGCGGCCACATGCATCGCGACATCCTTGGCGACAGCTTCGGCGGCTTCTGGAGCAGCCGTCACCAAGCCCACGAGAACACCCAGCTTCCCGCCTCCGTGGATGTAGCCGCCCACCGCGCCTTCCACATGAACTGAAGCCACGCGTTTGAGCTGGATGTTTTCGCCAATTCGACCCACAGCTGACTTCACGTGCGCATCCACTGTTTCGTCACCCATCTGGAGTGCGAGGGCGGCCTCTACATCAGCCACCTCACCCGCCCCACGGATCGTATCCGCAATTTCCTGCACGAGCGTCTGAAACTGATCATTACGGGAGACAAAATCGGTTTCGCAGCCGAGTTCAATCAGCACGCCGTCTCCACCCTGAATCGAGAAAGCGATGGCGCCTTCGCCCGTATCGCGCCCCGCTCGCTTGCCTGCCTTTGAAAGGCCCCGCTCTCGAAGCAAGTCAATGGCTCGCTCAACGTCTCCCTCCGCATCCGTCAACGCCTTCTTGCAATCCATCATGCCTGCGCCGGTTTGGTCCCGCAGCGCCTTTACATCTGTAGCCGAAATACCTGACAACTTTTCTCTCCTGCCTTTTCACAGTTTCGTTCGAACTCGGTCACACCTGTCTAAATCGCTTCAGCCCTTAGTCTCATCCGTGCTGGGTCCAGGTGCCTCGCCCTTTTTATCCTTGTCATCCGACCAGCCGCCTGCGCTCTGAGTACGACCGCTGCCGCCTGGGCCTCCGCCACTTGAACCACGCCCTCTTCGCGGCGGTTGGGTAATCTCCACAACACGTCGACCGCCCACCTTGGCCACTTTCTCTTCGGCCGAAACCGGTCGATCTCTCTCGCGTTCCAAAATCTTGTCCTGATGAGCCGAAGCCCCTTCGATACAAGCATCCGCAATGCATTTGCAGTAAAGGTCGATGGCTCGACTCGCATCATCATTGCCAGGCACAACGAAATCAATATTTCGAGGATCGCAATTTGTATCCACAACACCAATTACAGGAATCCCAAGACGCTTAGCCTCGCTAATCGCAATGCCTTCATTCACGACATCGATCACGAAAATCGCGCTGGGAAGACGACTCATGTCTTTGATTCCCTCAAGCGACTTGGCGTACTTTTCACTCAAACGAGTAATTCGGGCCAACTCTTTTTTGGAGAATTCAGCCTTTCGTTCTTCGTCAGCGAGAATTTCCAGCTGCCCCTTGTAAGTCTCAATGGACTTCTTGACCGTCTTCCAGTTGGTCATCATGCCGCCCAGCCAGCGCTTATTCACATAGTACTGCCCGGCTCGCTTGGCTTGGTCTTCGATGTACTGGGAGGCTTGTCGCTTCGTGCCGACAAAGAGAACGTGTCCTCCTTCGGCCGTCACCTCACGAATATAATCCAGGCCCGATCGAAAGAGCGGAAGCGTCTGGTCGAGGTCGAGAATGTGCGTCCCGTTGCGTGCGCCAAAAATAAACGGCCGCATGAGGGGATTCCATCGGTCGGTCTGATGTCCAAAGTGAACGCCCGCTTCCAACATGCTTCGAATAGAAAGTTCGGTGGGCTCGAAAGCGGCCGCTACACTGGCCTCTTCGGTGGGAACTGCGGCGGGCGCATCGGCCTCCGCCGACGACGGGGTCGTCGTCTCGGTCATTTTATTTCTCCTTCGCGGTTAGTCCTCCGCCTCAAAGTCGTCATTCCCCAACCAGACAAGGTCCAGCACCGCAGGGGCAACTCAAAGCGTGTGTCGTGCTAAACCATTTAGTTCAGCCGCCCGGGTTTTTAGCAGACTCTCAGAGACCCGACCATGCATGCCCCCCGAGGGGGGCCGTCTTCCGTCCCGCGCCCTTTGAGGGTGCGTCCCAATGGCCCCCTGAAGCCAGAAGTCAGGTGGTGTATTCCGCGTTGATTCGAACGTATTCGTAGCTGAGGTCACAGGTCCAAATCCCTGCAGATTGTCGCCCCGCGCCTAATTCCAGTTCGATGGAGATTTCTTCGGCCTCCAATCGAGCCGCGGCCTTACGTCGCGCAGCTGGCCCACAAGATGACCCATTTCGAAAAACCATAATGCCGGCCAACTTGACTTGGACTCGAGGCAAATTCATCGAAATGCGACCCGCCCCTACTGTCTGCAAAATACGACCCCAATTGGGGTCGCCCCCGAAGAGAGCCGTCTTGACCAGCATGGAATTAGCAATGCGACGAGCAGCCGCGTCGGCTTCGCCGGCAGTGCGGGCTCCCCTCACCTCGACCGTCACCAACTTGGTGGCGCCCTCTCCATCGCGCGCAAGGTCTCGAGCCAGGCTCTCCGCCACATCGCCCACAGCCGCTTCAAAAGCCTCCGCGCCAGGTTGTCGACGCCGGGTGAACCTCTCGTTTCCCGCGTGCCCATTCGCCAAAAGCATCACGCTATCGCTTGTGCTGCCCTCTCCGTCGACGCTCACGCGGTTAAACGTTCGATCCGCAACGCGGCTCAGAACTCCTCTTAAATAGGCCGAGGAAACTTGAGCATCCGTCAACAGAAAAGAAAGCATCGTCGCCATATTGGGCTCAATCATGCCCGAACCTTTTGCGATGCCCGCCACCGTGACATTTCTTCCCCCGACCTTCACCTTTCGACTCGCCCATTTCGGGAAAGTATCGGTGGTCCGGATCGCTTCAGCGGCCAGCGACAATCCGTCCTCGGTTAGAGACTCGACCGCTACGGGAATCCCCCGGCGTAAAGCCTTCATGGGCAGAGGCTCACCGATGACACCTGTTGAGGCGACAAGAACCTCTTTCGATGAGCATCCGACCTCGGCGGCCGTCCACTCCGTCATCTTCAGCGCATCGCTCTCTCCTCGTACGCCCATGGCGACATTCGCCACGCCGCTATTCACGACGATGGCACGCACAGAGCCCGCACGAAGGTTCTCGCGAGAAAGGGCCACAGGGGCACCCACGAGCGTGGACTGCGTAAAAACACCGGCTGCCTGAGCAGGCACGTCGCTAACGATCAGGGCGAGGTCAGGATTTTCCCCCTTGATGCCGCAATGAAGACCCGCCGCCTTAAAACCGGGCACCCTCGGACATGCCGAACGCGCCTTCGTGGGGCTCAACGGCTCAATCCTTCAGGGCGTAAAGGGATCACGTCAACCTCAACCCAGGCGTCCTCGTCGAAGATCTTCTCAAGCCCCATGGCAACGCTTGTATTTCTTGCCACTGCCACAGGGACAGGCATCATTGCGACCCACCTTTGGCTGATCTGCGGCCGAGGATGAAGCCCCCGGGCCCGCACCGGGCCCCATCATGCCCGGCTGACCCGCATTCCCTCCTCCAGCCGTCGTTGAGCGGGGACGAGGTGCAGCCGAGGCCGAGGACGCGGCCGTCTGCGCCGTGCTCTCCAGGCGAGGACGAGGAAATCCGAACTTGAAGACAGTTTCCACAACTTGCTCGTCGACCCGTTCTTCCATCTCGCCAAAAAGAGCAAAACCCTCTCTTTGATATTCAACCTTCGGGTCTTTTTGCGCATAACCCCGAAGGCCAATGGCCTCCCTTAGGCTCTCCATGGATCGAAGGTGATCCTTCCATTGCGCATCTAAAATACGCAAAAGAATATCTCGCTCAAACCAATCAAAATCAGGGTAATCGAAAGTTCCCCGGTACTCTTCAACCATGGCGTCGCACGCCTTACGTTTTTCGAGCAACAACTGGTCAAACAGCTCGAGGATCGCTCGCCCCACCTCATCCCGATCAAGTTCAGAGCCCGATTCGCTCTTGATGGGTGGAGCATCTGTATCGAGTAACAGCCCGAATTGATGTTCGATCATCCCCACAAGGCGGTGCAAATCTTCGTCCTCAGGCGGCCCCTTCTCCGGCCAAACTTCTTGGAGAATATGAACCAACTGACCTTCAACCATTTCCTTCACTTCGTCGCTCACACCCTCTTGATGCAGCGCCTGCAAGCGTCGAGAGTAAAAAGCCTGTCGTTGTTTGTTTTTAACGTCATCGTATTCAAGCAGGTGCTTGCGAATGTCGAAGTTTCGAGACTCGACCTTCTTCTGTGCGCCTTCGATCACACGAGTCAACATGCGGTTCTCGATGGCCTCACCTTCCTGAACCCCGACCCGATCCCACCACTGCGCAACCCGATCGGCTTCAAAAATACGCAGGAGATCATCTTCCAGAGACAGGAAAAACTGGCTAGACCCCGGATCGCCCTGGCGGCCCGATCGACCGCGGAGCTGGTTGTCGATCCGGCGGCTTTCATGCCGCTCCGTCCCCAGGATATGAAGCCCTCCCGATTCCAACACCTCTTTTTGCTCAGCGGCACATTGCGCCTCAAAACTGGCTAACTGGTTTGGATAATCGGGGTGGTCTTTATCATGCCCACATTTCACGAATGCCATGGTTTCGGGATTCCCGCCCAACATGATATCGGTGCCTCGCCCCGCCATATTCGTCGAAATAGTGATGGCCCCTTTTCGCCCGGCAAGGGACACAATTTCCGATTCACGAGCATGTTTCTTGGCATTGAGGACTTCGTGCTTGATGCCCCTCTTTTTCAACTTCTTAGAAAGCATCTCTGATGTCTCGATCGAAATCGTCCCCACCAATACAGGCTGCCCATGTTCATGGCGTTCCTGAATCTCATCAATGACAGCCCCGAACTTTTCAGTCTTGGTCTTAAAAACGACGTCGGCCAAATCAGCCCGCAGAAGGGGTCGGTTCGAAGGAATCAAAGACACTTCTAAGTTGTAGATATTTGCGAATTCTTGGGCCTCGGTATCCGCGGTCCCTGTCATCCCTGACAGCTTCCCGTACATCCGGAAAAAATTTTGGTAGGTCACTTCCGCCAAGGTCTGATTCTCACTTCGAATCTGAATGCCTTCTTTTGCCTCGACGGCTTGATGCAGACCATCCGCCCAACGTCTACCCGGCATCATCCGGCCCGTGTGCTCATCCACGATCACGACTTCTTTGCCGCCATCTTCGGCGCGACGGACCACATAGTCCACATCCGACTTCTTGAGAGCATGAGCCACTAGAGCCTGATTCACCGAATGAATCACCGGCATCATGGAAGGATCAAAAAGGTTATCCACCCGCAGCGCTTTCTCGACCTTATGGATGCCCTCCTCGGTGAGCGTCGCATTCTGCGTCTTCTCGTCGATCCAGTAATCACCGGTCTCAGCCACACCCTTCGCGGGATCGCCCTGAACTCCTTGATTAAGGAGGGGGATGACGCGGTTCGCCGCTGAGTACACTTGAGTATTGGCTTCGGAGGGACCCGAGATAATCAGGGGCGTCCGGGCCTCATCGATCAGGATGGAATCCACCTCATCAATGATGGCGTAGTGGAGATCTCTTTGTACAAATTGCTCCACGGAGTACTTCATATTGTCGCGCAGGTAATCGAAGCCAAGTTCGTTATTCGTGCAATACGTAATGTCTGCGCCGTAGGCTTCACGTCGCCCTTGATCATCGAGCCCATGCACGATCGATCCCACGGTTAAGCCCAAAAACCGATGTACTTCCCCCATCCACTCCGCATCACGCTTGGCGAGGAAGTCGTTCGTGGTGACCACGTGGACGCCTGCACCCGTAAGCCCATTGAGATAACACGGGAGCGTGGCCACCAGCGTCTTCCCCTCACCGGTCTTCATCTCCGCGATCATCCCGTTGTGCAGGACAATGCCCCCCACCAATTGCATGTCGTAGTGCCGCTGGCCCAAAGTCCGCTTCGAGGCCTCACGGACCGTGGCAAAGGCTTCGGGCAGCAGCGCGTCCACCGGCTCGCCATTCTCAAGCCGAACGCGAAAATCGCCTGTGCGCGCTGAAAGCTGAGCGTCACTCAAGCCGACCAAGCTCGCTTCAAGTTGATTGATCCGCTCGATCTGAGGAAGAATCCTTTTGATCGCGCGATCGTTCTGTGTCCCGACCAGTTTACTCAGAATTCGTTGCATAAAAGTTCAGGCGGCTCCCACAGGGGGTCGAACAGCGAAAAATGAAGAGCGTAAATTAAAAGACCGGCGCACAGCAGGCAAACCTCATTAGGAGACGTTGATCATCGTTAGGTTGGAGCATACCGAACCGAAGCGTAATCGGGTCATGAATCCACTCATCGCTCCCCCCATCCCAGCTTGGCCTGAAGAATTTCGTACCGATTCCGAGCCGAAGAGGCCACAAAATCTACGGAATGCTCCGAACGACGGATAAAGATCCGGTCCCCTTCGGCGAGAACCGCCATGCCCGCCTGACCATCTACCGTCAGGACCACTTCCTCGTCCCCCACCTTGGGAACGACTTCGATCACGGCCTCCTGCGGAAGAACCACCGGCCTCTGAGTCAACGAATGAGGACAAATTGGTGTCAGCACAATGGCTTCAAGGTCCGGAACCAAAAGCGGCCCACCCGCTGACAGCGAGTACGCGGTGGAGCCGGTGGGTGTGGCTACGATCAGGCCGTCTGCGTGGTAGGTCGTCACTCTCTGCCCGTCCGCCCAGGCTTCGACATCAATCATCCGAGAGAGTTGACCATGAGTGACCACGGCTTCATTCAGGGCGAGGACATGCAAAATTTCATGGTCACCGCGCTTCAGCCGAACGTCCAATCGCATCCGGCGGACCCGTCCCCCTCCACCGGCAATCGTCTCCTCCAGTACTGGAAAAAGCTCTTCGGGATTCACTTCCGCCAAGAAACCCAGACGGCCCAGATTGACACCCAAAATCGGAACCGAACGAGCGCCCATGGCCCGGGCCACTGACAACAAGGTCCCGTCTCCTCCTAAAGCCACCACAAGATCGGAATGAGCCGCCACATCTTCTCGGCTCTGTCCTTCCACACCGGCCCACTGGGCACATTCTTCGTCGGCTTGAACCTCAATGCCCCGGTCTCGTAACCAGGCCGCCAACTGGGCCACAGTCGCTTCGGCCTGCACCTGATGCTCTTTCAAGCAGATTCCAACAGATTTCATCAAGCTTCTACCCTCTCGCTTCCCGGTGCCCTCATCCCCTGAGTCGACCTCATACTCTAGGCCAGACTGAACTGACAGATTTAATGCCCGGGCTAGACTGTCGACTATGTCCCCAGAAGAGACAATGGACCTTTTTCCTTCCCATGCCCAGCGAAAGCTGGACCCGCATGCGCCCCTCGCGGACCGCATGCGGCCCCGTCATTTTGCGGACATGATCGGACAAGAGAGCCTTGCTGGCGAGGGCACGGCGCTCAGGTCCATGGTGGACAGCGGAGAGATCCCCTCCATCATTCTCTGGGGCCCGCCAGGAAGCGGCAAAACCACTCTCGCCTGGCTCCTCGCCGATGCGCCCGGGACGCGCATGGAGGCCCTTTCAGCCGTGCTGGCCGGCGTGAAGGAAATCCGTGAGGCCGTCCAAACCGCTCGCCGCGCTCCGCAGCGAACCCTCCTCTTCATTGACGAAATCCACCGTCTAAACCGTGCCCAACAAGATGTGCTCCTGCCCCACGTCGAAGCGGGGACTGTCACACTCGTGGGCGCCACCACGGAGAACCCTTCTTTCACAGTCAACGCCCCTTTGCTCTCTCGCTGCCGAGTTCTCACGCTGGAACGTCTCGACGAAGGGGCCCTCGAACGCGTCCTGGAACGTGCCATGTTAGATCTCGAGTTCGGGCTTGGCGCACACCGGATGACTCTCCCGGCCGAGAGCCGGAGGGCCATCGTTGAATTTGCCGATGGGGACGCGCGTCGCGCCCTGGGACTGCTGGAGGCGGCCACGGCCCTTCAAGCGGGAAGCTCGGGCCCCGGCGGCAAACTTTCCCCCGAAACCATTCGTGAGGCGTCTGGCACTCGCTTGCTCATGTATGACCGAGATCGGGACGAGCACTACAATGTGATCTCAGCCTTCATCAAGAGCCTTCGGGCCAGTGACCCCGATGCCGCTCTTTACTACCTTGCCCGAATGATCGCGGCCGGGGAGGAACCGCTCTTTATCGCGCGTCGACTCCTGATCTTCGCTTCCGAAGACATTGGAAACGCTGACCCCGCTGCCCTAAACCTCGCGACTTCGGTTCACCAAGCCGTAGAGCGACTCGGCTTGCCCGAAGGACGCATCCCCTTGGCACAAGCCACCACCTATCTCGCCTGCGCGATTAAGAGCAACGCTGCCTACGCGGCCCTGGGACGGGCCGAGGACTTAGTGGCTCGCCACGGTTCAGCACAAATCCCCCTGCACCTCAGGAACCCCAACACCGAGCTGAACCGCAAAATGGGGTACGGCCAGGACTACGTCTACCCGCATGATGAGCCCGATCACTTTGCGCCAAGCCAAAACCTTCCAAGCGAGGTGGGCTCCGTGGAGCTCTATCGACCCGGCCAGCAGGGTGCTGAAGCTCAGATTCAAAAACGCCTTGAAGAATGGCGCAAAAGCAGGGAATCCTAGTCAGGGACTCGGACCCGTCGAGCGGATAGGGTCGACGTGGCGGGGCGGACGGGATTCGAACCCGCAACTTCTGGCGTGACAGGCCAGTGCTCTAACCGGTTGAACTACCGCCCCACTCAGTCAGGCGAGTGGTGTAGCCAACTTCATTGAGCCTCGCAAAGCGAGCCCAAAAACGAGCCCCCGGTGGATGCGTCCCAGGCGGAGCAGAGGCCTTCCTAAGGTGCTCACACCCGATCCAGACATGAGATCCAGATCGCCCCAAAACGACCGGGGAGCCACTCAAAATGATCTTAATCCACCTTCACCGCGAGAGCGGTTCGCTCAAGAATTCTGACTGGCCGCCATGAGAGCGGCCTGCATCTGCATCATGAGGGCCATATCGCCTGTCACACGGATTTTTCCAGACATAAAAGCCTGCATGGGGTCGAGTGTCCCTTCCTGCATGGCCTGAGCATCTTCGGCCGAGATCTCGATCTCGGTGGTGGCGTCCTCGGGAATGGGCCCGGGACCGAGCTTGAAGTCTGTGCTCCAGTCTCCCCCCTCCCCTCCGGTCACGCGCATGCGAATCAGCCCATCGAGTGCCGAAAGGGCTGATAGAGCTCCCATCTGTGGAGCCGGCGTAGGCTCCGCACCTTCCTGACGACCCGCCCCAGCAAAAAGCGCCGCGGCTTGTTGTCCAAAAACTCCGCCACGCCCTTCCCAAAGGGCACCTTTCCAGTCATCGACCGTCTGAATCAAGGTCAAAAAGGCTTCCTCTCTCGACGCCTTTTCGACGGACGCCTGGCCCCCATCCAGAGCCATCACCCATTCTCCGCCGCCTTCCCCCGTCAAGCAGACCCCGAAACGAACCTCGACGTCTTTTGGGATTTCCGCCTCGGCCATAGCGGCCGGTACAAACTCCTCCATGAACTCGCTGGGAGAAATAGGATCACTGGGTAATACAGGCATTGAGAAGCTCCTCAAACAGCAAGAAATGAGACTCTAAGGGGGATAGTTCCCCGGCTCCGGAGTCTAACCGAACCCAAGTTTCTTGCCGCGCAGAGGGTTGATTTTCCGTTCTCCACGGCCAGATACCACCCGGACCCTGTTGGCAAGTCTTGGTCCTGCTTCGGGGCCAGGAAGAAAGTGGTGGGCGTGCACGGATTCGAACCGCGGACCCTCTCGGTGTAAACGAGATGCTCTAACCAGCTGAGCTACACGCCCATGCTTCCACTCTTCGTGTGAATCAGTCGCGCTGGGTTCTCAGTTAACTCCAGCCGGATGAGGAACCGTCCCTGTCGTCTCCACGGGCCCACGCGGAACTTCGTAGATATCGTCCAACTCGTGAATGCCTGACTGAAGAAACGTATCCGGGTCGCTCACAGCCAAAGCCAAAGCCAGCACTTCATCCATGTGCTCGACGGGAATGATCTGCAAACTCTTTTTAATAATCGCAGGTAAATCCTTAATGTCTTTTTCGTTTTCTTTGGGAATAATCACCGTGTCCACACCCCCACGATGAGCCGCAATCAGCTTCTCTTTGAGTCCGCCAATCGGTAGAACTCGACCGCGCAGTGTGATCTCACCGGTCATAGCCACATTAGATTTCACGGGAACGCGAGTCAGAGCAGACGCGATCGTCGTGGCCAATGTGATCCCGGCCGAGGGGCCATCTTTCGGCGTTCCTCCGTCGGGCACGTGTACGTGAACATCCACCTTGGTATAAAAATCCCTCTTCAGCCCCAACTGCTTTGCTCGAGAGCGAATGTAAGACATGGCCGCCCCCGCAGATTCTTGCATGACTTCACCCAGCCGACCTGTGACCTGCAGCTTTCCTTGCCCCGCAGAAACAGCCACTTCAGTCTGCAACAACTCACCGCCGACCTCCGTGTAAGCTAGGCCGGTCGTCACGCCCACTAGGTCCTGAGACTCGGTCTTCCCAAAACGGAACCGGGCTACGCCGAGATACTTCTTGACTAGGCGAGGCGTGATCCGCATGCGCTTCCACCCGTCCCCTTGCCGCACGACCTCTCGGGCTACCTTCCGGGCCACGGCCGCTAACTCGCGCTCAAGGCTACGCACACCGGCTTCGCGCGTATAGTGGCGTATCACCTCTGTCAGAGCCGCGTCCGTGAACTCGACGTGGGCCTTTGTCAACCCATTGCTCTCCCGGACTTTGTCCACCAAGTGACGTCGAGCAATCTCAAGCTTTTCAGATTCCACGTATCCGGGAATCTGAATCACTTCCATCCGATCCTGCAAAGGAGCAGGAATCTCACTCAAAACATTGGCTGTACACACGAACATAATCTGCGAGAGGTCGTAATCCACATCGAGGTAATGATCATTGAAAGTGTGATTCTGCTCCGGATCAAGCACTTCCAAGAGTGCCGAGGAAGGATCTCCCCTGAAGTCCATGGACATCTTATCCACTTCGTCAAAGAGAAAGACCGGGTTGCTGCTCCCCGCTCTCTTGAGGCTCTGGACAATCTTACCGGGAAGCGCCCCGACGTAGGTCCGCCTGTGGCCTCGAATCTCTGCTTCGTCTCGAACACCGCCCAGACTCACGCGAACAAAGTCTCGACCCGTCGAACGAGCGATGGACTTGCCAAGAGAAGTTTTCCCCACGCCCGGAGGCCCCACTAAGCACAGAATGGGTCCCTTCATGGCCTTCACCAACGACTGAACGGCTAAAAACTCAAGGATGCGCTCTTTCGGCTTCTCCAAACCGTAGTGATCCGAGTCCAAGATAGCTTCAGATTCATCAAGGTCGTTCAACTCTTCCTTGTATTCGTCCCAGGGAAGACCCAACATCCAATCGATGTAATTCCGAACCACCGTGGCCTCAGCACTCATCGGCGACATCATCTTGAGCTTCTTAATTTCTTTATCCGTGCGTTCCCGAGCATCATCGGGCATGGATTTCGCCAGTAACTGTTCTTCCAGATCATCCAAGTCGTTCTTGGCCTCGTCCCGGTCGCCCAGTTCCTTCTGAATCGCACGCATTTGCTCGTTGAGGTAGTACTCTTTCTGACTCTTCTCCATCTGTTTCTTCACGCGGCCGCGGATTTTGCGCTCGACTTCAAGCACTTCAATCTCGCCTTCAATCCGCGAAGAAACTTCCTCAAGCCGCTCCACCGGCGACACGTTCTCAAGCAGCGCTTGACGCTCTTCCACCTTTAGATTCAGGTGGGCCACAATCGTGTCACTGAGCTTTCCTGGGTCCGTAATCGCTGAGATCGTATTCAGGACTTCAGATGGCACTTTCTTATTTAATTTCACGTAGGCGTCAAAAGTCGAATGGACGGTCCGCACCAAGGCTTGGGCTTCCGTGGAATCGCTTTCTCCGTCCGATATTTTTTCGACACGGACTCGAAAATATGGATCGAGAGAGTCCACCGACTCAATTCGTGCCCGAGTCTGCCCCTCAACCAGAACTTTGACCGTTCCGTCGGGCAACCTGAGCAATTGAATGATTTTCCCCAGTGTTCCGATCTCGTAAATGTCATCGGCCTGAGGCTCCTCTTCGCCGGCCTCTTTCTGCGCCGAAAGCATCAACTCCCGCGAACCCGCCATGGCATCTTCCAAGGCCTGGATCGACTTCTCCCGGCCAACAAAAAGGGGCACCACCATGTGCGGGAAGACGACGATGTCGCGCAGCGGCAACAAGGCGACTGAACCGTCGCCTCCCGCGTCTGCGCTCGGCTTCAACGATGTTCCAGAATCTTTCTCATCATCATCACGAAAAAAAACCATGATCTCCCCTTACCCACCTAAATTCAATCAATCAAAACGGACTCAAGCCGACTCGGCCTTCTGCTTGAACACCAGCAACGGATCGGTCCCCTGTTGAATCATCTCTTCGTTAACCACGCACTCCTCGACATCATCTCGAGACGGCAGTTCGTACATGAGATCAAGCATTGAACTCTCGAGAATCGCCCTCAAACCACGGGCCCCTGACTTCTGAGCCAGAGCCTTACGGGCCACCGCACTCAAAGCTCCATCCGTAAAACGAAGACCGACCTCATCAAATTCGAAAAGCTTTTGATATTGCTTAACCAGAGCATTCTTGGGCTCCGTAAGAATGCTTACCAAAGCGGCCTCGTCCAATTCGCCCAGGGTCGCCGTGACGGGCAAGCGGCCTATGAACTCAGGGATGAGTCCAAAATGCAGCAAATCTTCAGCTTCCACACTCTTGAGCAGGCCTTGAGGATCCCGGCTGTTCTTACTCTGAATTTCGGCACCAAACCCCATCCCGTGACCGCCGGTCCTTCTCTCAATAATCGATTCAAGCCCCACGAAGGCCCCTCCGCATATAAAGAGGATGTTCGAAGTATCCACCTGAAGGAACTCTTGTTGGGGGTGCTTGCGGCCTCCCTTAGGAGGAACACTCGCCATGGTTCCCTCGATAATCTTCAAGAGAGCCTGCTGAACCCCCTCTCCCGACACGTCTCGCGTGATGGAGGGGTTTTCACTCTTGCGAGCGATCTTGTCGATTTCATCAATATAGATAATGCCTTGCTGGGCCCTCTCCACGTCGTAGTTTGAAGCCTGCAAGAGATTCAGCACGATGTTTTCGACATCCTCGCCCACATATCCGGCCTCGGTCAAAGTCGTCGCGTCAGCAATCGTAAAGGGCACATCGAGAACCTTTGCGAGAGTCTGAGCGAGAAGCGTCTTGCCGCACCCCGTCGGGCCGAGCAAAAGGATATTCGCTTTTTGGAGCTCTACGTCTCCAATGGCAGCCCCGCTTTCGATTCGACGGTAGTGGTTATGAACGGCCACCGAGAGTACTTTTTTAGCCTCATCCTGTCCGATCACATACTCGTCCAGGGCTTCTTTAATGGCTTTCGGCTTCAGAACTCGCGGTTTTGGCGATGCCGCCTCTTCCTGACCGTACTCCTCTGCGATGATGTCATTGCAGAGCTCAATACATTCGTCACAAATGTAGACGGTTGGGCCCGCAATGAGCTTCTTAACTTCTTTCTGGCTCTTTCCGCAGAAAGAGCACGAGAGATTCGCGTTATCGTCTCGCTTCTTCATCGATCCCTACCCTTCACAAAAAAGCACATACCGAATTTAAGAACCCGAACCCTCGTCGGTTGAACGACTCGTCACGACTCGATCGACAATTCCATACTGCTTCGCTTCCTCGGCACTCATGTAGTAATCACGTTCCGTGTCAGCTGCAATCGTCGCAATATCTTGACCGGTTCGATCCGCCAAAATATCATTCATCCGCTCTCGCAGGCTCAAGATCTCCTTGGCCTGAATATCAATATCCGAGGCCTGACCTCGCGCGCCTCCCATGGGCTGATGGACCATCACGCGGGCATTGCCCAGGGCGGTTCGCTTCCCAGCCTCGCCCGCCGCCAACAACCAAGCTCCCATGGAAGCCGCTTGACCGATGCAGGTGGTACTGATGTGAGGGCGCACGAACTGCATCGTGTCGTAAATCGCGAGACCCGCCGTGATCGAGCCCCCCGGCGAATTGATATACAGATGAATGTCGTTGTCCGGATCTTCCGCTTCAAGAAAGAGCAACTGAGCCACGATCACATTGGCCACATCGTCTGTGATCTCAGTGCCTAAAAATATGACCCGATCTCGCAACAGCCTGGAATAAATATCGAAGAAGCGCTCTCCGCGCTGATTCTGTTCGACTACATATGGAATTACCATCGAGCGACCTCTGCGTTCATCATCCTGTGAAATCCATCCATCTTTAGGAGGCCCTGCTCACGCCTAATGTTTCATAGTTCAGCATCGGACAGCTAACCGGTGATCGCAAGCTGAAAGCATCTGCCTTTAAAAAGGATTCTCTCACGCCAGCCAAGAGCCCCCCCTGACCGAGCCCAAAATGGGACAAAGACCGGTATGCACGTCCTACTTTCGAAGTCATCGTCGTACAACAAAGCCGAAGGGGGGGATGGGTGAACGTACCGCGCTGGCCCTAAGACAATAGACCGAGAAACCCAAGACAGCCACTCGTCCAGAATGGGCTTCCGTCAACGGGGTCCTCAATCTCTCAGACAAATAAAACACCGGAATAGTTCGCATCTCCTGACGGAATTGCGCGCCACTATTGGTGATTGCCGAAGCGGTTAGGCTTCGACCGGGGCCTCACCTTCGGGGGCGTCGGCGTCCACTTCTTGAATGTCGGCGGACTCTGACAGCACGGAATAAACTTTCTTGTCCCTGAGCTCCGCTTCGATGGCCGAAAACCACCCCTGCTGCTCGGCCATTTGGCGGACCTGCGCGACCTCCATGCCCTGCTGCTCGGCCATCTCTTCGATTCGCGCATCCACTTCTTCCGAAGCCACCTCGATCTCACGAGCCAGCGCCACCGCCTCAAGCACCAGGATTTCACGCACACGACGCTCCGCAACGGGTCGCCCATCCTCCTGCATCCGCTGCAACTGTTGCTGGATCATCTCATCGGGCATCCGCCCCTTAAACTGCTGGTAAAGAGATTGCATCTGACTTTGCAGCTGCCGATCGACCACACCGGGCGGGACCTCAAAGTCACACAGCCCGAGGAGGGACTCCATCAAGGAGCGATCAAGAGCCTCGTCGGCTTGACTGTTTCTTTGCTCTTCGAGATCAGAGCGAATCTGCGAGCGGAGCGCTTCCATGGTCTCAAATTCGCCGACATCTTTCGCAAACTCATCATCCAATTCAGGAAGTTCTCTGCGTCGGACGGCCGAAATCTTACAATCAAACGTCGCCTCTTTGCCGTTCATCTCTTCCGAGCCATAGTCCTCAGGAAAAGTCACCTCGATTTGGCGCTCCTCCCCCGCACGAACGCCAATGAGTTGATCTTCGAATCCCGGCACCATGGTGCCGCTGCCCAGCAGAAGTTCGACACCCTCAGCCGTACCGCCCTGAAAAACCTCCCCGTCGATCCGACCCGAAAAATCCAGAACCAAGGAATGCTCGTTCGCAGCCTCGGTGCCTTCATCTTCCTCGATCCACTGAACTTGCCCCTCGCGCATTTTCTCCACTTCAGCTTCGATCTCATTGTCAGCCAAATGAACCGCGGGCCTCCGCCCCACGACCTCGGAGAGATCCGGAAGAACAATTTCGGGCTTGACTTCCACTCGCACCGTGTAGCGAAATGAATCCTTTGAGGAGGGCCGTTGCGCCTCAACATCCGGCTCAGAAATGGGCGTGACCTCGGCCTTCTCAATGGCCACGGCGAGAGTCTCTGAAACCAAGGTTCGCTCGATCTCATCGGGGAGCTGAGCCCCATACATCTGCTCTAGTACGTTCCGGGGAACACGCCCGGGACGGAAACCACGAACTCTCGCCGTCTTCTTCAGCTCCGCATACGCGGCTTCAAAGGCGCGGGCCACACGAGGCGCACTCACCTCGATTGTGAGCGTCCTGAGAACGGGACTCGTCTCGTCGCATTCCACAAGGATATCTTCATTGGTCGCAGTTGTTTCGGACATCGAACGGATTCCTGATTTTATCGCGAAGACCGCAGAGGCCTTCGGCTGTGAACGCCCCGAACATGACCGATCGGGACGGCTCGAAAAAAGAGCCTGAGACCCACGAGAAAGCAAGGCACTCAGGCTGTGAAGCTCGCTACGTTAACGCTTGCGTGGCCCGCCTGCACCCGTTGTCATGGGACCCCCAACGGGCCCACGGGTGCCGGGGACAGGAGTCGAACCTGCACGTCCGAGGACGGTGGCTCCTAAGGCCACTGCGTCTACCAATTTCGCCACCCCGGCTAAATACCCGAGACCTCGATCCTAAACCAAACCGAGAACTCTTTCTCACCGCCCGGCCTTCATCTCTGGACCCTAAAAAGCAGGCTTGCTCCTGCTTGCTCCTCACTGAAAAACAGCGAAAGGCGTTTCCTAAGCAAGTTCAACCCAGATCTGACCTGAAGCGGTGAGCGCGCGGGGAATCGAACCCCGAACCTAGGGATTAAGAGTCCCTTGCTCTACCAATTGAGCTACGCGCCCAGGCCGACGGTAGCCACCCTACGGCCGGAGGCAAGCCCGCAGAAGATAATCAAGGCCTCATTCAGACGGCCCCATCCCCCCGCCCCCCGGCGTCGCGATCGAAAGCACATCGCCTGGATTCAAATCAAGGGTGCACCGGCCGGGAACGTCTTCCCACTCTCCCGATACACGGAGAACCCGGTTATGCCCCACCCGGCCCGAACCCCCTCCGAACAAGCCCCACGGAGCCACTTCGCGACGCTCGGTCAAAAGGCTCACGGTGACCGGCTCTAAAAAGCGATACACGCGGATCAACCCATCTCCGCCGGAATGGCGCCCTCGCCCTCCTGACCCCCACCTACGCGAGAAGCGATCCAGGCGAACCGGATAGCGAATTTCGAGCACCTCTGGATCTGTGATCCGTGTGTTCGTCATGTGTGTGTGCACGCAAGAGGCTCCCGAATAGTCCGGTCCCGCTCCAGCCCCCCCTCCGATGGTTTCGTAGTAGCCGAATTCATCATTTCCGAAGGTCACATTATTCATCGTCCCCTGACTCGCAGCCGCCCGACCCAGCGCACCCAGCAAAACGTCCACCACTCGCTGGGACGTCTCAACATTGCCCCCCACCACCGCTGACCCCGCCGGCGGGTCCAAGAGGCTACCTTTGGGAATCGTCAGGTCTACGGGCTCTAAGCAACCTCCATTCAAGGGAATCGAGGCATCCACAAGAGATCTCAGCACATAAATCAACGCCGCCTCAACCACAGCCGGCGGTGCATTTAAGTTGTGGCTCACCGCAGAGCCCGTCCCCGTAAAATCGACGGTCATCCGCTCCCCCTCAATCCGAACCTGGACCTCCAGAGCTGTGCCATCGTCCATAGAGTCTCGAAAAACGTTGAGCCCGTCCGGCAACTTCCCGATTTCCTGCGCGACTTTTTGAGATGAAGCCGTCTGTAGTTGATGCATGGTCACGCTCACGAGAGACTCGCCCTCTTCCTTGACGAAGCGAAGCAGCAATTCTTCGCCCGCTCGATTGGCCGCCACCATCGCGACGAGATCCGCGACGTTGTCGTCAGGTCGGCGGGCGGGGAAAGTGGCCCCTAACAAAATTTTTCGAACTTCCTGTTCCTCAAAACGGCCCGCCCGCACCAAGCGGAAAGGCCGTATGAGAACTCCCTCCTCGTCCAGGCGCACCGAATCGGCCGGCATAGAGCCCGGCGTGATTCCGCCCAGGTCCGCGTGATGTCCCCGACTGGCCACAAAGAAGCGGGGCCTCTTCACGTCGTCCAAAAAAACGGGCGTCACGACGGTGACATCAGGCAAGTGAGAGCCTCCCGAAAAAGGGTCATTGGTCACCACCACGTCGCCTTGCGACAAGTTGGGAAACTTCTTCAAAACCGCTCGGACCGTCGCCGACATCGCGCCCAAATGCACGGGGATATGGGGCGCATTCGCAACAAGTCCGCCCGATCCGTCAAAGAGAGCGCAGGAGTAATCCAACCGATCTTTGATGTTGGTTGAAACAGCGGTTTTCCTCAACACCGCGCCCATTTGTTCGGCCATCGACATAAAGCGATTCCCGAACACTTCTAATCGAACGGGGTCTACTTGTTCGCGATATTCCTCCGCTGTGGTCGGGTCCGGACTAAGCCTTTCCGAACGCAGATCCTCCAACCGCAGCACTCCATCCGGATCCATTTGAAATACAAAGCCCGGATCAATCACCACAGTGCCCGTCGCTTCAAGGATCAGAGCGGGCCCGTCCACCGAGACCCCGACCCTCAGATGTTCTCGCAAGAAAACAGGCACTTCGCAGCGGCCCTCTGCCCCAAAATGGACAGAAGCATGACGGATGGGCTCAGCCGGCGTGCCATTCGAATCCGTCTCGATGTTGGGGGATGGACTCCGTTGTGTCTGGAAAACCGCTCGGACGCGCGCGGTCACCACTTCCACAGAGTGTTCTGAACGCGTGTATCCAAACCTACGCTGGTGCTCGAGCTCAAAGGCGGCTCTCCAATCGTTATCGAGGACCTCAGGCCGGCCAATGGTCAAAACCGACTCAGAGCCGGTGTACCGCAGGTCAAGACTATGAGTCAAAACGATCTGCTCTGGATCCAGTTTCTCGGCCGACAATACGGCCCGCCCCTGCTTGGCCAAAAGGTCCAACCATTCGGAAACTTCAACCGGAAGCCCCTCTGCGGGCAATCTGGCCTGAGCCGCATCGCGCTGCCCATCCCAACTAATATCAGAAACTCCAATTCCATATGCCGAGAGCAAACCTGCGAGGGGGTGCAACAAAATGGTTTTCATCCCTAATCGCCGCGCGATTCCGCACACGTGCTGCCCACCCGCCCCACCAAACCCAACCAACACGTGTCCTCGCGGATCAACCCCCCGCGCCACTGACACCTCCGCGATCGCTTGGGCCATGCTGGCATTGGCAATCTCAACAAAACCAGCCGCGAGCGAATCCGCATCTAAATTGAAACCCGCGATTTGCGCTCGCTCAGCCATCCGGCTCAAGGCTTCGGACGCTTGCCCGACATCTAGAGTAAACGGAAATCGATCTTCCTGAACCCGGCCTAAAAACAGATTCACATCCGTCAGCGAAAGCTCCTTCGCCAGGAACTCACCCTGCTCATCTCGCAAGCCGTAACAAAGAGGTCCCGGGTCCGACCCGGCGCTCTCGGGCCCCACACTCAGCCGAAAGTCATCAAAGCGACACAAAGAGCCCCCGCCTGCGGCCACCGTATGAATCTGAAACATCGGGGCACGAACCCGAACCCCGCCCACTTGAGTCTCAAACGACCTTTCGACTTCTCCGTCGACGATGAGCGAAACGTCTGTGGAGGTGCCCCCCATATCAAAGCCAATGGCCCGATTAAATCCAGCTCGCGCCGCCACCCGAGCAGCCGCCACAACGCCACCCGCGGGCCCCGACAGAAGGGCGTTCGGGCCCCGAAACCGGTCTCCCTTTGTCAGACCTCCTGATGACTGCATGAATCGGATCTGTGATCCAGGCAACGCATCCGCGAGTTCATCGGTATGGCGCCTTAACAAAGGCGTCAAATACGCATCGGCCACCGCCGTTTCAGCGCGAGCGAGTAATCCCATCTCCCGCGCAATTTCCGAAGAACACACCACGTACTCAAAGCCCATTTTCTGAGCGAGCGCTGCCACGCGCTGTTCTCCGGCCGGATCCCGATAGGCGTGCATCAGGCAGACCGCGAGCGAGCGAACCCCTCGCCCCAAAACCTCGACAAGGTCTCTTCGAAGGTTTTCCTCATCCAATTCATCCACTGGCGTTCCGTCTGCGGACAGACGTCCAGCGCATTCCACCACCGCAGTATGCAAAGGTGCCGGCTTTTCAATCTCTAAACGAAACAATTCGGGACGCTGTTGCGTGCCGATTTGAAGGAGATCTCCGAGTCCCTCATTGGCAACCCAAACCGTCGCGGAGCCCTTCCGTTCAAGAAGAGCATTGGTCGCCACCGTCGACCCCATCTTGACGCTGCACTCGGGCAGCTTTTCGCCCGGCGCCAGCGCCCCGGCACCTTCAAGAAGAGCACGAATTCCCTCCACCGGAGCTTGATCTGAAGAGAGACACTTATGAACGTGCCAGCGCCCATCAGGTGCAACCCCGATACAGTCCGTGAACGTGCCCCCTCGATCGATCCAAAACTCCCACCGACTTGGCCCAAGACTCATTATTGAACCTTCAGTTCCATTTTGAGATTTTGCCCCACGCTCGCCGCCCAATAGAACCTCATCGACGCATTCGCCGCACAAAGGAGCGACTGATGACACTAAGCGTATTCCGCATAGCGGCATCTCCTAAAACCCACACACCGGCCAGAGCCGTCAACCCATATACGACAGAACCTGCGGCGATATCCAGCACTGCACCCATGGTCCCTTCTCCGCCAATTTGAACCCAGTACGCGGCCACCGAGGCCAATAAAGCCACTGCCAGCCCTCTCAAGCCCGTGGAAAGAAGGGGCCTTAGGAAAGGACCTCCGTGACGCCATCGTGTCCATCCAACCGTCAAGATCGCATTGACGTTAATCGCGACAGCCCCTGCAATCACCAAACCTTCGGCACCCCACTCACGCCCCATCTCAAGATACAAAGGCAGAGCGCCCACACTCAGCACCGTCGACAGAAACATGGGCCTCCACATCTCGTTCCGAGCAAAGAAAGCGCGGACCGCCACCTGCTGAATCACCCACCCCGGGATCGCACAGGACATCCATGCGAGGAGAATGGCCACGCGCGCTGTGTCCTGGGCATCAAAAGCACCTCTTTGGTAGGCCAGTTGGATCAGCGGCTGCGCGAGGGAAAAGAGAATCCCTCCGGCGAGGGAAGCCAGCACCCAGGTTCCTCGCAAAGTATTGAGAAAGATGTCATTCATCTCACTCTCTCGTCCCTCTGCGTGAAGCGCCGAAAGGCTCGGCAAGGTCGCTGTCGCCACGGCCTGCCCCACGATCGCGACTGGAGCCATCATCAGTCGTCGAGCGAAAGCGAGCGCCGCCACGACGCCCACCCCTAGGCGCGCACCAAAAAAACGTTCATACCATTCGTCCACAGTGGTCAACGAGAGTCCGATCATCAAAGGCAAGGCACCCCAGAGATACACCCTGAACCCCGGATCCAAAGGAGCCACACGGAAACCCATTGAACCCACGTGACGAAAATCCCAAGCAGGAAAGATCCACCCGCCCAGAAGAGCGCCCACCAAGGCTCCCCATGCAAAACCTTCCACCGTCTGGGAGAGAAGGCCCCCGATGATGATCGAGCCATTATAAAGAATGGGCGCCATCGCCTGAGCGAAGAATCGGCCATGCGCCATCAATACCGCTCGCACAATTCCTCCGGCCACAAAGAAAATCTGACCCGGAAGAACGATTCGAGTCAAAAAGACAGTCAGCTCGCGCGTTTCAGGATCGAAGGCTCCGAACTGTAAATCAACGAGTTCTTCGGCATAGAACCATAAGATCCCAGTAGCCAAAACCACGCCCATACCCAGGGTCCCAAGCACCGTTTGGAACAATCGATGCGCAGATGCGTCACCTTCTTGCCGAAGCGTCTTTAGATAAAGGGGAGTAAAGGCCACCGCGAGGGCGCCTCCAGCGAGGAGGTAATTCAGCAAGTCTGGGATCTGAAAAGCCGCGTAGTAGGCATCCGCACTGCGACCCAGCCCGATCCGTGCCGCGAGAACCATCTCGCGCGCAAAACCCATGATACGAGACAACAGAACGCTCGCGGCCAAAAGGCTCGCGATCATCCCTAGCCTGCGAGCACTCAGAGGTCTCGCTCGATCATCCGCTGGCTTCTTATTCCCCACTCTTTCCCCCGCCTGGAAGTATCGTGCATGCTCGGCTCCTCGACACCCCAGACCCTTCCGTCGCCTAGATGGCCTGACTTCCCTGTTTTCACTCCGCCTGGGTGAACCCGAGCCTCTTCAGCCCCTCGCCCAAGACATCCGCCAATAGAGCATCGGTTGAGCGGCCCTCAAGTTCCGCCAAGATCCCAAAGGTGCCGTCAGGCGCGAAGGTCGGCAGTGGATTGACCTCTAGAAAAGTGACCTGGCCTCCTTGGTCAAGTCTAAAATCCACGCGCGCGAAGTCACGACACTCGAACACATCAAAAACAAGCAAAGCCCATTTAGCCAATTCCTTCTCAAGAGCGGGCGTCAACTCACCGGGAGAAGTGTGTTCCCAATCGCGGGCGCCCGAATGAGCGAGAGCATGCAAGCCGATTCGTGAATCTCGCTCCAAAGCTCGCTGCAAAACCGGAAACGCTCGAGGGGGACTATGCCCTGTCACCATCACCGTATATTCCGCACCCGGAAGGAAGGCCTCAACCAATGCAGGCTGAGCGTACGTTTCCGTCACTCGGCTCACTTCGTTGACCAGAGCCTCACGATTCTCAACTCGGGAACTCACTCGAATTCCTTTGGCGCTGCCCTCCCATCGAGGCTTGACGAAAAGCGGGAACGGAGCGGGCAGTCGCGCCTCTCCCGCCGCTGCTCCCGAATTCATCACGCACTGGGGCGCCACGGGAATTCCCGCGGCACGGGCTCGATCATTGGCCCAAGCCTTATCCAAAGTGAGTGAAAGGGTGAGCGCATCTGAACCCCAATAAGGAACCCCCGCCATCTCCAACAGGACCGGTGCCCAAGCCTCTCGATTCCGACCTCCAAAACCTTCCGAAATATTCAATGCGACATCGAATCCAAGACCCTGGGAAGCCGAAGCCCGCTCCAACAATGAGTAGGGACCCTCCACACGAACGCTCGACAATCCCAAGCGAAACAAAGCCGCTTCAAGAATTTCAACGGTTTCCCACGGCTCAAACTCGGCGTGAGCATCGGAGGGGGCCCCGGAGACTGGGGCGTAGGTCTCAAACGTCTCATACACCAGACCCACCCGAGTGGGCGGACCCGTTGAAGACGCAGTCGAGGAAGAGGAAATGATTTTCATCGCAAGGGTGACACGCACTGCTAGCCTACCGAAAGCGACTCTATCCGACCCCTTTCCTTGGAAGGAATCTTTTCAATTGGCCCATTCCTCGCTGTTTTACCGGGTCCTCGCTTGGGCCCCAGCCCTGGCCTGGGCGGCCCTGATCTGGCATCTGGGCTCGGATAGCTTCAGTGAACCCGAGACGCGTGATTCTTTCGGCCCCTGGCTTCGCCTCTGGTTCCCCTGGCTCACCGAGAAAGGCTTGGAAAACCTCGTCTGGGGGATCCGCACCCTCGCCCACCCAGCCGTATATGGACTGCTTACCGTGCTCTGCTGGTACGCAGCAGCGCAGAGCTTCAGCATGGGCATAACGAGCCGGAACCTTCTAAGCCTCGCGCTCTGCGCCCTATTGGCTGTCTCCGACGAATCGCGACAAGGCACTTCCTCGGTGAGGTCGGGCGCTGCGGGAGATGTTTTGCTCGACCTCCTCGGAGGAATCGTAGGCATTTTGGGCCTGGGTATTTTCTACAGCCAACGAAAAAAGCCCCCACTCAAGCCCTAAAGTTCACCTTCAGAAAAACTCTGACGGACCGGGTTTGATATGGTTCGGGACATGAACGCAGCCGTCCTTGCCGTCACTGTCTTTATTGCCTTCGCATTAGCCTACCGCTTTTATTCTAAGTTTCTGGCTCGGCGCATTTTCGCTCTCAGCGAAGATGAAACCGTCCCCGCCCAAGAGCGAGAGGATGGCGTCGACTATGTGCCCACTCGGTTAGGGGTACTCTGGGGACATCACTTCGCCTCCATCGCCGGAGCGGCGCCCATTGTGGGGCCCGCCATCGCGGTCATCTGGGGCTGGCTGCCCGCCCTGATCTGGGTGGGTCTCGGAACTATTTTCATGGGAGCGGTCCATGATTTCGCAGCCCTCGTCATCAGCGCTCGACACCGCGGTGAGTCCATGGGCGAAATCGCAGGTGAAATCATGGGCCCGCGCGTCCGAACCCTGTTCTTGATCATTATCTCTTTGCTCATCTGGGTCGTGCTTGCAGTGTTTGCTTTCATCATCGGCACGCTCTTCGTTTCGAACCCAGGCGCCATTTTCCCGATCAACGTACAGATTCTCGTCGCCATGGGGATCGGGTGGCTCATCTATCGCCGAGGATTCTCTTTGCCGATTCCCTCTGCATTTGGGTACGTCGTTCTGATGCTCGCCATCTTCTACGGAGATGAGGTGGCCGCAGCCTTTCCTATCATCACCCAGATTTCAGTGCAGGGATGGGTCTGGATCCTCCTCCTGTACTCTTTTGTGGCTTCTGTGCTTCCCGTCTGGCTGCTCCTTCAGCCGCGCGACTACCTGAACTCTCATCAACTCGCGACCGGACTTATCCTCTTGGTCGCCGGGCTTCTCGTGCTTCAACCTGAGGTTGTCGCCCCCGCCATCAACCCCTCGCCTGAAGGGGCCCCTCCCCTCTTCCCCTTCTTGTTTGTCACCATTGCATGCGGTGCCATCTCAGGCTTTCACGGACTCGTCTCTTCAGGCACGACCTCGAAACAACTCGCCAAAATGACGGATGCTCGCCCCATTGGGTACGGGGCGATGCTCGCTGAAGGATGGCTAGGCCTAATGGCCATTTTGGCCGCTACCGCAGGCTTTCCCACTCGAGAAGAATGGTCTGTTCACTATTCCAGTTGGGGCGCCGCCAATGGCTTGTCGGCCAAACTCGAGGCCTTTGTGGACGGCGGAGGAAGATTTATTGAAAGCCTAGGAATTCCTCTCGCCACCGCCGAAACCTTCATGGCCGTCATCGTCATCGCTTTCGCGGCGACTTCCCTCGACACGGGAGCTCGAATCCAACGCCTCGTGATTTCCGAGTTGGCCCAGGCCTACCGCATCCGACCTCTCGGAAATCGTTTCGCCGCGAGCGCGCTGGGAATCGGCGCCGCACTCATCTTGGCCATCACCCAGGGCGGTGGCCAAGGAGGTCTGGCCCTCTGGCCTCTATTTGGCACGACGAATCAGCTCGTCGCGGGCGTGACCTTGCTGATCGTCTCGATCTGGCTGCAAAAAAACGGACGCCCGGTCGTCTACACCGTGGTTCCCATGATCGCTGTGAGCGCAGCGACGCTTTGGGCCATGGCCGGCAACCTTATGGACTACTACGCCCAGTTCGAAGAACTCGCTCTCCTTGCGATTTCGGGCACCTTAGTAGTGGCTCTCGACATATGGATTCTTCTCGAGGGCTTCAACCTATTGCTTCGAGGGCGAAGACAAGAGCCGTCCAACCTCAAGGCTTCGTAATGTGAATCCACCGTGGGGCCACCGCGCAGGGACTCGGCTAGAGGGGCCGCCCTCGCTCCGCACCAGACCCAACCACGCGTTCCCACCGACGCGTCAGGGCCTCTTCCGCGCTCACCCGTACACATTCGGCATTGCCCATGTCCACCCCGGGTAAAAGAGCTCGAATGAAACCACGATGGGTCACCACAACCATCCGACTGTCGGGATAACTCTCGGCCAAGGCCAAAATGACCCGATGAGCGCGACTTCGAATCTCTCTCCGCGTTTCTCCTCCGGGAGGGCGTGCGTCCGGATCCTCAGACTCAAAACGGGCGAGCAACTCGGGGTCACGTTGCTGAATCTCTGCGCGAACATGCCCTGACCATTCGCCGACATCTAATTCACGCAAACCCGCATCTAGCTGAGGTTGAAGCCCCAGCACATCCCCCAAGGCCGTGGCGGTCTCCACAGTTCGAGACAAATCACTTGAAAATAATGGGCCGGCACCCTCTAAAGACTCTTCATGCCGCCACGATTCCGCAAGTTTTTCCACCTGCCCCCGGCCACGTTCTGAAAGAGGCACGTCCGCGTGCCCTTGCCAACGGCCCGCTTTATTCCACGCCGTCTCGGCGTGACGCACCAACCAAAACTCACAATTTGGAAAGTTAAAAACCGACTCTGACATCTAACGGAAAGCTCCCGACGACAAACTCAAACCGTAACTCCAGTCACCCGACGCTTAAGACGCCGCATATTCGTCTGGCAGAAATTGCCCCTCGCTTTTCGCGACAATACAACTCACCGTCGCATCGCCTGTGATGTTGACCGCGGTCCTCACCATATCCAGCAAACGATCGACGCCGATAATCAGCCCAATCCCTTCCACCGGCAAGCCGACTTGATTCAACACCAAGGCCAGCATGATCAACCCCACCCCGGGTACACCGGCCGTTCCGATCGAGGCCAGCGTCGCGGTCAGAACCACAACCAGCAGTTGACTAGGCCCCAAGTCGATCCCGTAGGCCTGGGCGATAAACGCGGTGGCCACCCCCTGCATAATCGCCGTACCGTCCATATTGATGGTGGCGCCGAGCGGAATCGTAAAAGAGGCCACTGAGTTCTTCACTCCAAGCCTTTCTTCCACCGTCTCTAAAGTCACGGGCAAAGTAGCGTTACTGCTGGCCGTGCTGAAGGCAAAAGAGATCGGGGCGCGCATCTTCCTGAGCAGAGGCCGAGGATCAAGTCCCGCAAAAACCATCAGCAGAACGGGATAAACCACGAAACCGTGAACCAAAAGGACCACAAGGACAGTCAGGAAGTATTGAAAAAGCTCCAGAATCGTGCCCACACCCTGCAAAGCGAAGACCTTGGCCAGCAAAAAGAAGACACCGTAGGGCGCGACCTCCATCAACACTTCCACGAGACGTAAAATGACGCGGTTGGCATCTTCAAAAACAGCCAGCAAACGCCGCCCTGGATCCCCGGACAAAGTCATGGCAAACCCAAACAGAAGCGAGAAAACGATAATCTGCAGCATATTGCCCTCAGCCATCGCTTTGATCGGGTTAGTGGGAAAAATATTGATCAGCGTCTCGGTCAAACTCGGAGCTTCCCGAGCGACAAAACCCGTCTCGGTAGGCAATTCAAGACCGCTTCCTGGACTGACTAAAACGGCGGTCACCAAGGCCAGCGAAATCGCTATGGCTGTTGTCGCGAGATACAGTCCAAGGGTTTTTCCTCCAATGCGTCCGAGACGTGAGACGTCATCCAGCGATGCCGTACCACACACCAAAGAGACAAAAACCAAAGGAACCACCAAAAGCTTGAGGCTGGCCATAAAAACAGCCCCGCCGACATAGAACACGCCGTCCACCAGCAGGCCCTGAATCCAACGGAACAAATCCCCTTCAGGCGTCAAGACATTTGTCAGCAGGAGATTCAGGAAAATGCCAAATCCGATGCCTGCTCCCATCCCAATGACGATCCGAGCGGTTAGGCTCCGACGACTCTTCTCTGATGAATCAGACACCCAGGCCTCCTTGCTTTTCTCTGAAGCGAATTGTTGTCGTGCATTTAGGCCCGAAGCCGTTCAGCACTCCACTCGGACCAAGGCCCACAGCCAAACACAGCCGAAACCGAAAAATTCTTCCTTGCTTCCCTCAACCTCCATCATCGCCCTGGTTCTGCATCTTCACAATCTCGGGCCTGAGTGCAGCTAGGGCCACGCCTCGATGCGACAAAAGATCCTTCTCGGACGAAGACAACTCGGCCATACTGACGGAGAATCCATCGGGTTCAAAAATCGGATCGTACCCGAATCCATGAATGCCTTTGGGAGCCACTAAAATACGGCCCGGGCACTCACCCCGCGCGCTCTTAACTTGGCCCTCAGGCGACACCAACGCGGCCACACAGACGAAACGGGCCTTTCGCGAGGCATTGGAGCGAAGCGCCAATGCCTCTAGGAGGTAGGCTGCACGAGCGGCATCATCGAGTCCGGGCCCCCCATATCGGGCGGACAAGGGCCCGGGAGCGCCTCCGAGCCCCTCCACCTCAAGACCAGAGTCATCGGCAATGGCCCAGCAGCCAAGCTGATTGGCGGCCGCCCGCGCCTTCTCCACCGCGTTGGCCAGATACTCTTCGCCTTCCTCGGGAAACTGGACGGGACCCGCCTCATCGAGTGAGACCACTTCGATGGAAACATCGGCCAGCAGCGCCTTGAGTTCGCGGCGCTTTCCGGCATTGGAACTGGCCAGGACAAGACGGTTTCGACTCACCCGGACTCCCCTGGGCGACTCGAGAAAGGCCAGGCGAGGCCAGCCGCCTCAACCGCCGCTTTCTGCATGTCGGTCAAGGAGGCGATGCCCTCCAGAGCCATCTTCGTCAATTGAGCCAGTTCATCCGCCGAAAAAGTAGCGCCCTCCCCCGTGCCTTGAACCTCAATCAGACTCCCTGAGCCCGTTCCCACCACATTCATATCGACCTCTGCACGGGCATCCTCTTCATAGGGAAGGTCTAGGCGCACCTCCCCATCCACCATTCCCACAGAGATGGCCGCCACGCTTTCAGACAGAGGATACCGATCCAGATCACCCCGAGCGTGAATTCGTCCACACGCCAGAGCCAGCGCGACAAAGGCCCCGGTAATCGAAGCGGTCCGAGTTCCTCCATCCGCTTGTAAGACATCACAGTCCACCAGCAGGGAACGCTCCCCCAAGGCCGTACGATCCACAGCGGCTCGCAGACTCCGACCGATCAACCTTTGAATCTCCATGGTTCGGCCCGAGAGCTTGCCACGCACCGATTCACGATCATTTCTCGTATCTGTGGCCGAAGGCAACATCGCGTATTCCGCAGTCACCCAACCTTCGCCACGCCCCCGCAACCAACGCGGCACGGTCCCCTCTTCAGAGACGGTGCAAAGAACCCGGGTTCGGCCCAAAGAGCACAAAACCGAAGCTAAAGGATTTTGCGTAAAATCAATCACAAACTCACAGGCCCTTAAAGCATCCGGCTGCCGACCGTCTCTTCGCATTGTCAAACTTCGCCCTCTCTCTGTTGATGCGCAGTCTCGTGCCGCGCTCTTATTCGACTTCCATCCATGAGCCTTTTGGCTCAATTCCCCGGCGCGCATCGTAACGCTTCCCGAAGATCTCCACCGCTCGTGCAATAGCATCGACCAGCGCATCCCGATGGCGGCTGCGGGTTAAACTTTTTTCATCTGCGGAGTTGCTTAAGAAACCCACCTCAATGAGGCTGGCTGGCATCTGCACCCCCATCAAAACAACAAAGGGCGCCTGCTTAACGCCTCTTGAATCTCCCCCTGTCCTTTGGATGAGTTCCGCTTGCGCTAACTTAGAGAACTCACTCGATTCTCGAACATGCTCTGTGGCAATCATGTCCCCCAGCAAAGACACCAACGGATCCTGACTCTGTTCGAAACCCGGTGTGATTTGCGCGAGTGCATCATTCTCACGAGCGACGACTTGCTTCGCAGCATCATCACTCGCCTCCAGGGATACAAAATACGTTTCAATCCCATGAGCTTCACGATTACGAGCGGAATTGGCGTGAATTGAGATAAACAAATCCCCACCGGCATCGTTTGCGATGGCCGTGCGAACCTCCAAGGGAACAAAGCGATCATCTGAACGGGTTTGGGCCACCTCAAAGCCCTGCTTCTCAAGGCGGCGGGCCAATCGCTGGCTGATGTCCAGCACTAAATCTTTCTCAGAAAGCCCATCCCGCCCTTGGGCGCCCGCGTCCTCGCCTCCGTGACCGGCATCAATCACCACCGTGCGAAAACCTTTTTCTGATCCCTCAGCCCAAGCCAGGCGCAAAGGGAGAGCGCATAGGCACAGAACGATCAGAACTCCCCACTGGATGAGAATGACGCCATTCAAAAAA
>NZHD01000016.1 GCA_002691205.1 Deltaproteobacteria bacterium
AACGCTGTGACAATGCATCTGCAACATGCAAGCTGTCCGTCATGAACTTAATCGGTGTCTCGATCGAGTTGCCGTCCTTGTCGGTCGCCTGATACTGACACTAATCCCCGATCGCAACACGAGCGCCGACCATCTGTTCAACGACTTGTCCGTCCTTGAAGGCGAGAACCGCTGGAATGGACCGGATTCCATATGCGCCCGCTGTCTGATGAGAGTCGTCGACATTGACCTTGACGATCTTGATGCGATCTCCATAGTCGGATGCGAGACCCTTAATGATGGGGGCAATCTGGCGACAGGGGGCACACCATTCGGCCCAAAAATCTACAAGTACGGGCGTATCGGACTGCAGAACTTCGGCCTCGAAGTTGCCATCGGTTACGTCGAGAATTTCTGACATGGTTTTGTTCTCCTCGGACTTCGTCCTGCCTTATTGGATGATAAATGTTTTAGGTCTCTTCGACCTGTTGAAGGGTTCGATACGAAAATAGGAATCAAAGCCAAAGATGATGTTGTCAAATTCGTTGACTATGAGCTAGCTAAGAATAGCAAGAGCCAGTTTTAGTGCGATATGCCTCCTCAAGTGTTTGGAATCAGTTTGGGGCGCTCTAATCTGTGATCGCGGTATGCTTCAGGCTCGGGTGAAAGGAGCGGGCGGTCCGTGGCCTTTCACCGGCGACAGGCGAGGTTCTACCGGTGGCTGCTCGAAAACGGATTCTAGATCGAAATAAGCTCAGAACTCAGTCCGTGCGGAAACGCCGGAGTAAGGTGGGGATTCGTGAGGAAGCGACTCCCGTTCCTCCGGGAAGTTCATTTTCCCAGTTTTTACAAAGTATGCCCAAAACATGGGCGGCGGCGGACGTGAATGCCGTCATTGGTGCGTGGTCGACTGCTTGGGGGCGCGGCCGGACTGTCCTGTGGGGATTCGGAGCCCATTTGATCAAGGTGGGGTTGGCCCCGATTGTGGTTGACCTGATGGAGCGCGGAGCCATTGGAGGATTGATGACCAACGGAGCCGCGTGCGTTCACGATCTAGAGTTGGCAATGCTAGGGCGAACCAGCGAGGACGTGGGGCCTGCGCTTGACGATGGCAACTTTGGCATGGCGCGGGAGACCGCGCAGCATCTAAATGAGGCGATTTCCGGAGGAGCCGCGCAGGGGATCGGTATGGGAGAGGCCGTTGGACGCGCCATTCTCGAGAGCGACTACCCCTATTCCGATCGCTCGGTTTTGGCGGCCGCAGTTCGACTTGGGATTCCTGCCACTGTCCATACCGCTATTGGAACGGACATACATCATATGCATCCGAGTGCAGACGGAGCGGCCTTAGGTGCGACGAGCTATCGGGATTTTGAGACTCTGGCGGCTTTAGTTTCAGGTCTACAGCGCGGCGTATTGTTCAACATTGGATCCGCAGTCATTCTGCCAGAGGTTTTTCTGAAAGCACTGTCGTTGGCGCGAAATTTGGGACACCGCGTGGATAACTTCACCACAGTGGATATGGACTTTGTGCGTCAATATCGGCCTCGGGTCAACATTGTTGAGCGACCTACGAGAGGAGGGGGTCGAGGGATTTCACTCGTTGGGCATCATGAAATCATGGTTCCGTTACTGGCTGCGGGGGTAATCGAAGTGCATTCTGGTGTCGAGGCACAGCCCAAGAAAAAACCGCGTGGCCGCCAAAGCAAGCTGAAGGGCTCCTCCCAACGCTCGTCGGGACGCGTGAAGGAGAAGAAGTGATGGGGCGGATTGAACTCGTTGAAGGTGACTTGGTAGACCAACACGTCGACTGTGTCGTGAATGCGGCCAACACAGAGCTTTGGCTTGGTTCGGGTGTAGCGGGGGCGATTCGTGAGAGAGGTGGGGATTCGATTCAAGTCGAATGTGAAGCACACGGAAGGATTGGACTTGGAGAGGTCGCCGTGACGGGAGCCGGGGCATTGCCGGCTCGGTACGTGATTCATGCGGCTGTCATGGAACGTGGGGGAGACGCGGACGAGACCCATATTCGGCAAGCCACCATAGGGAGCTTGTCTGCCGCTGTGGCACATGGTTGTCGGAGTTTAGCTTTGCCGGCCCTGGGAGCGGGCGTCGGCGGGGTCTCTCTTCAGCGATGCGCGGAGATTTTGATGCAGGAGACTGAGTCTCATTTGGCTTCGAGAAACCCCCTAGAGGAAGTTCGGATCGTCCTTTGGGGAGAGCCGGCTTTTCGCGTCTTCGAAATGGTGCAGGACGCTTCGAAGGTCAGGGCTCAGATGGAACGAATGAAGGCCCCGTCTTCCTGAGCTTCGATTGGCTTCGCGGCGCCCATTCGGCGTCAGGCGTTTCCGCTTCTATACTCTGAGAGTGCAAAACGAGAGAGGAATGTGATCGATTGAACTGGTTTTTACAGGCTTCAGCGGCCATCTACCTAGCCTCCGGTCTCGGGGCCATGCTGGGTTTGGTTTTACAGTCTGTTCGCTTACTGCGTGGAGCTATTCTGGGCCTGGCCCTGGGGGTAGCGGCCCAAGGGCTGGTGTTCGCCACACTGCATGAGCGGGACCCGGTTCCTGCGCTGACGGACCTGCCGCAGATTCTTGCTTTCATGGTTTGGGTGGCCGCCATTGGACTGCTGGTCTTGAACCTGCGCTTTCGGCTGGGAGGGCTTGTCGCAGTCGTTGGGCCCATTGCCTTTCTTTCAGTTTTTTTGTCCGGGTTGAATTGGGGGCGGGGCGCATTTTTGAGTTCTGAATTGACCGGCTCTATGTCCCATGTCCATATCCTGCTCTCGACTGCAGGCCTAGGTCTCATGGCGATCTCAGGCTTGGTGGGCGTCTTTTATCTGCTGGAGCATAAACGACTCAAGAGCAAGCGATTAAATGCGCGGCGCTTTCAATGGCCTTCGCTGGAAGCTCTCGACCGTGTAGGGCTGGCCACTTTGATCACAGGGTTCTCTCTTTTGACTCTTGGCCTGATCACCGGTGGGGCGTGGGTTTATGTTTCGTATGGTCAGATTTGGACCGGTAGCTCCCATGCCCTGTGGACTCTCGTTGCATGGGCTATTTACGCGGGCCTTGTAGGCGTCCGGGTTCTGGGCCATCAAGTCGCACGTCAGGCCGCAGCGACTGCCGTTGGCGGCTTTCTATTTTTACTTTTTGCCGTTTTGGGCGTGGAAATTCTGCGATGAAGATTCTGCTTGTTGGCATGAGTCATCGAAGTGCACCGGTTGAAATTCGGGAGCGCTATGCCGTGGACGAGGTCGGGCCTATTCTTCGTAAGTTGATTGACCGCGATGAGATCGAAGAGGCGGTAGCGATTTCCACTTGCAATCGTGTTGAAATTGTAGTCAGTACACGTCAGATGGATGTGGCGCGGCACATTATCAGGAGCTGCTTCCATTCGGATTTTGGCGGCGGGCTTTCTTTGCCGAATGGTTCACAGCTTGATGACCATGTCTATGAGTATGCCGATGAGGATGCGATCACTCATGTATTTCGAGTGGCTTCATCCATTGACTCAATGGTCGTAGGTGAGCCCCAGATCTTGGGGCAAATGAAGGATGCCTATAGGACGGCCCGAGAAGTCGGGAGCTGTGGTCCTCTTCTTTCTCGTCTGTATCAACGTGCGTTTGCGACCGCAAAGAGGGTTAAGAACGAGACTTTAATCGCACGAAGACCTGTTTCGGTGGCTAGGGTGGCGGTTGATTTAACCCGTCAAATTTTTGAGAACCTCAAGTCGAAGTCAGCCCTCATGATTGGTGCGGGCGAGATGATTGAGGCTTCGCTTTTTGCTTTGAGGCGTGAGGGGCTAGGCATTTGTCGAGTGGCTAATCGAACGCGGGCGAATGCCGACGATCTAGCGGCTCGGTTCGGAGCCACCGCCCATGGTTTGAACGAGCTAGATGATTTGTTGGTTGACAGCGACATTGTTTTAACCTGCATTGGAGTAAACGATTTCATTCTAGACCCTGAGCGGATGTCTCGTGCAATGACATTACGTCGCAGTGGGCCGGTCTTTCTCATCGACATTGGTGTCCCGAGAAATATAGATCCTGCGATTGATTCACTCGATAACGTTTACCTTTACAACATTGACGATCTGCAACAGGTCGCCGAGTCAAATGAGGCCGAGAGGCGCCGAGAGTCAAAGGATGCCGAAAGAATTGTGATCGAGGAGAAGGAACGATTTGTGGGCTGGACTGTGGCATTGCAGTCCGTGCCAACCATTCGGCATTTGCGTGCGCGTGCGGAGTCTATTCGTCAAAGCGAACTTGATCGAGTGCTCTCAAAGTCGGAGTTCAGTGATGAGCAGAAGAGTCGAATCGATTCAGTGACGCGAGGAATTGTGAATAAAATTCTACATCCGCCTCTGTCTCGCCTACGAGCTCAGACGGATCGGGAAGAAGGGCTAGCCGTTTTAGAGGAGGCGCGAGCACTTTTTGCCTTGGATGATGAGAGTGCGCCTGGCTCAGAAGTAGACGATCTCCAAAAAGATATGGACATGTCGGAGTTGATCGAATCTTTCCCTGAGTCCTCGGAAGCGAAAGAATCTGAGTGAGGGAACTATGCTCGTAAAAACTGTACGTATTGCGACTCGGGGTAGCGATTTGGCTTTAGTGCAGGCCCGCTACGTTGCGTCGAGGGTAGAAAAAGAACTTGGCCTGAAGACGGAGCTCGTTGTGATCAGTACGACGGGCGATCAGATCCAAAACATTTCTTTGTCTAAGATTGGGGGCAAGGGACTGTTTATTAAAGAGATCGAAGAAGCCTTGTTGGCCAATCGTGCCGATCTAGCTGTTCATAGCGCCAAAGACCTGCCGGCTTCAATTGCGCCGGGTCTGCGACTCTCTGCCTTCCCGCAGAGAGAAGATCCGCGTGACGCCTTGATAGGGCGTGAAGTTGGACAAACGTTGCTGGGGCTACCGCAGGGGGCCCGTATTGGGACGGGAAGCACGCGAAGGGCATCGCAATTGCTCTCAAGAAGGCCCGATTTAGAAATCGTGCCATTGCGAGGGAACGTCCCGACTCGCTTGAAAAAATTAGATTCAGAGAGCTTGACGGCCGTCATCTTGGCCTGTGCTGGGCTTGACCGGCTTGGATTTTCAGATGTGATCAGTGAGCGAATTTCGCCAGACGTGATGTTGCCGGCTGTTTGCCAGGGGACATTGGCCCTTGAGACTCGAGAAGGCGACGATTTAGACCAGGAAATAGCTCGGCTCGACTCCGAAGAACACGCGGTTGCAGCTGAAGCCGAGCGTGCCTTCTTGCGCAGGCTGGGGGGCGACTGCACGATTCCTCTCGCCGCTTACTGCGAGAGCTTGGGGGGCGGACATATTCGTGTTCGAGCTTGTTTGGCGAGTCCGGATGGGAGTGCCGTGTTTCGCGCAGAGAGGCACGGGGGGATCGATGAGGCGGGTGCAATCGGAACTGCTTTGGCTGAGGAGATTTTGAAGGCCGGTGGAGATGCATTGCTTCAGGAACTGCGTGCTTTGAATCAAAGTGATGATTCGCATTGACTCCGCCTGAGACGAAAAAAAAAGAAGGTCGGCTTATCCTTGTGGGGGCTGGGCCAGGTGATCCCGACTTGTTGACGGTGGGAGGGGCATCGGCTCTACGGAAAGCGGACATTGTTCTTTACGATGAGTTGTCTAGCAGCGAGCTTTTGTCGTGGGTTAAGCCCACTGCGCAATGTATTAACGTAGGGAGGAGAGGGCATGAACAGCCCACTCGTACCCAAGAAGATGTCAACGCATTGATCATCGCCCATGCAAAAGAGGGCCGAACAGTGGTCCGCCTCAAAGGAGGCGACCCCTTTATTTTTGGCCGGGGAGGCGAAGAGGCTTCGGCGTGCGTTAAGGCGGGTGTGCCCTTTGATGTTGTTCCGGGGGTTACTTCCGCACTTGCGGCGCCGGCTTACGCCGGTATTCCACTGACGGATCGACGACACGCAGCTTCTTTTGCGGTTGTGACGGGTCATAAGGACCCAGGGCGTGCGGCTGAGGCTACCCGTTGGAGTGAACTCGGTCGAGCGGTGGACACCTTGGTGATCCTTATGGGGATGCGGAGCCTGCCCTCTCTTTTAAGCCGAATCGTTGAGGGAGGAAAGCCAGCGAGTACGCCCGCTGCCGCCGTCATGAATGGGACACTGCCCGAGCAAAAGGTGGTGACAGGTACATTGGCGACCTTGGCGGAAGAGGTGGAGAAGGCTGGGTTGGGTGCGCCCGCTGCGATTGTTGTGGGTTCAGTTGTGGAGTTACGCGAGACGCTGTCCTGGTGGGAGGCAAGGCCCTTATTTGGCTTGAGGACTTTGATTACCCGTCCAAGGAATCAGTCAGGAGAACTCGCGGCAGCTCTTCGTTCGGCGGGCGCCGTCCCCGTGATTCAGCCCATGATTGAACTGAGAGACCTGAGTGATGAGGGATCTCTGGCCAAGATCAAGAGTGTGATTTCGAGAGTCGAGACTTATGATGATATTGTCTTCAGTAGTACCAATGCCGTACATTTTTTCGTGCATGCATTGAAATTGTTCGATCGCATGGATGTGCTCACTCGGTTGAAAGCTCGAATTCTGTGCATGGGGAGAAAGACTTCCGAAGCTGCATTCGAAGCCGGCCTCTCAGTTCATCTGAGTTTGCAAGGAGGCCAGGGAGATGCACACAGCTTGCTTGAGGAAATTCTCAAGTCGATGCCCGTGAAGGGTCGGCGCGTGCTTGTCCCTCGTTCGGACATAGGTCGATTGGTGCTGAGTTCGGGGCTGGAAAACGAAGGAGCACTTGTGGATGCGCCTGTTTTCTATCGAAATGTCCGACCGGACGTGGATGAAGAGGCGCTCAGGTCAGAAATTCGGGCAGGCGAATTGCCGATTTTGACCTTTACGAGCCCCTCTGCGGTAGATCATTTTGTTTCACTTATGGATGAAGATACGCGGGCCGCTTGCCATCGGTGTATCATCGTGGCGATTGGACGGACGACGGCAAGCGCGCTTCGGAGCGCCGGTATCCCTCCTAATGTTATTCCGTCACAACCAGGTACAGATGAAATGGTGGTCGCCCTCGCTCAGTACAAGATTCAAGACGCATAGGGTAAGGCCGAAGGCCAAAGGAGAAAAGGTGAGCTTTCCCCGGGATCGATTGAGGCGTTTGCGTGGCACCGAAACGGTACGAAGGTTAGTACGGGAGACACGACTCTCCCTAGATGACTTAATTTTACCTCTCTTTGTTGTTGAGGGGCATGGTTTAAAAGAGCCTGTGACATCCATGCCAGGCGTTCAGCGATTTTCTGTGGACCAAGTAGTGGACGAGGCGAAACGGATCGTTGATTTGGGGCTTCCAGGTGTGATTCTCTTTGGAATTCCTGATGAGAAAGATGCGCGCGGGAGCGGTGCCGACGCCGCTAACGGAATCGTTCAAAAAGCCGTTGAAGCGATTAAGTCTCAAGTCTCAGAACTCTGCGTGATTACGGACGTCTGCTTGTGTGAGTACACGGATCACGGTCATTGCGGGCTGGTTGATGGGGAAGAGGTCGCCAACGATTCGACTTTAGAGAGACTTACCTTGACGGCCATTTCGCATGCAAGTGCAGGCGCAGACATGTTGGCGCCTTCGGACATGATGGATGGTCGAGTCGCAGCGATCCGAAGGGGCCTTGACGATCATGGGTTCGAGTCGTTGCCCATCATGTCATATGCCGCGAAGCAGGTGAGCGCCTTCTATGGTCCATTTCGGGATGCTGCAGAGAGCGCACCGCAATTTGGAGATCGACGAAGCTACCAGATGGATCCGGCCAATCGCCGCGAGGCTCTCCGTGAGATGCGAGCTGACTTAGAGGAAGGCGCAGATATTTTGATGGTCAAGCCCGCACTTTCATGTCTCGATATTATCGCGGATGCACGAGATCAATTTGAGGTGCCCATCGCGGCCTATCAGGTATCTGGCGAATATTCGATGATTCATGCTGCGGCTCAGAACGGTTGGTTGGATGGGGAGAGGGCCATGTATGAGTCGATTTTAGCTATCAAGCGTGCGGGTGCGGATATGGTGCTCACCTACGCAGCGGCCGAGCTTGCCATAGCGCTAAAGGGCTGAACCTTTCCGGGGCGAGGGGACAAAACGATGATGTATAAGGTGATTGAGCTGAGTTCTGTGACGGACGATGAGATTGAAAATGCCTTGAATCAATGGACAGCAGAAGGTTGGACTTTTGAGTCTATTCATTTTGCAATGAGAGAGTCCTCAAAACGGCCGGCGATGGCCTTTATCTCATTTACAAGAGATGAGAAAACAGATTAAAATTGTAGATCTCTGTGAGATGGCCTTTCGCTTAGAGCCGTTGGACTCGGCTCGGGTTGCGGGAAGCGACCTTTGCTGCATCTCTTTTAGGTAAATGAGTGCGATCGCTATCTCGATGAGTCAGTTCAATTCCACAGAGGTCTCCCATCGCTTTCAGACTCTTTTCGATGAGTTCTACAAATAAATCGAGATCATGCATGACATCTGGATTTGCATTGAACCCCCAGCAGACGCGGCCATTGTAACTCATGAGTGCGATGCCAATTCCCATTTCTCCCAGAAGAGGAACTTGGGGGAATGCGGATAGTAGCTTGGCGCCTTGAAGGTAAAGCGGAAACTGCGGGCCGGGCACGTTCGTGACGATCGAGTTGATCGGTCCATTAGTCGCTTGGGCACCAAGCGACAAAAGGCTCGCTGGAGTCCATTCCGCCACACGCATAATCATCGAAATGCCAAGCGCTTGATTTGTGTTCTTGAAGTCTTGAGTCAGAGAGTGAATGTGATTGAGCTGCTTTCTGGGGTCCGCTTCATGTATTGGGAGTTCAAAAATCCAGGAAGAAACTCTATTGCCAAGTTTACCTTGTTCTTCTTCCGTGCGGACACTGACGGGTGCGGAGATCTTGAATGAAATTCTTTCGGGATCAACACCTCTGAGTTGCATGAATTCCCGGACTGCTCCGGTCACCACCGTTAACACAATATCGTTCACAGAACATTCAAGGCCACGCCGCAAAGCTTTAATGTCGTCGAGGCTAACTTCGAGCCAGTCAAATTTTCGATGGTGGCTCGGTTGACCATTCAGAGGAGTTTCACTGGGAGTGAGCCCAGCGCCGATAGTGTGCCATAAAATCTTTGCTCGAGATGTGAGCTCTGCGAGAAGATCATCGGTTTCGTCGGTGAAGGCGCGAAGGCCTTCAAGTGCTTTGAGCGGAAGGCTTACTCGTCTCACGATTTCATCACGAAAGAGTTCAGACCGGCTTGGCCGCGGGCGGGGGGTGTACGGCGGGATTTCTGGCAAGCTGCGGTCCGCCGTGGGGGACATCATGATTTGCGCGAGGTCGACGCCTGAGTTTCCGTCGATCATACAGTGATGGAGTTTAGTGATGAGGGCAAAGCGATCACCTTCAATTCCTTCAATGACCCAAGCTTCCCAGAGAGGTCGGCTACGGTCGAGTGGCTGAGCCATGATCCTGGCCGAGAGACGTTTAAGCTGCTCTTCACTCCCTGGCTTTGGCAAAGCAGTATGCCTGACGTGATAGTCGAGGTTAAAATTTTTATCGTCGACCCAGACTGCATGATTTTCAATCGGAATAAAATGGAGTTTTTGGCGGTAACGCGGGATTTTGTGGAGGTATCCTTCGGTGGCTCTCTTGATACGATCAAAATCAATACCACCGTCTGCCCGAGTAAGCGCATGGGCCTCAAAAATCATCGTGGATGAAACATGCATGTGAAGCTTTGGGGTTTCGAAGATCAAAAAGGCATTGTCTGTAGCTGTCAATCGTTCGTAATTTGAGTGAGTCATGATTCCTTTAAGATCCTTTTTTTTCAGATCTGCGCTTCCTGAGAGATGAACCTCGATGAAAATTGATCCGGTGTGGTCGAATTGGGAACGCTTATCTGTGAGGTTGATTCTGAGACGGGTAGAGAAGAGGCGGGTGAAGGTCGGTACGCGTAAAGCAGGGCTGTGAGAGGGCGTGCTATCTCCCGTCACGGGAGCCTGCCGCGTTTCATGACGGGGTCGTCAATGCATTTTGGCAATACAGATCTAAAGGCTCAGGGCCTGAAAGTAGTAGACAAGCGCTTTCCGTCAAGCTGATTTTGATCGATCTGTAGATGGCCTAACGCTATTCATGATAAAGAAAGGAGAAGGGCACTTAACAAAGTGACGGCCAGACCTCTTCAAGAAGCATCTCAAGCGCCTCTGTTCGCTCTGAGTCAGTGGTCCCGCTGACTTGTGGTCGAATGACCATAAGGTTCATACCCAATTCATCTCGGTAACGACTCAATCGATCTGTAACTTCAGCGATCTGTCCGACAACCACTCGCTCTTCGATGGGTGCACTCAGGGCCCTCTCGATCACTTTCGGGGTTTGAGTGTTTGGCTTTACGCCGGGAGGCCGGCTCTCTGATTCAAGAGCGGATAGGATTTTTTTCTTGCTTGCATCTGTGGGGCAAACAAAAACCGTTCGCATGATGGGGACGATCGCGTGTCCGGATGTGATTTGGTCCGGTAGGCCATTGCGATGAAGTTCGAGATTATCTTTGATTTGTTCGAACGTTTCCATGGGTGAAGCGAAATAAGGCAGACCTCTACGCGCCGCTTGAGCGAGTCCCTTTTCTCCGAATGCGGCTACTGCTAGGGGCGGATGCGGACTTTGGTAAGGGACTTCAAGCAGAGGACCATGGAGGTTGTTCTCGCCCTCAAAGGGAGTCCCTGTTAAGTCGATACTTTCCCCACGCCATGCCGAAAGCATGATATCGAGCGCGGCATCAAAGCGATCTCTTTTTTTGCGAGGATCCAGTCCGAAGGCTGAAAAGAGGGCAGGGCGAAAGCCACGGCCAAGACTTATGATGACTCGCCCCTTTGAAATCTGGTCGAGCGAAGCAATTTCCTCGGCAACTCGAATTGGATTGTGGATAGGGAGGAGCAGGGACGTTGTTGCGAGCTTTATTTTTTGAGTGTGTGCAGCGAGGGTGGCTAAGTAGAGCAGCGGTGATGTGCTCCCGTTGGCGGCGAAGTGCATCTCGGGCAACCACACGGAATGCAGATTTCTTTTCTCGGCGCGCTCAACCCATTTTTTGGAAGCCTGCCATTCGCGTACATTTGAGGCGCCTCCAATGGAGATGCCAATGGCAGGTCGTTCAAGTCCCCAGTTTTTGATGATGAGGTCCCGTTTCGCTTTTTCATCTAGTGATGGATCACTCAAGCTGTCTGCTCATTTCTTTGATCTGGAATAAGTGGTGGGCTTTTTAGAAGCCATGTACGGCAGAATGATTTGAAGCATATCGACCTTGACCTCAAGGGTTCGTCCAAGTCCCGAAAGCAACGCAAGGACTCGACCAAGGAGAACCAGATGGCTCGGAATTCGAATAATGGGGTCTTCTCGTATTAATCGAGGTAATTCTCGGCCTGCTTCTTGAATGATGTCGGGGGCCAGGTGCGACTCGTAACGGAGCCGGCTGGCGATTCTATGAAACGCAGCGGCCAGTTTTTTCAGAGAATCAAGCGATTGGCCGCGGGTTTCAAAACCCAGATCGAGGAGGGCCCCAGCCATGGCGTCTGTATTTCCTCCTAGGAGCGCTCCCGTGAATTCCAAGATGGCTTTTCGAAAGCCATGTGGAAGTTCCTTCGCGAGTCCGAAGTCGAGAAAGACAATTTGTAGAGTTTTTTCTGTCCCAGGAATGGCTCTGACCATCAAGTTCCCAGGGTGCGGGTCCGCATGAAAAAAACCATGAACAAAAACTTGCTCGCAGTACGCCTCAATGAGCTTGGTCATGATTTCTTCACGATTGAAATCAGCTCGATCTATTTCGACTAGATCGTTTATTTTAATACCAGAGACAAAATCACTCACGAGGACGCGCCGTGTTGTCATTTCCCAGTGAATACGCGGGACATAGAGATCTTCTCTGTGGTCAAAAAAATCTGAAACTCTTTCCGCATTGATGCCTTCGTGCACGAAGTCAAGCTCATTGGGTACATGCTCGCCAAGTTCGGCAATGAGAGGTGCGAGATCGAAGTCGCGCTCGAGTAGCCCGACTGCTTTGAAGAGAGTGTTTAGATTCGCGAGGTCGAAGTGGATGAGGTTCTCGACTTCTGGATATTGGACTTTGACCGCCACCCTCTGCCCGTTTGGCAGTAGCGCCTCATGAACTTGAGCGAGAGAGGCGGAAGCCATAGCGCTTTCTGAAAATTCACTGAACACACTTCGGAGCGGTGCCCGCAGTTCAAGTTCTATTTGTGCCTGAATTTCTTCAAGGGGATGCGGGGGCACTCTGTCCTGAAGGCTTGAAAGAACCTGCACATACTCGGGAGGAAGCGCATCAGCTCTTGCGCCTAGAAATTGGCAGCCTTTCAGAATCAAACCACGTAGTTCGATGGCGGCGGCATAAATCTCTTGAGCTGATCGGCGATTAAATTTCGACCAACGTTCTTGAGCCTGGATATCAGGAGAGCGTGGGTCAAGAAGCTGGTTAAATTTGACGCCGACATAAATCCGGGCAAAGGTGGTCCCGATGCGTGTTGCTCTAAAAAAACGTCTTTGAACGCTTGAACTGGAGGTCAGAACCATGTCCGCTGCCTTTCACATTCAGGCTACCAAGCGTTTGTCGTTCTTGCCGCGTTGGAGTGCCTGATCGGGTCTTTGGGGAAGCTTCCGGCATGGCCGTGAAAGTTAAATTTGCAGTTCCCTCCGGGGTATCTTAATCTACACCCGAGGGATCCTCATCGATATCCGTTGGGGAGCAGCAAACCGAGCACCCGGAGGTGCTCGGTCAGAAAAGGTCTGGGTGAAAATCTGGCCCGAATTGCATCGCGAGGGAAGAGATGATCGACACAATCCTGGTAGCAACCGACGGTTCTGAGGGAGGAAGCACAGCCGAAAAGGCGGGCGTCCATCTCGCTGCGAGACTACGGGTCCGTTTGTCTGGCGTAACGGTGGTTGAAGACGGAGATGTACAGCCTCCTCCCGACTCGGGCCTGGCTCTGCCTCCCTATCCCGAAGCGGAGCTGAGTGCTTACTTCCATGCACGCAGCCAAGGCCTGGCTTCTCGCTTCGCTGACCGCGCGAGAGCGGAAGGCATTGAGGCGACCTGTGATGTGGGTCGGGGCCGTGCCGATGATCGTATCGTCGAAAAGGCGCAAGACTCCGAGTTACTGGTCATCGGCCGTGATGGGTGTCGAGCCAATCAATCGAGAGCTTTGGTGGGTTCCGTGACCGAATCGGTCATTCGTAAGCTTTCGAAGTCTTCGATCGTGATACCCTCAGGGTCTTCTCTGAGTGGGCCGATTGTTGTGGCTTTTGACGGTTCTTCAGGCTCGCGAGTGGCGGCGGCTAAAGCCATCGAGCTTTCGAATAGTTTGGGTGAGACGATTCACGTTTTCGTCGACTCTAAAGATAAAGGCCGTGCTGTGGCGCGATTTGAAGAAGTGCGTGAGCTATTAGCGGGTGTCCAGCAGCCACTCCGAGAAACTTCTTCAACGCTTGGACGCCCGGACGTGAAGCTCGTTGATACGGCGACGGAGATACGCGCAGGCATGATCGTGATGGGTGCGTATGGGCGGAACAGGAAAACAGACTTTTTTCTGGGCAGTAATGCCGCGGCAGTTGTTCGCACTTCGCCGGTTCCGGTTCTACTCGCGCGCTGAGGGGTGGATGTCGGGGGCCTCTCACCGCGTTCGCTGAAGGACTTGGCGTCCGAACTTGGCCTTTCATTTGAGGGCGACGGGCAAACGTTGATCACCGGGGTGGCCGCCCTGGAATCAGCTGGGCCCAGTGAGCTGGCCTTCGTTCGCTCAAAGCGATTTGAAGACCTAGCTCTAACGAGTGGAGCTGGGGTGCTGATTTTGCCTGAGGGGGTTAAGGGAGCGTCCTCTTCATTTATCCGGTCTGAGAACCCCGCCCTTGATTTCGCACGGGCCGTGGCGCTTCTTGTGCAGAGAGTTTCGCCGGAGCCAGGTCAGTCTGAGAACTTTTTTTTGGGAAAGACTGCGCATGTGGATCCAACATGCATCGTGGCTGATGGTGTGAGCGTTGGGGCTGGGTCTCACGTGGGCGCCAGAACCGAATTGCATCCCGGTGTGATTGTTTACCCCAACGTCTCAATCGGAGAAGACTGCGTGGTTCACGCGGGGTGCATCTTGCGTGAGGGAACGTGGGTGGGAGACCGGGTCACGTTGCAGCCCGGTGTCGTGATCGGTGGAGATGGCTTTGGCTACGTGGCCGACCATTTAGGTATGCCCCATCACATTCCTCATGTTGGGAATGTTCGCATTGAATCTGATGTTGAAATTGGTTCTCTGAGCACGGTGGATCGCGGAACATTGGGAGATACGCGGATTCGGCAGGGAGCCAAGATCGACAATCAAGTTCAGATTGCACACAACTGCGATATTGGAGAAAGAGTGATCATTGCGGCTCAATGTGGCCTTTCGGGAAGTACGCGCATTGAATCGGGAGCGGTTTTGATGGGAGGCGTGGGCTCGGCAGGACATCTGACCGTGGGTGCAGGGGCATTTATTGGAGCGGGAACGGGGCTTCATAAGGATGTAGAGGCGGGGACTCGAGCCTACGGCTTTCCCCAGCAAGGCGAGCGGTCTTGGCATCGCACAGTCGCAGCGCTCTCTCGATTACCAGACTGGCTGAGGCGATTAAGAGCACTTGAGAAGGCTGTGGCCCATGGCACTGAGAAAGAATCCTCGGATTCGAGAACGAGAACTGATGGATCCGATTGATTCCGGTTCAGGTCTAGATTCAGGCTCGGGTGAGGTTTCGGAGCTCCCCGAGACCTCAAGGATGTCTCTCTCGGCCCTGCGTGAGACTCTCTCGACTTTGGACAGTGAAGCGGAAATAAACAGTTGGTGTGAGGCGCTTTCGCGAGATCAACGGGTGGGCGCACGAGAGATCGGCGAGCGGATGCTCAGGAGGCTACGTGCCGAGCAAGTCGAGTCAGAGCGTTTGGAACGTCTTTTTGAGCACCGCGCTCGCTTAATCGAGGGAGGCTGCCAGGTCGTGGCTGGCGTGGACGAGGTGGGTGTGGGGCCCCTTGCGGGTCCTGTGGTGGCGGCAGCGGTTGTGCTCCCGGCGCGAGTCGATTTGCCTGGCTTGAATGACTCTAAAAAGCTCTCCTCAAAGGCGCGTGAGCGCCTTGATCGTGCGATTCGTGAGCAGGCCTTAGGTTTTGCTATCGGTGAAGTTGAATCCGTCGAGATCGACCGTATCAATATTCTTCAGGCGACCCTTGAGTCCATGAGGAGAGCGGTGAACGCATTGGAGAGCCAACTTCGGCTCGATCATGTGCTGGTAGATGCCCGTAAGATACCCGGTGTATCGATTGCACAGACTGCATTGATACACGGGGATGCGATTGACGGATCGATTGCAGCGGCCTCGATTGTCGCCAAGGTGTATCGAGATGGCTTGATGAAGCGCTTCGCCGTGGACTATCCGGGCTACGGCTTAGAGAGGCATATGGGATATGGCACATCGGAGCATATTGATGCGCTACAGCGTTTAGGTGTTTCTCCGATTCATCGCCGTTCCTTTTCACCTGTGGCTGCAGCTGCGAAAAGAAAGGCATGACCTCCGCGATGCCTCGTTTTCGGTTTTTGCCTGAAGAATTTAAAGTAGATGAGATCCCTCTGTATCCGCCCACAGGAGAGGGGACTCACACGTTTGTTCGGATTGAAAAGAAACTTCGCACCAGTGAAGCGATTGCTCGGCAACTCGCCAAATTAGTCGATGTTCCTGCTCGAGATGTGGGTTACGCAGGCCGTAAGGACCGTATGGCTGTCACCACTCAATGGATGTCTGTGCCGGATTTAGATCCCACCGTCGCCTTGACTCTGAGACTGGATGGTGCTGAGGTGCTCGAAGCTGTGAGGCACCCTCATAAATTACGGACGGGTCAGTTGCGCGGGAATCGGTTTGACCTGGTGATTCGAGAGGTCAGCCCAGAGGCAGAGCATACGGCGCGCGCGCGTTTGGCGGAAATCGAGAAGCGCGGTATGCCCAATCGTTACGGCGCTCAGCGCTTCGGCCATGCGAGTCGGAATCCTGATCGAGGGCGAGCTATCTTGTTGGGGCAGAAGTCGCTCAGAGACCGAAGGAAAGCACGGTTTATGATCTCTGCTCTTCAGTCTGAGGTCTTTAATCGAGTGCTAGAAGAGCGAAAAGCGGAGCTGGATACAGTCGAGTTGGGCGATGTGGCTCGCGTGACGGAGTCGGGAGGCTTGTTCTTGGTTGAGGATGTAGAGGTCGATCTAAAGCGAGCTTTGCTTTTCGAAATCAGCGCGACCGGTCCTATCTTCGGTACGAAAATGGAGCAGCCCTCGGGGCGAGTGGCGGAGAGGGAGAATCAGATCATGGAACAACTTGGCGTCCCTGTGGGCTCAGCCTTGATTCCGCCTCGAGGCCTTCGCGTACCCGGCGCGCGCCGTCCGGTGCGAGTTAAGGTCGGAGAGCCAGTGCTTACACGGGAAGGGGATTGGCTGCGGTTCGTATTCAGCCTGCCCGCCGGGAGCTACGCAACGGTATTGCTCGAGGAACTATTTGGCGAACTGATTGAAGGAAGATCGTCGAGTTAGAGGCTCGACGGGTTTTTTGAACCGGGATATGGGGTTATGCTGAGCCCAACCGTTTTGTGTCTTTATGAGAAGTTTATATTCTGGAGGTTTCCATCATGACGATTCATAATAATTTATCGGATTTGGTGGGCGATACACCGCTCGTCCGTCTGAACCGCATGGCGGAAGGCGTCTCAGCCGAAATCGTTCTCAAACTTGAGAGCGGCAATCCGTGCAATAGTGTGAAAGACCGGATTGGTCTGGCCATGCTTGAGGCGGCTGAGCGAGATGGCTTGATTAAGCCCGGAAAGACGACGATTGTCGAACCGACGAGTGGTAACACGGGGATTGCCCTTTGCTTTGTGGCTGCAGTCAAGGGCTACCGTTGTATCATCGTTATGCCTGACACCATGAGTCCGGAGCGCCGTGTGACCATGCGTGCCTTTGGAGCACAGTTGGTTTTGACCGATGGCTCAAAAGGGATGAAAGGGGCGATCGAAAAGGCGATGGAGATTTATGATTCTACGCCCGAATGTTTCATGCCCCAGCAGTTTAGGAATCCCGCCAATCCCGATGTGCACTTCCGGACAACGGGGCCAGAAATTTGGTCCGGCACCGAGGGGCGCGTAGACGCGCTTGTTGCGGGTGTTGGGACAGGCGGAACCGTGACTGGCGTGGCTAGATTTATCAAGCCAAAGAAGCCCTCTTTTGAAATTGTGGCGGTTGAGCCGAGTGATAGTCCAGTTCTTTCGGGAGGGTCTCCTGGGCCGCATAAGATCCAAGGGATCGGAGCGGGATTCGTACCCGAGATTCTCGAGTCAGACCAAATTAACCACATCGTCACAATCTCTAATGAGGAGGCGGTTGATACCGCTTTACGTCTGGCTCGCGAGGAAGGCATTCTGTGCGGCATTTCATCGGGTGCGAATGTTGCCGCAGCTCTTAAGTATGCCGCCCTTGCCGAAAATAAGAATAAGCTGATTGTTGCCATCATCTGTGATTTTGGAGAGCGTTATATTCAGACGATTCTGTTTGATAAACTGCGATATGAAGGCAGTGATTCCATCGAGGTTTAGGCTTGCCAAATGAATCCCAGAAACGGATGTTGGGAAGCTCCTCGAAGCCCATTGTGGGCAGTTTTTCAAAGATCTGTCCTGATCTCCACGAGAGAGTGTGGGTGGCACCGGGAGCCGTTGTCGTCGGCGATGTTAGAATCGACGAAGACTCAAGTGTCTGGTACGGAGCGGTTTTGCGTGGCGATGTGAACCAGATTCGAATCGGAGCTCGATCGAATATTCAAGACAATTGTGTCATTCATGTTTCTCGAGATCTTTTTTCGACTTCGCTAGGGAATGAAGTCACGGTGGGCCATGGGGCTGTGATTCATGGTTCTAAAGTTAGAGACGGCGCTTTAATCGGTATTGGTTCAGTCGTCTTAGATGGGTCCGAAATCGGAGAGAGCGCTTGGGTCGCCGCGGGTTCTTTGGTCACTCCTGGGACTTGTGTTGAGCCCAGAACTCTTGTTGCGGGTTGTCCTGCGCGAGAAGTTCGGCGCTTATCTTCGGCTGAGGTTGACCATCAACGAGAACTGACTCTTAAGTACGTATCCACCGCACGAGAGCACGCTCGGAGCATTGCTTTCGATCTTGACCCAGCGAATCGTACTGAGTAGGATTCGGCTGTTGAAAGTCAAAAGTTGGGTGTATCGGGTATTGCCCCAGGCAAGTTTTTGGGTTGGGTGGGAGAACTGACCTTATGTTCTTGTCTTGACACTTCGCGTTATATGAGGGACTTTTTCGACTGTACCTTTGGCTTTTGCGTGGACACGCTGTTGGCTTGGTGGGTACCACGAAAAAGGTGTTTGAAAGTGGACCGATTTGGGGATAGCTTCGGGACACCAATTGAGCGTGACCATAGAGTTGCCCTCGGAGGAAGAGAGCTTGAGTGATTCAGTGAACGAAAAAATCCGTGCTCTCGTATGTGACCAGTTGGGTGTTGTACCTGATGAGCTTGGTCAGGACGCGAATATTCTGGAGGATCTGGGAGCAGATTCTTTGGATGTAGTGGAATTAGTTATGGCTATTGAAGAGGCTTTTGACATCGAGATCGCTGATGAAGAAGCCGAGTCGCTGCGTATGTTGAGCGACGTCGAGCGTTTCGTGAACGCTAGAGTGACCGACTGAAGGTAACCTGCGGTTGCCCCAAAGCCTAACTCTCCCTTAGACCCGGGAGAACTTCATAGTAAGCCCCAGCGGCTGTCGCTAAGACAGAGAGAATAAGCGTCAGCAGAGGGTTGCTCTTCGCCTGTGCCATTTCTTTGGCAGCCCGTTCTTGCTCTGGTCCAGGGGCGAGTTCCAGGAGGGCAATGAGCTCAGGTAGAATTTGTAGGAACGCGAAGGCAAAGAAAAAACCCGCCAGATACAGAATTCCGATGGCGAAGCGAGGACGGAATTGGGCTTTAGGTCGTGCCGGCTGTCTGACCGCTTTTTTTGAAGATTTGCCCATGGCTCCATGAGGCTAGGATGCGCTCGACTCTGGGTCAATCTCTTGTGGATCGAAGGCAAGGCCGTTGGAAAGGGGTATCCTATCAGGCGTGGCCAAGTCCCCCTCTCCAGAAACAGATCGTCGTATTGTTATCATCGACGGCGCAAACTCGATTTACCGCGCATTTTTTGCGATCCCTCATCTTGAGGCTCCCGACAAGACGCCTACGAATGCTGTGATGGGCTTTGCGACCATGCTTGGGAAGATCATCCGGGAAGAGTCGCCCTCGTGCATTATTGTTGCTTTTGATCCAAGGGGGGGGAGCTTCAGGCGGCGGATTTTCCCAGAGTACAAGGCCAATCGAGAAGCCCAGCCTGAGGATCTGTCTCGCCAAATCCCATTGGTGAGAGAGCTGATCGAAGCTTTTCAGATCCCTGTTCTTGAAGTCGAAGATTTTGAAGCAGATGATGTGATCGCGACGCTTGTGGAGACTGCGCCAAAGAGTGCGCACATCAGTATTGTATCGACAGATAAGGATCTCATGCAGCTGGTTTCAGACCGAGTCGAGCTGGTTGACCATGTCAAGAATCGACGTTTCGGGCCTCCCCAGGTGCAGGAACGATTTGGCGTGCTTCCCGAGAAACTTCTTGATGTGAGATCTCTTGTTGGAGATCCGAGTGATAATATTCCAGGTGTGAAAGGGATTGGGGAGAAGGGGGCAGCCAAGCTGATCACCGAGTGGGGCTCTCTCGAAAATCTTCTTGATCACGCGGAAGAAGTCAAAGCTAAGAAAGCTCGAGAAGCTTTACTCTCGCAGCGGGCTGAGGCGGAACTTTCAAAAGAGCTCTCAACACTAAGGGTCGACGTCGAACTCTCTGCCGTGTGGGATGACCTTTCTTGGCCGGGGAGTGATCTTCCAAAGCTTCGCGCATTTTACGAGAAAATGGGCTTTGTTAGATTAGTCGCCTCCTTGCAAGAAGCTAAGACTGAGGGCAGCTCGGAGTCTGAAGCGCATCCCGTGGAAGTCCAGGTTTTGAGTGACGTAGAGGAGTTCGAAAAAGCTCTTCGGATGGTGTGCAAAGAAAATTCGAATAACGCCGCAATTTATTTTCTGTTGTCAGAGGGGAACGCAGTCGATTCGGAAGCTGTAGGACTCGGGCTTGCCACAGGTGATCTTTCCGCTGTTTATATCCCTATAACCGGAAGTGGACTTGAAGCTGGGCGCCCGGGTGTCTCGCCCGCCGAAATCGCCAGGGTCTTAACTGATTTTGTTTCAGGGAGCGAGCCCTCGGTCGAAACCGGAAGTCCAGGTTGGATTTCGGTCAATACCAAACAAGTTCAGGATATATTTCTCAATCTTGATCTACGTCTCGCCATTCCTTCAGATGATATCGGCATTGCGGGCTTTCTCTTAGACCCATCGAGTTCTCAAGATTTATCAAGAATGGCTTCGGCCTATCTGGGGCGAAGTGTTGAAACGTGGGAAGAATTAGTGGGGAGAGGGGCGAAGGCAGTCGCTGCAGAAGCGCTGCCCGTCGATCGAGCGGCTGCATGGGTGTCAGGACAGGTGTGCGCTATTTCCGCTCTCGCTCCGGTCTTGAGGGCCAAGCTTGAGACGGATGGTTTGCTGGATGTTTACGAAAGCTTAGAGCTGCCTCTCACGGGAGTCCTCGCAGGTATGGAGTCCGAAGGTGTTCGGGTTGACGAGCAGACACTTAAGACTTTGTCTGTGGAGTACCAGGGTAAGCTAGACCTGCTTGAGACGGAGATTTATCAGTTAGCGGGAGAGGAGTTCCTGATTACCTCGACCAAGCAATTGCAAGTGATCCTCTTTGAGAAATTAGGTTTACCCATTTTAAAGAAGACAAAAACGGGATATTCCACCTCTGAGGGGGTACTTGAGCAGCTGCGAGAACACCATGAATTGCCGAGTCGGATATTGGCCTATCGAAAACTTTCGAAGTTGATGAGTACTTATATCTCCGCGTTGCCGCGGTTGATTTCCGCGGCTTCTGGACGCATTCATCCCAGTTTTAATCAACTCGGCGCTGCCACAGGTCGCATGTCGGCGTCAAACCCTAATGTCCAGAATATTCCCATCCGCGGAGAAGACGGTGCACGCATTCGAGAGGCTTTTGTGCCCAGCGAAGGTCGTGTGATGTTGTCGGCTGATTACTCTCAAGTTGAGTTGAGAATACTGGCCCACTATGCGCGTGATGAGACGCTGGTGAGGGCTTTTCAGGAAGAAGACGATGTTCATCGTTTGACAGCATCCGAAGTTTGGGGAGTCAAGCCGGAGGAAGTCACTTCAGAGCAGAGAGCTCGAGCCAAAGCTGTTAATTTCGGAATTATTTACGGCTCGTCAGCTTTTGGACTGGCGAATCAACTTGATATTGCGACGGAAGAAGCTCAGCAGACCATTGACGCTTATTTTGACCGCTATCAGGGTGTACGGAAGTTTATCGATGAAACGATCGCCTCTTCCAAGGAGACGGGCTTTGTTTCGACATTCCTAGGTCGGCGCAGATATTTGCCGGATTTGCGTAGTCGCAACCGCACTCTTCGCCAAGCCGCAGAGAGAGTGGCTGTGAATTCAGTTATTCAAGGGACGGCGGCTGATCTTATTAAGCGATCCATGATTCAGATTTCTGACCGTTTGGCACATGAGGCCTTGCCTGCTGTTATGATTTTACAGGTTCACGATGAGCTCGTTTTTGAGGTTGAGGTGGGCAGTGCTGAGAGCCTTTCTCGTTTGGTGATCGAAGAGATGGAATCAGCGCTTGAATTTAGAGTTCCACTTGTGGTTGAAGTGGGCCAAGGTTCAAATTGGCGTGAAGCGCACTGATTGAGCGCGTTTTGCTGATCGGGTGGGCTTCGCATTTTGGTTCAGTGCATTGCTTTGGGGAATACATATAAAGGTATGCCTAGATACAAGGCGAGAGAATTGGAGACCCTTTGAAAGACCTTTTTTCGATACAAGGTAAAACTGCTCTAGTGACAGGGGGGTCGAGTGGGATTGGTTACATGATTGCCCGTGGCTTCGTTGAGGCAGGCGCCAAGGTTTATATTGCGTCTCGAAAGCAAGATGTTTGCGAGGAGGTCGCTGCGGAGCTTTCTGAAGTGGGAGAGTGCATCCCTCTTGCCGCCGATTTACAGCTCGACTCAGAGTGTGTGCGTTTGTCAGGCGAAATAAAGTCACGTGAAGGGGCTCTGGATATTCTCGTAAACAATGCAGGTGCGAATTGGGCAGCACCTATGTCTGAGTTTCCAAGTTCGGCTTGGGACAAAGTGCTTGGACTCAATGTCAAGGCTGTTTTTGAGTTGACGCGAGAGTTGGTGCCTGCGCTTGAGGCAGCAGGAACTTCAGAAGATCCGGCTCGCGTGATTAATATTGGCTCGATAGATGGACTGACGCCGCCTCTCTTGGATACGTTTTCGTATTCTGCCAGTAAAGCAGCCGTTCATCATTTGACACGTGTTTTGGCTAAGAAGCTCGCTGAAAAAAATATAACTGTGAACGCGGTTGCCCCGGGACCGTTTCAGAGTCGGATGATGAAGGCGACTCTTGAAAATTTCGGGGAGTCCATAAAAGACAGCACGCCTCTGGGAAGGATTGGTCGTCCAGAGGACATGGCTGGGATTGCGATTTATCTAGCGTCGCGGGCAGGGGCATATGTGACAGGCGCTGTGATCCCTGTTGATGGTGGGAACTCTACAACGACATGAGGTCATAATGGCTGACGAACTACTGATCGCGGTTTTTGTCGATTTTGAAAATCTAGCTCTCGGCGTGCGCGATATGAAAGGCGGACGCCTTAAGATAGATCTTGTTCTGAAGCGTCTTCTGGAGAAGGGGAGAATTGTATACAAGCGGGCTTATTGTGACTGGAGCAATTATCGTGAGGATGTTCGCGACTTTCATATGAACGGCGTTGAACTGGTAGATATTCCGCGAAGTAAGGCCAGCGGCAAAAACAGTGCAGATATTCACATGGTCGTAGATGCTCTAGACCTTTGTTACTCAAAAGATCATATCGACTGCTTTGCACTACTTACCGGAGACAGTGACTTCTCTCCGCTTGTTTCCAAGCTAAAGGAGAATGATAAGCGCGTCATCGGATGTGGCGTTAAGCAGTCGACCTCTAGTCTATTGATCTCAAACTGCGACGAGTTTATTTATTACGATGACCTGGTGCGCGCTTTAGAGAAGTCAGGACCCAAAAGAGAGCGGCCCGAGCGTAAGCCGAAGCAGGAAGCAAAAGAGGCGAGGCCCTCATCGAATCCCGCCAAGGTACTCGAACCTTTAGATTCGTCGAGGGAGGTGGGTGACCGTAAGCCTGAAGCTATGGATCAGCTTCTGGAAATCGTGGAATCTCTCGCCCAGGACTATGATGTCATCTGGGGGTCTATGATCAAGCAAACGATTCGGCGGGTCTATCCAAGCTTTAACGAAAGCTATCTCGGCTATCGAAACTTTGCCGAACTTCTTCAGCATGCGGAAGAAGAGGGAGAGATTGACCTTGATTTTGACGAGAGTCGCGGAAACTTCAGAGTTCGGCTGCTGGACTGAGTATCCCGCCAGTCGGGCCACCTAAGCGATTTTGCGGAGGCCAGCGAACGTGATCGCCGCAATGGTGATCCATTGAGTTACTCCTTGGAGAGCGGGAACAATAACCGATTCTGAGATAGAGGTGGAGGAAGTGCAGTCCGGGTCGTTTGGAAAATCGATCAAGTTATCGAGATCGTCATCCAGGCCGTTGTCACACTCAAGAAGGAGAGACTGCTCAGACGTGTCATTCGCGGAAGCACACCCAGGATCAGATCCCATGTCGATTTGACCGTCTAGGTCATCATCGAGGCCGTTTGCGCAATCTGGAGTTGAGATGATTGACAAGATCTCGGAGCGATAAGTCGCTAGATCCACCGCGAATGTTCGGTTTGAGTAGACGGTTGTTTGAGGAGGTTGTCCTGCCGTCTGATTGATCGAGAACATGATGCCCGCCAAGGTCCAGCCCGTCGGTTTCTCAAAGAACACAGCTCCGCCCGAGTCGCCGATGGTTGCGGAGGCTTCATGAGTTGTGTAGTCGCTGCTTGTGGGTGGATCGAATTCCATTGAGAAGGCTTGAGTATCTAGAACAAAGGTCGATGCATCACTTATTCGATTTGTTCCCCATCGAATTGTAAATGGGAAGGCCCAAGACCATCCATCGAGACCCGAATAGCTGGTTGCTGATCCGCGGCTTCGTCCGCGCCCGATTAGAGTGACCTCGGAGTTGAGGGGAGGAGTGCTGTCGGCGAGATCAAGCGGGCTCAGGCCTGGGTCTCCAACGATTTTAATGAGAGCCAAATCCGGAGGGTTACTACTCGTGCTGAGAATGCGCGTTCGTGAGTTAGGCACAAGTTCGTAGGTCACGCCTCCCAACTCGATGGGTTCACTGCCGACGTGGTACGCAGTGAGCAACCATCCGTTTTGAAGATAGACCGCCGAAAGTCCATTGACGATGGCGACGTGGCCGAAGCCCGGATCGTTTTGAGGAGCCGATGTATTGCCTGTTCCGTCGCCCGAGTTTATCAGGACGGCTTGCGCGACGGAGGCGGTGAGTAGAACAGAAGCCAAGCTGAGGAGTGCTTGTGCGAGGAGCAAGATTTTTTTCGGACTCTGCTCCAAGTGCTCATCCCACAGTTTCAACGTTGATTCCTCATAAATCGACTGCGAGTGTGTCGTCATCTAAGCGGCTAGGAGACGCTGGCCTGAGAAGAAGGTCGATTAGTCGACCTCAGACGTCTCTACTCACGTGTAGGCCTTGGCTTCCACTCGACCTCTTTTTTGTGCTTGACCACTATTTTACTCAAATTGAGCAAGGTTTATAAATTATTCACATACAAATAGGTATGTCAATTGATATAATCAATGTCTTCATGAAAACCCCACGCAGTACGGCAAAGCAAGAGACGCGTTCCGCACTTATTCAGGCCGCCTTGCAGCTTTTTAACGAAGAGGGCTTTGACAGTCCGAGTCTGGACGCCATTTGCGCGAAGGCGGGTTTTACGCGCGGGGCTTTTTACGTCCATTTTAAGGACCGCGATGATCTGGTGGCGGCAGCCATGGGAGAGTCTCTCCAAGGTCTTTTGAAAAGAGTGATTGATGAGAACCCTGAGGCCGAGGCGAGCCTCCTTCGGACAGTGGTTCATTACATTAATGAAACTTTGCTGCCTCGCGCCGCAAGAGAAGAAAAGAGCGGACCGCGCTTTCATCAGTTTCTTGAAGCCTGCCACCGATCTTCAAAAGTACGAGGAATTTTTAAGGAAACGATCGGAGAAGCGATTCGCCGTATCGACGTGTCAGTGAAGTCTGGCCAAAAGTATGGGGGTATCCGGGAGGATATCGAGTCAGACGATATTTCTGCAGTCCTCGTCTTGATGGCTTTGGGTGCATTGGTCGCTGTCGACGTGGGTTTGGATATGAAGCTTGAAGAAACACGTAACGCTGCGCTTCAACTGTTTCAGCCGCCCCGTTGAGCCTTCTTTGAAGCCTTTACCCTGCGTGCACTCCATAGTCTAAGGGCATTGCGATTCCGTTAATGCTTTTGGCAGTGGGGGAAGCCAAGTAGGAAATGGTTTGAGCGACTTCTTCAGGTTCCGTGCTCTTTGGGACAAGGCTCAATCTTTTAATTAAGTCGATATCGGCATTCTCCGGCGGAGAAAAATTAGCGATGAGAGGAGTCGAGACAGCCCCAGGACAAACGCAGTTGACGCGTAGCCCCTGCTTTATGTACTCGAGGGCCATGACTCGAGTCAAGCTCACGACCCCAGCCTTCGAGGCACAGTAGGCAGCGCAATAGGCTTGGCCGATAATTCCAGCGAGCGAAGCGACGTTCACGATTGCGCTTTGCTTGGATTTGAGGAGATGAGGAATTGCAGCGCGGGAAGTGAAAAAGGTTCCGTTTAGGTTCACTCCGAGTATTCGATTCCAAACTTCATCCTGGGTGAGGTGAGCGTGCTCCATGGCCAGTACACCTGCCACATTGGCGAGTACGTTGAGTTGGCCGAGTTCTCGAACACATGTTTCGACGCTCTCGGAAGCTTCTTCAGAGTTCGAGATGTTGCATTCGATCGCGAGGGCTTGGCCTCCCGCTGACTGAATTTGGGCGACTGTTTCGTGGGTCCCTTCCAGGTTGATATCGGCGCACGCGACACTTGCACCCTGTTTCGAAAGAAGTTCGGCCGTAGCTCGGCCAATGCCAGACCCTGCTCCAGTCACAAGCGCCACTTGCCCTTCAAATATCTTGTCGTCCATATTGTTTCGTTTGCTCCTCAGGTAAAATGCCGGACAGTGACTTAGTCTTGCCCGCCAAGTAGAAGTTCAGGATTTCTCTTCTTGACCATTCTTTTGAGTCCATCGCGCCATGGGACCCGGGTCTGTCCGATTTTTTCATGCATGAGGGAGGGGTCAAGTTCAAGGCTCCGCAGTGTCTGTTCAGTGGGTGAGAGCTGAGGGTTGAGTCCCGTGATTTGAGCGAGATAGTCGCACCATTCTTCTATGCTCGTGGCTTGGCTACCTCCCCAATTTATTGTAGCGGCAGGGACACTGGCATTGGCGAGGAGCGCCGGGAGCATTCCGATGTAGTCATCTTCATGGATGAGATTATAGAAGCTTGGCCCGTCTGTATGCACAGGAATGGGCACAGCTGATTTCATCATCATAAGGTGATACCAAGGCCAACCTCCGTTGTCACCGTAAGGAACACTCAGGCGAGCAATCACGGTTGGAACTTCCCAGAGTCGAGCCGAAAACCGGACGACCGATTCAGCCGCAATTTTACAAATGCTGTAGGTCGGCATCATGCTTCGATGGTTGTCGCCGAGAGGATCAGATTCTTTGAGAGCCCGCTCTATCCTGTCGTGATAGACCCCTGCGGTGGAGCAGTGGAGAAAGCTTTTCGCTGATCGGCAATGGGACATAAGAAGACCCACCCCTTCCGCATTTGCTTTGAGGTCGTAATCGAAGTCACCCGTTTTGACCACTGCGAAGTTGAGAACGTAATCAAAATCGTGGGGTAAAGAGTCAAGGTCGCCATCGGCGAGATCGATGGCCACGGTTTGAGCGCCTAAGGCTTCAACTTCTGATCGAGCTTTGCGATCCTGAAAGCGAGCAAGCCCCGTAACTTCATTATCTGAAGCGAGCTGTGCGAGAATGGGGCGTGCGACTTGACTTGTCGGACCCGTAATGAGAATTTTTTGCCCCGTTAAAGTCGGGCTATGCATCGACGAAATCCTTTCTTGTTGGGGAGCGCTGAATCTACTGCTCACCGCTCAAAACTGTTCGTCCGTTTCTAAATTAATGGGCGCGATTAAGTGGAGTTTCAGAGTTTTTACGCTTGTTTCGCTGGGGCGGCGCACCAAGATTGGCGAGAAGGGTTGGAAGTAAAGTGAGATCGGCCAAGAGACACAGGCCCATAACGGAGGCTGTGAGCAGCCCAAGGTTTCGAGTAATCGTGAACTCGGAAAAACCGATCACCGTAAATCCAACGCCAATAATCAAGGTCGTTGCTGAGATCGCTGGAATAACAGAGGGGAGGGCCAGCTTCAGAGCGGACACGGGGTCTTCTCCTCCTCTGCAATGTTTGTCGAAGTTGGTGGCGATGTGGATGGTGTCATCCACCGCAATTCCTAATGCCAGGCACCCAATTAGAACCGTGCCGGCGTCGAGGGGAAGTCCGAGTAAGCCCAGGGTCCCGAAAATCATAAGCAGCGGAACCAGGTTAGGGATCACCGAAACCGCCGCTAGAGCGGGCCAGCGGAAGATCGCGAATAAAATCAAAGATATGACCAGGAGTGCGACGGCGAGACCTTTCATTTGGCCATAGGCGATTTCGTCTTGGGCTCGCGCGAACTCATACATGATTCCGGTGGTTTTTACCGTGTATTCAGCTGGGCCGTTTTGCTGCCACCAGACCTCTGCGTCTCTGGCGACCTGTCTGAGGCTTGCGGAGCCGTTGTTGTCAGCTCGGAGAATGATGTTGGTAGTGTTTCTATCTAGGGTGATGAGGTCGTCAATTTGCTCTACTGAAGAGAGCAGAAGGAGGAGTTGCTCGGCTGCCGCGGCAGATTTTGGGAGGGGTTGGTTGGGGTCTTCAAGCAGGCTCCCTCCGAGTTGCCTGAGCGGATCCGTGATAGCCAAAGCTCGGCCAATATCATCGCGGGATTCGAGGTAAACGGTGAGTTGATTGATGGCATGGAGAGACTTGGGCTCAAGAACACTCTGGCCTTCGGGTGCGGTGATGATGATATTCATCGGGCTGATACCGGAAAGAGTTTTTCGTATCTCTTCATAATGGTCCCGGACTTCGTGGCCCCGAGGTAGCCACCGGGTTGCATCAGTTTCAACTTCGACTCTGAATATTCCAATTACAGCGAGAAGAACCGCGATGGACCAGACGCTCAAGATGGTTTTTTTTCGATTTTTTGAAAATTCTGAAATAGTTTCAGCCATTCTTTCGCGGCGGCTAAAGAAAAGTGGGTAAGGCCAGATCCGTTTGGATAGCTGAAGACAAGCAGGAAGCACGGTTAAGGAGAGGAGGGTAACAGCCAGCACACCTATGGCCCCGTAGAGGCCGGTTGATTGAACAGCTTCGATTCGAACAAAAGTGATCGACAAAAAACCTACGCTTGTGGTTAGGCCAGAAAGAGCGAGTGGGAGAGAAATCGAATAGAGAGCTTGGGGTAGGGTTTGTCGATCTTTCTCGGCCCGGCTGTTTCTGTTTGTTGTTCCGCTTACGGCAACAAGTGGATGCATGGCATACGCACATCCGAGGGCCAGCATGACCGATGGTAGAATCATCGTAGTGATACTAAGCGGCGCTCCGCTGTAGCCCATAGCGCTCAGCATGAGCCATGAACCTAAAAAGCCGGGCAAAAAAGAAAGACATACAGCTAAAAGAGAACGAAAGAAAATCCAAACGAGGACGGCGATGAGCATTGCCGTGATAGGAACAAATTGAAGAATTTCTGAATGCGTTCGTTCGCTGGCAACCACGCGAAAGATGGGTACGCCCGAAATGATGGCGGGTTTAGATGAGATGAGGCCTTTTACTTCGGCGATGATTTCCTTGTGTCTGTCTTCCTGTCCTCGGCTGAGCAAAATATTGATGGCCAAAGTCTGTTGGTCGTCCGAGACTAAGCTTTTCGGTGCAATTCGGTCTCCACGTAGGCGTTGTCGTACATGTTGGCGGCGCTCTTCCGGCTCGATGGGAGCGTCTATGAGGCTCGACTCTAAATTGAGACTTCCATCCGCGTTTAAGCCGATGACGGGCACTGAGGAGAGACTGTCCACCCGACGAATACCATCGAGATCTTCGAGTTCCGTCGTAAGTGATTCGACGTGATCAAGGAGGTCAGGATCCATGGGACTGTTCCCATGGAGCGCCACCACCAAGAGTTCGTCCCCCCCAAAAAGGTCCTGGCTGCCCTGGTAGATGGCCCATTCAGGGTGACTTCGGTCTAGAACGCTGTCCGTTGAGGTCTCGACTTCAAGGTGAATCAAGCCAGGGGTGGCCAGCAAAAAGACCAACAGCCAAGCCGACAGAATGCCCCACGGGTGCTGGAGGCTGGCTCGAATGAGTGCATCCGGAAGCTGGGCCCGTCGTTCTCGATTCTCCAGCAGACCAGACAATTCTCGATTCTCCCCGCCTCGTTCTAGGTTTTTATCGACTTTTTTGATCGACCTAGAGAGAGCTAGCGCAGCGCCTCTGCCTAACAAGTCGAAAGATAGTCGATGAGTGAGCGTTGGCTCCTGTCTCTTTGGAACAGTGGTTCTTTAGGACCATATTTGAATAAAATTAGGGGTTTTTTGCCCATTAGGGGCCTAACTCAAGATGCGTCTCTTGCGTTTTAGGCGAGAAGCTGTTGAAATTAAGCCTTCTCGGTGATCGACCCCCCGTCGCCCAACGAGAGAGTGCTTATGTGGGGTAGATCGACGCCAATCGCTGAGGCTGCGCTCAGGCGGTTGCATCCAGAGTGTATCGAGGATCCCGGGCGGATTCAGAGTCTTCTGCAGCGCGCGTGTGATGAGAGAGTTGTTTTTTATCGAGGTCTCAACGCGTACGTCGATCTGGAAGTCGCCTATCTGAAGAAAGTCGGACTCGAGAGCCTGACCTTTGAGGCCCCCGACTTTGATGCCCGGACAATCAATGGGCAGCTGTTCTTGAATTTTACGGTAGGAGGCAAACCGTACCTTTTTTCAGTGTGGAGCCTGAGGCCGTTTGAGTCTGGGCGTTTAGAGCTTCCGTTTCCTGACAGAATCTATTTTGGAGAGCGCCGGGATCGCCGTCGTCAGTCCATCGATTCCGAATCTGGCGAAGCTTGGCGAGTCCAGCTTTCGGACGATCAGGGGGGCACTCGCTTCGGACGAGTTCAGAACATGTCCGAATCTGGAATGGGTATTTTGGTGGAAGGAAATCCTTTCGTCGAGTCAAGTCAGCCGTTGAAAGTTCGCTTTTTGGATGGCCCCGAAGAAGGAACGGAGAGGAAGCTCCAGTTGCGCCATCAAGGCGAGGTGGATGGTCGCAACGGTTGGTTACGAATCGGGCTCGCTCAGGTCGGTGGATCAGCGGCTGATCCCATTCGAGTTGAATATAGAGACGAGATTTTAGATGGCCCCGATCCGATTGCGGAGTCGTCTGTGGCTGAGCCTGTTCCGTCTCATGAATTGCGAGTCGATGATGAACGGGGTGAAAAAATTTCTACCCTTATCGACACCTGGGGTGATTCAGGTCCATCGACGGGAGTAGTTTTACCCAATGGCTGGGGGCAAACGAAGGAAGCTTTACTGCCTCTTGCGCATACACTTATCGCGACCTTTCGAGAAGCGGGAGAGCGGGTCGCTGTTCTTCGTTACGATGGAATTCGCCGTCGAGGCCAAAGTCATAATGATCCTGAATGTCTACTTCCGGGTCGCAGTGACGAGAATTTCGTTTTTTCTCAGGCTGTTCATGATTTAGAAACAGTGGTCTCCCATCTCCGAGGAGATACAGAACTCAACGTATCTCGATTGATTATCGTTAGTTTCAGCGCAGCAGCCATTGAGGTCAGAAGAGCCTTGGCGAGAGACCGAGGCTCTTTAATTGACGGCTGGGTCAGCGTGGTGGGGTCTCCTGATCTTCAGAGCATGACTCGGGCGATTTCAGGCGGTGTGGACTTAGTGGGTGGGGTTGAGCGAGGGCTGTCTTTTGGAAAGCAAGAGCTTCTAGGAGTTGTGGTCGATATTGATCGTATAGGAGCCGACGCGGCGCAAAATAGCATGTCGTTCCTTGAAGATTCTCGTCGTGATATGGCGGAGATAAAGGTTCCCGTGAGTTGGTTTCATGGCCGCTACGATGCCTGGGTGGATCTCAGTCGCGTCCAAGATATCTTATCTCATGGGGAGACTGAGAATCGTAAGCTCGTAGTCATCCCAACGGGCCATCAACTCCGGACGAGTCTTCAAGCTCGTAGAGCCTTCGCAAGTATTTCGTGTGAAGTGGCTCGCATTGCAAAAGGCAAAGAAGTTGCGCCGACGTTCCCTTCGGGTTCTGATCAGCGCAAACTCCGTTCCATCGAGGGGCGTCGCGTCCCGCGCGAAGATACAGATTTGCACTCGTTTTGGCGTGACTATCTCATCGGACGCGACCGTTCTCTAGGGATAGAGTTACTCACGAGTAGCAGTGCCTATCGGACAATGATGTGGACTCAACTAGAAGCCATGTCTCTTGAGTCGGGTCAGAGCGTAGTCGATCTTGGCTCGGGGACAGGCGCCTTCACCTCGATGCTTCTGGAAGTTGCGGATAGACCATCGAGTTTGACGATTATTAATGTTGATTATGTGAAAGAAGCCCTGATGCGTGGTCGGAGTCGAGTCGCCAGCATGACGGACTTCCACGAATTAAGGGTTGAGCAGATTGAAGTTGACCTCAATTTGAGTCGAGGGCGTGAGCACATTCCGCTGGCGTCGGAGAGCCAGGATCGAGTTCTTGCTTCGCTGGTACTCTCCTATCTAGAGCACCCAGAGGAACTTTTGTCCGAGATCTACCGGATTTTACGTCCTGGTGGTCAGGTTGTTCTGTCCTCGTTATGTCGTGACGCAGACATCAGTCGACTCTATTTCGAAGCGTACGGAGAACTCCAATCCGGTGCGGCTGGACAAGACTTGCCCGAGCTAAAGGGGGCCGACCTGAGTCAGATGGCACGGAGCTTTTTAAATGATGCGGCCAAGATTATTGAGTTTGAGGACTTGGGGGCTTTCCGTTTTTGGGACCCTGATGAATTCTCTGCCTGGGTCGAAACTGCGGGCTTCCACATCAAAAAGGTGGAAAAGAGCCTCGGGCACCCTCCCCAAGCGGTGGTCCTAAGCGCAATCCGGCCCTGAGGCGGCCTGAGTGGCCGGAGCCTAGTCCCGAGGGGCACTTGGTTATTAGGGGAGTCGTTCGGGATCTGGGAAAACGCCCGTGGTCCATCAAGTTTCGGCTTCGGATGCCGATGTTTGAACAGTTATGAATGAGGCTGAAAAGTCCCTCTATCGGGAATACAGGCATCACATCGAAACCGATGAGCTCCCCTCAGCACTTCGGGGTGCCATTCTGATTTTCGTGATTTTGCAGACCTTCGTCTTCATTCCGGCAGACTGGGTTTTGCATGCCGATCAGTTCGGTTCTTTTCTAGCAGGCCGCATGCTGATGAATGCTCTGTTGTTCATCATCTATTTCGCCACCGCATTACGTTGGCCCGTATTCTCATCCTTCTTAGTTTGCGGCCTGGGTTCGATCCTATTCTTGGCCATGGTCGAAGCGACTGGTGGAGTCGCGAGTGGCTATTACGCAGGAATGATTCTTCTGGTGATCGGGATGGGGGTTCTGACTCCGCAGGCCGCAAAGCATTCGGCTTTGATCTCCGGGATGATCTTTGCTTCATACCTCTTTCTGCCTCTTTACAGTAGTCACGCATATGAGGCGCGACTCTTTATTCAGAACCTTTTCTTTTTAGCGGCCGCTTGTGCTGAAGGTTATTGGGCCAGTTTCCATATGGAACGGATGCGCTTCAGAGACTATAAGCAGAAGCGTGAACTAGAAGATGCACGAGATGCTTTAGCCGAGTTGGATCAAGCAAAATCGAGATTTAGTTCAAATGTGCATCATGAGTTGCGGACGCCTTTAACTCTTATTCTGGCTCCCCTTGATGCAATGCGATCTGGAGACTTTGGAAGCCTGCCCGATTCGGTGAAAGATGTTCTGTCCACCATGCACTCAAATGGACAGCGTCTCTATAAAATGATCAACAACTTGCTGGACCTGACAAAGGTTGAGAGCCACCAGTTCAAAGTTGTACGACGGCCGACTCAGATAGCTGATATCGTGACTGATTTGGTTGAAGGTTCACGTCCCATGGCTGAGGTGAAGGGCGTGAGACTTTCCATGCAGGGCTTTGAGGATATTCCTGAGCTGAATATTGATCCAGAGGCGGTTGATAAAGTTCTCGTAAATCTGATTGGGAATGCACTGAAGTTCACATCAGATGGTGATCAAATTGTTGTTTCAGCCTTGGCCGAGAAGGATGGAATTGCGCTCTCCGTCAAGGATTCGGGCGCAGGGATTCCTTCCGAAAAAGTAGAAGCAATTTTCGATCGATTCGCACAGGTGGACGGGTCAGCGACGCGTAAGTACGAGGGCACCGGCATAGGTTTGGCGCTTGCTCGTGAAATGGTTGATCTCCATGAGGGTAAGATTCATGCTTTCAGTGAAGGCTTGGGTCATGGATCTGAGTTTTCCGTCTTCTTGCCGTGGGGCGAGGCAGACGAGTGCCCTGACGAAGCCGTCATTGCGGATGAGGGGGGGCAGTTGCGTTCAGCGGGAGAGGGCGTGGAAGCCCTCCGATCGGAGCTTCACCTCGCGAACGAGGATGCCGCGCCGGATCGTTTAGGCGAGATGGGACGCCATGTCGATCGCTGGGAAAAACATCATCGGCCTATTGTGGCCCCTGAATTTCATGACGAAGAGGACAGGCCTGAAATCCTGATCGCTGAAGACAATCCGGATATGCGCGCTTTGTTGGCGAAGTTGCTCGGCCAAGAGTTCAATGTGAGCGTGGCCCGAAACGGCCGAGAGGCCTTGGAGCGCATCAGGCAAAGTCCTCCCGATTTACTGCTCTCTGACATCATGATGCCTGAGATGTCAGGAATTGATCTATGCCGAGCGATCAAAGAGAACGTGGAAACGGCTTCGATTCCCGTTGTTTTAGTGACTTCCAAGGCAGAGCGTGAAATGAAAATTGAGGGGCTTGAACTAGGTGCTGATGACTATGTCACAAAGCCTTTTCACCCTCGAGAGTTGAAGGCACGAGTTCGTTCTCTTGTCAGATCGGTGTCTCTGCAGAAGCAACTTCAGTCTCAAAATCAAGCTCTCGAGAAGGCTCTCCAAGAAATCAAGCATGCCGAAGTGCAATTGGTGCAGTCGGAGCGATTGGCTGCGGTGGGTGAACTGGCGGCGGGGATTGCACACGAAGTGAATAACCCCGTAAACTTTGCGCTAAACGCCGTCCGGACTATGGAGTCCACGGTCATTGAGCTGCGAGATCTGGCTCAAGAAGTGAGTCAGCTAGATTCCTCAGACGTCGCTTCTCTTACACGTCGATTGAAATCCTTTCAGAAGAAACAGGGCGGTGAGACGGCTAATGAGTTAGCGGAGGCCCTTTGTGAACTTTCGTCCATCGTGAGTAACGGACTCACAAGGACATCGTCGCTCGTAGGTGACTTGCGCGACTTTGCTCGACCTGGAAAAGAGAGTCAGATGAGTCAGGGGGTGGATGTTGAGTCAGGTATTCGATCGACGATGACTCTTGTTTCCCATGCCCTCCAAGATGCGAATGCCGAGATCGAGGTTCAAGTTGAACCGAGATTGCCCAAGATATTTGCTGATGCGGGAGCTCTCAATCAAGTGTTCTTGAATCTCATTAAAAATTCTTCAGAGTCGATTGGTTTATCAGGTGGTCGAGTCGTGGTGACAGCCGAGTTCTTAGAGGAAACTCAAGAGGTGGTCGTTGAAGTCGTGGATGACGGGCCTGGTATTGATCCCGAGATCCTCCATTCACTCTTTGACCCCTTCTTTACGACCAAGGATGCCTCTGGAGGTACAGGGCTGGGCTTATCCATGAGTCAGGGAATTGTACATGCGCACGGGGGGCGCCTCGAGGTCGAAAGTGAGCCGAATGTAAGAACCGTGTTCCGTGTGATTCTTCCTGTCGCTGGACCCAGCCACTCAGAGGAGGAGTGTCTAGCGAGAGAGTCTGCCTAGGAATAGGGGATCGAGCGAAGCTCGGATTAGAGCTAGCATGAAGCCCGTGACAGCAAAGAAACGGGCAAAGAAGAAGGCGGCAAAGAAAAAAACGACGCGAAAGACGACAGCGCGCCAGAAGGCGGGCGTGCGCAAGCGTCTAAAAGTCAACCCAGAGTCTCGTGGGTTGGCTGTCCAAGACGTCGCTCTTGAGCTTGATTCGCCCGAGGTCTCCGGGCTCGCCGATGAAGTGCGTTCTGCCGGGGGCGCTCCTCTCGGAGCCTACAGAGAGCCTTTATCCGGTCGCCCCATGTTACTCGCCTCCCTTCCCGTTAAGTCTGTTCAACCGACTCCCTTTCAGCGAGATCTTTCACCTACGCATACGAAGAGACTCGCTCAGAAGATCGAAGAGAGCGGTTCTTTTTTAGATCCGATCATCGTTGTTCGTGGTCTCGACGGTCAACTCTGGACCCCGAACGGACGACATCGATTGGCCGCTGCCAAGGTGCTCGGGCTCCGACAAATTACCGGCTTAGTTTCTCCCGATGAAGATCTTGCCTTTCGTATTCTGGCCCTAAACACAGAGAAGGCGCACAACTTAAAGGATCGTAGCCTCGAGGTGATTCGCATGGCTCAAGAATTGGCCCAGCGTAGGAAGCGAGCGCGAGAATCAGAATTTGCCGTTGAGTTTGATGCCCCCGAGTTGTTGACTCTAGGAATGGCGTATCAGGAGAATGGTCGCTTCGCCGGTGGGGCATATAGTCCATTTCTAAAAAAATTAGACCGCTTCAGTGAACGCACATTGAAAGTGAGCTTACGAGAGCGTGAAGGGCTTGCGGCTCGACTGCTTTCAATTGATGTTGAAGTTAAAAGAATTATTGCAGAACTCGGGGAGCGTGGGTTCAAAAGTCCGTACCTGCGCAATTATGTGGTGGCTCGTATTAATCCAGTTAGGTTTCATCGATTCAAAAAAGGGGAGACAGCCCCTCCAATGACTCTTCCCGCGGCACTGACGCGCATGTCTGCGTCAGCCAGAAAGTTTGATGCGGCCTCGGTTCGCGAGGGCGATGTCGCTCTTGTGGCGGCTGCCTCTGGCGGAAGTTAACCGTGACATACAGGACTTTTACTATTGGCTGATCGATTGCTCACACTTATACGCCATGCGAGCACCGAAGTCCTTGGAAGAGGTATTCCCAGTGACCACTCGCGAAATTTGACTCTTCAGGGAAAGCAAGATGTTAAAGCCATGGCTTCGCATCTCGTGGACTCAAGTGTCCGGCCCGATCTGATTTTATCGAGTGACGCGAATCGGGCCGTTCAAACCCAGAGGCTTCTGACTCAGGAGATGGAGCTAGACCCGTCCAACTCTTCCGTTCGGAGTGAGCTTTATTTGGCTGAACCTTCTGTTCTTGTTCATTTGATTCAAGGTTGCGACTCGACGATCCAACATCTCGCTGTGATCGCCCATAATCCAGGCCTCGCTGAGTTGTGGGAGTGGCTTACTGGGATACGTATCGCGGGGTTGCCTACGTGTGGAGTTGTTCTTTTAGACGCAGGTGTAGAAAACTGGGACGAGATCGGAGCAGGCAAAGCTAAATTGATCCGGTTTGTTCATCCGGGATCCCTTGAGGCCAGCGCTCAGTAGATTTTTAGTTCACACTCTGGCTGTGCGTGCGAGTGAGAAAATGTAAATTGGGAACCATTATCAAATCGAGAGGTGAGTATGGAAGCTGAGTTGGAGTTTTTTTTCGATTACGGAAGCCCCTACAGCTACTTAGCCAACACTCAATTGTTGGGTCTAAGCCAGCGGACGAACTGTGTCGTGAAGTATCGCCCCATGCTTTTGGGCGGGGTTTTTAAGGCGACTGGGAATCGCTCTCCGGCGGCTGAACCCGTTGAATCCAAGCGCCTCTACCAGGGGGTGGAAATGCAGCGTTGGGTTTCTCATTACGATGTACCATTTTTTTATAATCCTTTTTTCCCGATTAACACTCTTCGTGTGATGCGGATGGCTCATGCGGCGACTCAGATGAACGTTTTTGACAAATTCCATGCCACGGTCTTTTCGGCTATGTGGGAGCGTGGGAAAAACTTAGGTGATATCGAAATTTTAATTGCGGAACTGATTCATGCGGGTTTGGACGGGGATAGTTTGGCGAAGATGTCCGAGGAGGCATCAGTGAAGCAGTCGCTTCTCGCGACGAGTGAGGAAGCGGTGAGGAGAGGCGCCTTCGGGGCACCCACTTTTTTCTGTGGGGGCGAGATGTATTTTGGAAATGATCGGCTTCAGTTTGTCGAAAAGGCACTGCGCGAAGAGTAATTCTTTTTTATGCAGTGGGATTTGTCTCAAGATAAGAGTCGTTTTGGGTATGATCATCACTCTGCCAACTAAATAAAATTGAAGACAGGGAGTCTTGATGGGGCACCCTTTTCCGTGAGGAGCGCATCGTATTGAGTGATTCGCGCGAGTTTGTTTTTGACGTAGAGATTTTGATGGAGGAGGCCCGAGCTGAGACGGGTTTGAATCAGTTTGGAGATGATCGCTTTCGCAGAGGACTTGAGGTTCTTTGTGAAACGCTGGATACGACGGCGGGGTTAAGTGAATCTGGTCGAAAGAAAAATTGGAAACGTTTGGTCCGGTTGCTTTCGACGCGCCTTAGAGTGGAAGCCGCGTTTTTGCGTCACCCCGAAATTCATGAACGAGAGATTAATAAACCTGTTTTTCTGACGGGTCTTCCCCGGAGCGGGACATCCGCCACCTTTAACCTTCTCGGGAAAGATCCAGCAGCGCGTCCGTTATTGCTTTGGGAAGGAACATTTCCTGACCCCCTTGAAGGTCTTCCGGTCGGGGCTGCTGATCCACGCCACGAAGCCATGCGTGCGACTTTTGCACAAATGCGAGAGCAAAAATCAGACTTCGCCAAAATTCATTTCGCCGATGCGGATACACCTGAAGAATGCGTGATTCCCATGGCGATCACATTTGAGAATGTTCACCAGGGCTTTGAGGTATTGCTTGAGCCTTATGGGGCGTATTTTTATGGCCTTGATATGCGAGCTCAGTACGCCGACTACCGTGAGATCCTGAAGATGCTTGACTTTCAGCGGCCTGGCGAACGCTGGCTCCTTAAATCGCCAGCACACCTGCTTGGGCTTGATTCTCTTCTCTCGGTTTTCCCGGACTCGTGTATTGTTCTGAATCATCGTGATCCAATTGAGGCCGTTGCTTCTTATTGCAGCATGATGGAGACCTACTCGCTGTCACAGGGCTGTTCGCGCCAGCCCCAATTAGGTCAGGCTGTTCTCAACTTTTGCGCGACCGCGCTTGAGCGGGGATTGGCTGTGAGAGACAGTGAGGGAGCAGGGCGTTTTTTCGACGTGCGGTTTGATGATTTTGTGGAAGCCCCGATGGAAACAGTGCTCCAGATCTATGACTATTTTAACCTTCCGATGACAACCGAGGCCGAAAATGTCATGTCCGATTACATCCGTGACCATCCTCGGGGCCAGCACGGGAGTCACGAGTATGATCTTGAGTCCTATGGGCTGACTGTCGATGAGGTTCGCAGTCGATTGGGATGGTACATCGATCGTTTTGAGCTTGATGCATAAATCGGATAGATCTCATTCCACGATACAACGAACAGCTTGGTATCCAGTCTCATTAGTCAGTGCTCTTCTCTCATAGGGTCGGGGCAGAAATGTCCTCTTGAAAATTTAGATGGTTAGGCCGTTTGAGCTTCTTGAGTGCTCTTTGGCATGACTCTGATGCGTCACTCTCGTATTTTCTTAAGCATGTGATCTGCTCTTCGTGGGTGCCTTGGTTGGCACAAGCGGTTTCAAGCATCTCTTGGCATGAGTTTTCTATTCGTCGTATTTTTCTTCTCTTTTTTTTACCTCGGTGATCTTTGTGCAATTCTTCTAAACTTATTCTTTGTTCGGGTGTGAGGAGCTTTCTAATTCCGAGCATGGTCATCAGGCGGTGCTTGTCGGCTTCGATTTCAAGAGCCCCGATAGTCTCAACTTGCTGCATTACTTTTTCCGAGTTAGGCGACGCTTGATCTAGAAGTGTGCGCATTTTTTTTTGTGCATGACGAATTTTCATATTCGTTTCTTTTGCGCGCACCTCGGACGATTTAGAGATTGCTTCAATCTGATCGCGGGTGTCGCGGTCGACTCCGATTTCTTGAAGAAGCTGCTCCGAATACGCGCTGGAGCTTCTGTGTCCCGGTCCATGGGGACGTTTGGACCATGCAGTGGATGCCAGGGTAAGGCTCATCGTAAATGCGCATAGGGTAAGAATTGTTAAATTGGTTTTTCGGATCCCGATTTTGTCAATCATGACTACCTCATTGTGTTCAATTTTGAATAAGCTTAAGCGTTGTGAATGCGCGAAAAAAAATATTGTGCGCGTACAATATTTAGACAACTGGAAGTCTTATGTGGGTTACGCGCGTTCGTCTAATAGGTCCAGCTTTCGAGGGCAGCGTATTGACGAGGCAGAGCGAGGCGAACTGTGTTTGACTCTGCGAATACTTCAAACTCACGAGGTGCAAAGAGTTCATATTCCCAGCCGCCTTCCATACCTATGAACAAGTCATCCGCAAACATCTGTTCATTTTGAGTTGGAAGCTGTGTTGGGTTAAGGAGGGAAAAGATTGTCAGAAATATGCCTCCAGCGATGGATATGCCTGCGGTTATCCATCGAAAAGGTATAGGTGTTGGCTCGCTCGCGATATTTTTAATGGATCGTTCTAGGTGATTCGATAACTTGGGTGATTCTAATTGTGTGTTTATCAAGGCGATTAGGGCGCCATCGCTCACAGGGGGCGACTGATGGGCGAGATTCTCTTCAGGCTTCATGGTTGTCTCCGTACTTTCGATGGTCATCGGGTGAGGAGTTCGCTTTGATATGCTTCAGGTCACTTCTTAAGTGAGTGAGCGCGCGATGTAGGTGACTCTTAATGCTCCCAGGCCTCAATTTAAGAATCTCGGCAGATTCTGTAATCGTAAAGCCTTCCAGATAGACCAAAACGAAAGTCTCTCTCTGCCGATGAGTGAGACGGTTAAGCGCTTCGAGGATCATTGAGCGTATGAATGGATCTCCTTCCGGCATGGGGTTAGGATCAGTGCACTCCGCTTCACCGGGGTCCTTCCAGAAGGTTCTTAGGGATTTCCATCGTCTGTAATTGTGTGCACGCCGAACTAAAATCCTAAAGAACCAGGTATCGAGTGATGAATCTTCCCGAAAATCAGGA
>NZHD01000017.1 GCA_002691205.1 Deltaproteobacteria bacterium
CTCTAACTAAAGAACCGCCACAGTTCGCTTCACTCGACATAGCCCAAGGCCCGCAACTGGGATTCGACTTCGTCACCGAGTTTATCCCGTTTAGGCCCCTTCAAGGGCGGCTGGCCCTGAGTTTCTTGAACCCGCTTTCGGTGGGCCTGTAAAAGCGAGCGACCCCTGTCAAGAAGAACGGGATCTTCATCGACAAGAGAATGGGTCTCGCCAGGGTCCTGGACCAAATCATACAGTTCCTCAATTTGACTATCCGAACGGACCACGTACTTGTACTGATCGAAGACCATCGCTTCCTGGGCCTCAAAATAAGCCACGCCCCCGATATAGACCGAGGGGGCGGCGGCGACCGCCTCGGCCTCTTGCCAGAGCCTTGCCATCGAGGGCGCACGCAACGGCTGGTCTGAGCGCTTCGCTCCCGTGAGATCGAGAATCGTTTCAAAAAGAGCGGCGGTTGAAACGGGTGTTTTAATTCGCCGGCTTTTAGACTCCCCAGGCAGCTTCACCAACAGCGGAGCACTGACCAGTTCATCATAAACCGAATGCCCGTGCTCCCACCCCCCGTGATCCCAAAACTCTTCGCCATGATCGGTGGTGAAGATCACGAGGGTCTCTTTGTAAAGATCGAGTTCACGCAACTGATCAAGAACCCGACCCACCACACGATCGGTGTACCGCACCTCGGCATCATAGAGTTCGCGCAACCAGCGCCTCTCAGCTTCCGTTCGAATCAGTCGACCCGATTGAACCAAGGTCCGCGAGGTGGCGGGAAAAGAGCGCCCTAAATCTGAATCTAGGACCGAATCCGACAAAAGATCCTCGGGCGGGGAATAACTCAAATGCGGCTCAAGCCAGTGAAGCCAAAGGAAGAAGTCTTCTTCCTGATTCTTTCTCAGCCACTCATTCGCTCGACTCGAAATCCCCTCACTCGTCCATCGGTTTTTTGACCATTTACCGTTAAGGAGCCGCCCGAATATCGTCAGGGGATGGAACGGCGGTGGCATAGGGCCGACTTTGAAGACATCAAAACCTCGATTCATATGTCGAAGCTGAATCTGATTCCCCATCGCCGCTGTGAGATACCCCTGAGCCTGGAGGGGCTGCGCTAAGAGTTGCATCTCCGAGGGCAGCGTCGGGAAATGCTCATTGATGCCATGAACATCGGGGGTGAGACCGCTAAACAGAGAGACAAAAGCTGGAACCGTCCAGGGTGCGCTACTAAACGCTTTCTCGAAGATAAGGCTGTCTTCGCCCAGACGATCAATCGCGGGAGTTGCGCTCGTCGACTCTGGGTTATAGAGAGTCAGCGAATCTCGTCGAAGCGTATCGACTGTGAGCAACACGATGCGACGAATCGGAACATCGGCCGCCAGGTCCGACGTCGGGGCACTTTCTCGCCACCCAAATACCGTAGCCATGGGGCTCGCCACCACGACAGCAAGAACGAGTAATGGAATACGCCCCACCCCCGCTGCGTTGCTCCGAAGCACCAAGAAGGCAAAAGGGACCATCGCCGATAAACAGATCACAAGGGACAGCCCGTGCTCACTTAGCCAAAGACCCAGACCCACCGCCGCGGCACCAAGCCCGAACGTGCCCAAGCAGACACCTCGAAGAACAGCAACGACACTCTCAGCCGTCGGCGTGTTACGTTGCACGAGCGCTCCCGCGCCCATCCCGGCACAGAGCGCCAAGGTCCCCAGCAAACTAAAAGTAAGAAGGCCGGCGAGAGGCGCTTGAGCCAGGGCCGAGGTCGAAAACATCCCTGTCAGCCAAAGCAAAACAAAGAGAGCCAACAAGAAACCGCCCACGGTCACACTTCTCGCCAACAAAAGGTCTCGCTCCTCACACGGCCGAGCCAGACCCCAAGCCTGGTAAAGAACAGCAAAGAAAATCCCCATGGCCGCCGCAAGCAGTCCCATCGGAGGGAGAAGCACCAAAAACCCAGGCAGGCCCTCCGGCTCCATCAACAAAGCCAACAGAACATCGACAAAAGCTACGGACAGCGCCGTACACGCACAAAGGCAAGCGAAAATATCCGCGGAGGCGACCAAGACGGCCTCCTCCCCGCTGCCGGTTTTGAGATTCGAGTCCGAATCAATCATCCGCTCACGGCCCCCTTTAGACACCTCATCGCTTGAAACTCCACGCCAAAAAGACTTTCAGAGCCATGACCCAAACAGCCCAAAGCCAAGAGGACAAAAAGGTGCTCCTGGCCGTTCATTGGGCTGTGGACCCGAGGTCATATCTGAGCATGGGGCAATCGTACCACCAAAGTAAGCAAGTTTGAAGCGCAGCTCTAAACCCCACATTGTGAGGGTTCACCCCACGCTATCCGTTTCGCGTCAAGGAACCGCGTGCATATCTTGACGCTTCCCATCGCGCTCGTCCTCCCCTCCTGAATTCAACGCCGATCAAAAGAAGCTACCATGACACCCTTGCGGCCGTTCAACAGTCCGCGCACTCTCTCTTAAGCACGAAGGACAACCGGCCCCTACGAAACCCCATAGGGAGATCCATGCAAATTCCTTTCATCGAAAAAGTGCCCGAGCAACGTCCCCTTTTCGGTGTCTTCTGGAAACAGGGTTTCTTCTACTTTGGCGGCGAGAGACGTATGGCCACTGTCACCGATGTGAAATTTTACAAAGGCAACCGCCTCATCGTCGCCCATCGAGCCGCAGCCAAGCTTTACCTACTCGACACGAGCGAGGCACCTTATCCAATCATTCATCAAATCAGATTGGGCGCTCGTGGCCGCGTTCGAAAAAATTTCTTTCACCCTGACTTGATCACACTCGAAGGGAATTCGATCTACCTCACTTCGTACACCAGGCAATATGCCAAAGTCACCCTCGAGAACGATCGATTTAAACAGAGAGAAATCCAGTCCACAGGCGCTGATCACTATCACGGATGCGCTTTCAAAAACGGGGCTCTATTCCTTGGCGGCGTGGAATCCAATCAGATTACGCGAGTCAATTTGGAAACCGACACAACCTCTACGCTTGACCTCGACGAAAAACAACCGCGCCGGATCAAGACCATCGCCCACGAGGGAGAAGATTTTTTCCTCTCCCTCGACCACCACGAAGGCTCTAGTGCACAGCCCGAATGCTCCGGAAACTCGTGGTTCAGCCACTACCGACAAGAAGGCCAACGCCTCGTTAAAGGAGACTCCCTTCTCTTCGAAGACTGCCAAATTGATGGTGCTGTCAGTCGGGGCAGCCTTCATTATCTCAGCTTACACAACGCCAAAAGCCGGTGTGGTCAGATCGTGACCGTAGGAACCAAAGGGGGGCTCAAAGTCCTTAAAAGAACTCCTTGCGCGAGCTTCCCGCACGGATTGGATATCTACGATCAACAACTGGCTTACAGTTCCTACTCCACGAGCTCGGTTTACATTGAGCCGCTCTCTGATTTTCGACCCATCGATCTCGAAGAGCCCCCCCAGACTTAGTCTCGGCCACATCGATCGCAGATCTAAAGCGAAAAGGGCCTGGACCGCAATCCCGCGGCCCAAGCCCTCTGTTTCCATTCTGTGGTTGTTAGGCTCTCAGCTAATAAAACAGGGAACCACAACCACTGCCACCGCCGCAGCAGCGGCGACTTCAGCTGCAGCCGCGACTTCGACTTCAGCGTCCACCGCCACAGTCGAGGCCGAGTACCCAGTCTGAACCACTGTCCCCTGGGTGACCGCGTTGTTCCCCCCCTTGCCTCCTGCGACTTGCTCCAGATCGGCGTCACTTAAACGCCCTGCCGCAGATGGAGCTTCGGGAATCGCAATGTAGGACTTGTTCGCAGCATCCCTGTGAACACGCACCTCCACGCCTTCAGGAAGGTTTCGAAGCTCTTCGATCGCGGCTTCAATTTGATCAAGATGACCCGACTGATCCCCTTTTAAAGGCAGAACCGCGTGCACAACCCCAGGTGTATTTTCAACGACCACCACCTCGTGACCGCCGTCAATGCTCGCTCCCGCGGCCTCCAAGGTCGCTTTCGGGTTATTCAACATCTCGTTTTTAAATGAGGGGTCTTTCCAAGAACGGGCGATGGATTCAGCGATCACCGCCCTATTTTTGTCATTCGTCTTCACACTGTTACTCCTTAGTTATTTATGTCCCTCACCGGCTAATCGTAAGTTCCGAGTTAAAGTCGCATACGCATTCGGCGGAATCAAGCGAGACTGTGCTCAACGGACAAGCGACCTGCGGAACCGGTTGGCAAGATCCACCTGTTGCATTTTCGTAAATGCCCATACAATACTCTTTACAGTTAAAGGTATCCGGGCTGCCCGTATCATTGGCATGGTCATGAATCTCTTCAACACCTGGATTGGACTCAATCAAAAGTCCATCCTCACGGCAACCTTCTGCAAAAGCTCGTCCATCCCATTCGTCCGCAACCAGATCCCACCCCAAATGACACCCTGCGATCTCGGGCGCCACACCATCGGTGTCGAGCCATTGGGTAGTCGGGCCTCCATCGGGGCTCCCGATCCAGTCCCCCGGCTGCAACGGGAAACGCCCCCTTGCCCCGGGAAACGCCGCCGCCGCTGAAGAAGGGGGACGATTGCAATCCGAGCATCGAAGATCATTCCCCGAGCCACTATTGTTATCGCTACACGCTGAAACGGTTGCCACTAAGACGAGCAGAACGGCTAAGCTCTTTAAAATTTTCATAATTTGGATGGACCCTTCTAAATTTAGTCGTAGCTGGGGCCAAATTGGTTGTCTGCAACGGGCAAGCAAAATTTGGCGATGCGAAAAGTTCCATCAATCTAGTGAAATTTTAAAAAAAAGATAGCCGCATCTAAGTTTTGTCTAGATTTCTTACGCTTTTTTTGAGTCAGTGTAAGTCTCTGTGAAATATTTATGAATATGTGAAAGTCTGCAGTTAAGACTGTGTGCCATCTTCGACACGGAAAAGGGAGCGTCCCCTTTCTTCGCCCCAAAATGGTTCGATCCCTGATTCAACGTGCTCGCCAGAACCCTGCCCCAGACTTCGGCGAAAACGGCCCAGCGATTAAGAATGGCCATGATTGCCAGCGTCCAAAATACTCTTCGTTAAATCACACAGATGCCCTCGAACCCTTGAGCCCGTAGTATCCAATGTAGAAGTAACAAAGAACAGCCAACAAAAACGCTTGCTGTATCCCAAAGGCATCCGCGAGCACGCCTTGCAACAAGGGAACGAGTGCGCCGCCCACGATGGCAAGACAGAGAATCGCCGAGCCTTGACTGGTATGCTTGCCCAACCCAGCGAGCGCTAGGCTAAAGATCGTCGGGAACATGATCGAGTTAAACAACCCCACCCCAATAATCGCCCACATAGCCAAAGCGCCGCTGCTAAATACGGTGAGAAGGACCAGCAAAGAGGCCATCATGGCATTGAAGGCCAAGGCTTTGCCAGCCTCAACCTTTCGCATGGCGAGCGCTCCAATAAACCTTCCCACCATGGCTCCGCCCCAATAAAATGAAACGTACTTGGCCGCCTGAAATTCTTCCATTCCCGCAATATCTGCTTGAGAAAAGAAGTTCACCAGAAAACTACCGATCGAAACCTCTGCCCCGACATAAACAAAAATACCGAGAGCTCCTAAACCCAGGTGCGTATACCCCCACGCCGAGCCCGCATCCGGCAGAATCTCGTCTCCTGAGCCCTCCGCGTCAGGCTCTCCCTCTTCGACTTCAGGAAGCCTGAGCACGGCCATGATCACCGCGAGAAGAACCAGCAATCCAGCTAAACCGAGGTAAGGCACTTGGACGGACTCAGCCCCTCGTCCCATGGCCTCGACGGAACCGGTGGCCTCGCCCAAGATCAAGATCCCTCCGAGCCATGGGCCGATGGTCGTTCCAAGCGAATTAAAGGCTTGCGTCATGGTCAGCCGACTGCTCGCGGTGGCCGACGGCCCGAGAACGGTCACGTAAGGGTTGGCCGCCACTTGCAGGATAGTAATACCTGAAGCGAGAACAAATAGAGACGACAAGAATAGAGGATACGAATTCGATGCGGCCGACGGATAAAACCCGACACACCCCAAAGCGGCCACGAGCAAACCGATCACAATTCCAATTTTGTACCCCACAGATTTAATCAGTCGCCCAGCCGGTACGGAAACTACAAAGTAGGCAAAGAAAAAACAAAACTGAATCAGCATGGCCTCCGCGTAATTCAGTTCAAAAGCTGATTTAAGCCTTGGGATCAGGATGTCATTTAGACTGCTAATCAGGCCCCACATAAAAAAGAGCGAGGTCAACGAACTCAGTGCGAACGCGTAACTCTGCGTTTGTGAAGAATCGGAAGAGCCTGTGGATGTCATCGAGAAATCACTCCGTGATCTGCACAATACTTCCCATGCATGCCCTCTATGCAATCTGCATAGACGGAACATGAAAAAAGACTAAAGTTGGTTTTAAGTAAGAAACTTTGATCTAAAGGCGACTTAGTTGACAGCGCTGTCACATCTTTTTATGATAGTCCAGTTACGGAAAATGTTTAATGCTTGCGTGACTTTTTAGTCACTTTTCCGAAACTCCCTGAATCTCTTCACATCTGTACTGGAACCAAATATGAGCAGCGCCTTCACTTCAGGTCCCCAATTCATCTCACTAGCCAGCCTCGCGTGGGTCCTTCTCGGGTTCATCGCACCGTCCTCGGCTTCCGAAACACCCGCCGTCACAACCCCTAAAAATATTATCTTCATCCTCACCGACGATCAGAGATTCGACGAACTGGGCTTCATGAATCCGATCCTTGAGACCCCCAACATGGACAAACTCGCCCAAAAGGGTGTTCAGTTCAAAAATGCGTTTGTCACAACCGCTCTGTGCTCACCCAGTCGAGCTACCATTCTAACGGGGCAGTACATGCACAGCCACGGAGTGGTCGACAACAACAAAGCAGCCAAAGAAGGCACCATCTACTTCCCCAGCTACCTGCAGGAAGTGGGCTACGAAACGGCCTTCGTCGGCAAATGGCATATGGGCGGCCACATTGATGACCCGCAGCCTGGCTTTGACTACTGGCTGAGCTTCGCGGGTCAGGGAGACTATTACCCGAAAAAGAAACGCAATGGCGAGATGAGTCGCTTCAACATCAACGGCAAATATGTCTCACAAAAGGGATACATCACCGACGAGCTCACCGATTATACGTTGGAGTGGCTAAATAAAGAACGGGACACTCAAAAGCCGTTTTTTCTTTATCTGTCTCACAAAGCCGTTCACGCTAACTTTGACCCAGCCGAGAGGCACCGCGAGCAGTACAGCGAAGCCAAAATTAAAGTGCCCTCAAGTCAAGCCGATACGGCCGAAAACTATGAGGGAAAACCCATGTGGGTCAAAAACCAGCGCAATAGCTGGCACGGGGTCGACTTCCCCTACCACAGTGAGCTCGATGTACAGGAATACAAACGACAGTACCACCGTGCCCTTTCGGCTGTAGACGACAGTCTGGGGCGTATCCTGAGCTGGCTGAAAGAAAACAACCTCGAGAATGACACCGCAGTGTTCCTGATGGGTGACAACGGATTCATGTTTGGCGAACACGGTCTGATTGACAAGAGAAACGCTTACGAAGAGTCCATGCGCGTCCCCTTGATCGCCTACATCCCAGGGGCCAAACAGGACTACATCGTTGAAGAAATGGCTGCCAACCTTGATATCGCACCCACGGTGCTCGATCTCGCCGGCGTCACGGAGATGCCCCCCCAATTTGCTGGAGCCAGCCTAGTCCCACTCGCCCAAGGCAAAGAAGTCCCTGATTGGCGAGACAGCCTGCTCTATGAGTACTACTGGGAATTCAACTTTCCATCTACGCCCACCACTTTTGCTGTCCGAACGAACCAGTTTAAATTGATCCAGTACCATGGGCTCTGGGATACTGACGAACTCTACGACATCCAAAACGATCCCAAAGAAATGAACAATCTGATCGACGACCCAGAATTTCTTGAGGTCAAAGTCGCACTCCGTAAGGATCTCTACGACCAACTGGCCATCGAGGGAGAACACGCCGTTCCTTACACGCGCAAGTGGAGCTCAGGAGCTGTCCTTCGACAAAAGGACCGATCAAAATCCGCAGAATTTCCCGAAGACTGGTTACGAAAAGGCGACGAAGCGGATCTCGAAAAATTTTTTACGCCCGACGACAAACGCATAAAGGCCGGAAATAACTAATCCAGAGTGAACTCCCATACACAGACCGCTCTTTGTGAAATTTCTTCTTTAAAAAAACCACAAGAAGGCCATCATCAATGACCTATTCCATCCGATTGATCGCGATCACCGCATTTTCCACGCTGCTCTTTTGCACAACGGCCCATTCCGATGAAAGCTGGCGGCAGTTCGACACTGACAGCAACGATGAACTGAGCATCGAGGAATTTACCCAACTGCGGATTACTCAATACACCGTGCTTGACCGCAACTCTGACGGACAATGGACGCGACGAGAATTCGTTCAACGTATGCCTAACATGAGCATGGGTCGAACCGACTCGCTCCGAGGGAAATTTAAACGCTGGGACAAAAACGAAGACGGCATATGGAGCACGGACGAAGCCGCGCAAGCCATCGATGGCAACTTCAAGTGGCTTGACAAGAACAAAAATGGGTCACTGGCTCAAAAGGAATTCCCAAAAACTTTTTAAGCATCGAGAGCATGGGCCGTCCTCTTCTAAAATGAGAAGACTTCGACCGGAGGGGTAAGCGTGAAGCGCTCGTCCAGCCTTCCTACCCAGAAAAAGATGAGTCGATTTTTATTGGTGTTTCTCGCCTTAAGCATCACGCTGACTTGGTCATTTTTGAGAATCGTTGCCGCAGAAAAGTCAGTTTTACCGAATATCGTGCTGTTTCTGGCAGACGATCAAACTTGGATCGATTCAGGGGCGTACGGAAACGACGACCTCCCCACACCTAACATCGACCGCCTTGCAAGCGAGGGCATGCTGTTCACCCATGCTTTTACCAGCACGGCTATGTGTGCCGCCACGCGACAGCAACTGTTTACCGGACTGTACCCCGTTCGGAGCGGCGCCTACCCAAATCACAGCGTGGTGCGCGACGGAACACTCAGTCTCGTCCACTATTTTAGAGAGATGGGCTATCGCGTCGGATTAACCGGGAAACATCATTTTGGACCGAAAGAGTCTTTTCCGTTCGAGCGCCTTCGTTGGCTTGAGGGCGAAGATGAGGCTCCCGGCTCGCAGGTCGACCTTAAAGCCGCTGCCCGCTTCATCTCCCGGGACCCGGCTCAACCGTTTTTTCTCTTAGTGGCCTCAAACAGTCCTCACATACCGTGGACCGAGGGCGACCCCACCCTTTTTAACCCTAAAGAAATCAAGGTCCCGGACTACCTCATTGATACGCCCGAAACGCGAGAAGCTCTCGTCGAATACTACGCCGAGGTCACTCACCTCGACGAGCAATTGGGTTCGATCCTCACTGCACTTGAGTCAAGCGGACAAGAGAAAAACACCGTCGTCATGTACACCAGCGAACAAGGCGCGTCCCTGCCCTTCGCTAAATGGACTCTCTACGACGCTGGCATTCGTACCGCCATGGTGGTTCGGTGGCCTGATAAAGTGAGGGCCAACACCACCTCAGACGCGCTCGTTCATTACGTGGATGTCGTCCCCACCTTCATCGAGGCGGCCGGTGGCACGGCCGAAAATTTAGATGGACAGAGTTTCTTGCCCGTCTTACTCGGTCAAGCGGAAGAGCATCGAGAACATATCTACGGGATCCAAACCACGCGCGGGATCATCTATGGCACCGATTACCCCATCCGTTCCGTGCGCTCCCGTCGCTATAAACTCATCCACAACTTGGCCGCCGAAAACGGCTTCCAGAACACAATCAGCCTTCCACCCCGAGACGCCATCCTTGCGAGTTGGAAAACGGTGGCGCCTGAGCGGGCAGCCGCCTACCTCAACCGACCCGAGATCGAATTCTACGACCTAGACGATGATCCTTGGGAACTCAACAATCTGGCACTCGACCCGAAGTTAGCTCCGGAAGTCGCGAAACATCGCAAAGCTCTCGACGCCTGGATGCAGTCCAGCGGCGACCGCGGCCTAGAAACGGAAATGGAAGCCTTCGACCACATCAACCCGGGAATCGTCAAACGCATACGGACTCGTTTCGGAGACGATGCGCTCCCCTACGATGAAGAAAGACCCTGAATTCACGCCCTCCTTCCTCCGAGGCACCCCCGTTTGCACGAGCCGACGCAATCCGAGGCTCCTCAAGAAGAAACTTTAGAGCCTTTTCACGGAGTCACCTTAAGAAGACCTGTCTTAAGGTCACGATTCCTGGACGAGGCCCCCACCATGATCGTAAAGTCACCCGGCTCGACACCCCACTTCATCTTCAAGTCGTAATACGCCAGCATCTCCGCTGTCACTTGAAAATCCACTGTTTGAGATTCCCCCGCCGCAAGAGACACTCGCTTGAACCCTTTGAGCTCTTTTACCGGACGCGTAACTCTCGAAAAGTTGTCTCGAATATAAAGCTGAACCACCTCGTCTCCGGCGCGCGCACCTGCATTGGTCACAGTCAAAGAGGCCTTCACCGATCCATCAGGACCCATTTCGTCTTTTGAGAGTTCAAGGTCACTGTATTCGAACTCCGTGTAGCTTAAGCCATCACCAAACTCGTAAAGATTTTGACTCGGCGCATCCACGTAAGTCCTCACGAGTGCTGATGGTTTGTGGTTATAGATGCTCTGAATATGCCCTGCGCTGTACGGAATCGTAATGGGCAACTTACCGCTCGGGTTGACTTCGCCGTAAATGATCTCAGCCACGGCTTGGCCACCCAATGATCCAGGTTCCCACGCTTCGATCAAGGCCGAAGCATTTTCCACAATCCAGGGTTCCGACAAAGGCCGATTATTGACGAGGACCACAATTGTTGGAGTCCCCGACCCTTGAACGGCTTTCACGAGATCCAACTGTTGGCCGATCAAATTAATTGAACTTCGTCCGACATTTTCACCCCCCGTCTTTCCCTTGTGGTTCTGCCTTAACGCATTTTCACCCACGACCACGATGGCCACATCGGCTTCCTTGGCGCGTTGGCCCGCCGCCTCAATAGCGCTTGCCGAAGTACTTTTAACTTGGCTTCCCACGTCATAAAAATCGACAGGTACAGATGAAAGCGCCTTCAGTCCCTCCACCACGGTTGTAACGTTCTCGTCAGGTTGGGCGAAAACCCAATCCCCAAGGATGGCCTGACTATCAGCATTTGGACCTGTCACAAAAACCTTCTGGTCTTTTTTAAGGGGCAGGATCTGGCCTTCGTTCTTTAAGAGCACAATTCCTTGCTGTGCCATTTGCAGGGCTGTCTGTTGATGTTCGGTCGTAAACATGGCGGCTCGCGCTTCACCCAGATCAACCTGTGAGCTCTCAAATAAGCCCAAGCGAAATTTAGCCAAGAGGATCGGTCTCACGGCGGCATCGATTCGCGCCTCCGAAATGCGCCCCTTCTCCACGAGGTCTGCGAGGGGTTCGAGGAAGTCTGGCCCGTGCATGTGCATATCGAGGCCCGCATCGACGCTCTGAAACACGGCCTCCGTTTGCGTCTCTGCCACTCGATGCATGGTCTTCAAACGCTCGATATCCATCCAGTCACTCACCACAAACCCTTTAAAGCCCCACTCTTCTCTCAAGACGTCATGAAACAAAAAACGATTCGCGTGTGCCGGCACACCGTTGATCTCATTGTGAGCGGCCATGAAGCTAAACACGCCTACATCCACCGCCCGTTTAAAAGGCGGAAAGAAATCTTGACGTAACGAGCGCATAGAAATATCCATGGGCGAAAGGTTGAGTCCATTAATCGGATCTCCTCCAGCGACGAAATGCTTAGCCGTCGCTAACCCTTTTTCAGGGCCCCGAAAATCTCCCTGCTGCAGCCCTTCGATGACGGCCACACCCATCTCGGAAACCAAATAGGTATCCTCACCGAACGTCTCTCCCACCCGCCCCCAACGAGCATCTCGAGCAATATCCACGTTGGGCGTAAACGACCACTGAGCCCCATTGGCCCGCATCTCGCGAGCCGTCTGAACGTTCGCCTCTCTGACCAGATCGAGATTCCAACTGCTGGCCATTGTGAGTGGTGTGGGGTAAATCGTACTCCCCTTGACTAAGCCATTCCCGTGGATTGCATCGATCCCAATAATGAGCGGTATCGCAAGTCGACTTTTGCTGGCGTAGCCCTGCAGCAGGTTGGCTTCGGCTGGATTCTTAACGTGCAAAAAGGAACCCACCTCGCCACGCTCGATCAAGGCTGGAATTTTTGACGAATGCAAGTTCGGATAAAGTCCCTGGGCATCGCCTGCCTGCATCTCCTCAATGGACATGTTCTTTTCAGACTTTTGGATGTGCTCAATGCCCACGTACTGACTCATCTGGCCAATCTTTTCAACGAGAGTCATTCGCGCGATGAGATCATCGATCCGCTCTTCGTCGGAGAGAGCAGGATCCTGGTACGGGCGCTTAGAGTCAGCCCACACCGGCGACCCCATCAGCACGCACACGACAAGAATCGATAGTTTTTTAATCATATTTTATTTTTCACATTCGTTATTTTGAGAGGGAACGTAAACGGATCAGAGCCATCAGGGCTAAGGCCTTAGACCTCAGGTCCTGAACTCTAGAGTTTTGTTGATACCGGTCACCCATCCGGAACTCAGTCCGCGTCATAGCGTTTAAAAAACTTCGTTCGAACTTCACCTTCTTGACCAATCGTCTTCCACTTGCTGGCTTGCTCCGGCCGTTCGGCACCCACCGAGGCCAAGTACGCTGCCAAGTCTTTTTCCAAAGCCGCTCTTCGCGCCGGGTCCTTGTCGGCCAGATTCATCTTCTCCCCCGGGTCCTGACTCACGTCAAACAACAAACTCCGCTTAGAGACCGGGAAATAAATCAGCTTGTAGTCCCCCTGCCGAATGGCCGAGTGAGGCTCGTTCATCCCCACCCGATTGTAATGTGGATAATGAAAGATGAGGCTGTCCACGGGCCGAGAAACCTCAGCCTCTGGATCAGACAACACTTTGGACAGACTCCCACCATCAAGGTCTGCGGGCAAGTCATCCGTGGATCCTGCCAGTTCGGCCAGAGTTGGTAGAAGGTCATACGAAATCACCGGCGTATCGCTCTGACTGCCCGCCTCGATACCCGGCCCCGCCATCGCAAACGGCACCCGAATTCCGCCCTCGGTCAAGTCCCACTTCCCGCGAAGCAGCGGCGAATTCAGGCCTTGGCGATAAGGCTGACCCCGATTGACCTCCATGGGAATCACGGGCATACCTCCATTGTCTGAAGCAAAGATCAAATACGTGTTCGTATCGAGGTCCAGCGCCTCATACGCCGCAATCAAATCTCCGATGGATTCATCGAGGTCCAAAATCATGGCCGCGTAGCCCCGATTGGAGTGCATGGCTCCGGGGTCGCGCCCACCCAAAGTCGAAAACGCCTCCTCGCTGTACTCAATATTGGAATGCACCGCATAATGAGAAATCTGGAGAAAAAAGGGCTGATCTCGCTCTACGGCGTCCTTCATGAAAGCAATGGCTCGCCGGGTGAGCGAATCCACCCGCTTGGGGTCCTTGTCCTCAGAACCCGTCCATTGACGATTGTCGTTCACGAACCCCCCGGTCCCATTATTGGTCAAACCATCGTGTTCATCGTAACCAAGCTCTCCGGGATCATGATCGATATGCCATTTTCCCAGGTGCGCCGTCGTGTAGTTCGGGTCTATGGACTTCAGCACATGAGCGATGGACTTTTGGCTGTGATCGACTCTATTTGGCTTGTCGGAACGAGTCCGCAGGATCCGCGCCGGCGTTTTGCCAAACTGAATGCTGTAACGCGTAGGCGAACAAACCGGCGCCGCCGCGTAGGCGTTGGAAAAACGCATTCCCCGATCAACCAGTTGGTCGATATGCGGCGTTTGATAAAAATCACTCATGGCCTCCGGCCGATTCTTATCCATCGAGGAAGACAAGCTCGTCCAGCCTAGATCATCTGTCAGAATCAAAATGAAGTTGGGAGACGCCCAAGAAGCATGGGGCCATAGCAAACCGATGAGAACGAGAAGAAGCGCCGAGATCCTTAAGCGCCCGCGTACGCCCAGTACTTTTTCCAAGCTACTGAACCCCATCACTCATTCTGTATCCCGCGCCCACACGCGGCCCCGCCTCCAAGATCACATTGTCAAAGAAATCCACCGACGGGACCGCATCTACGTGACCAAAGAGCCCCTTTCCGGCAGCTGGAAAAAGAGGGTGATCCACTCTGAGCCCTGCGTCAGCTGCGGCCATGGCCCCGTAATCAAGCGCATAGTCCTGTGCGTAATGAACCGAAAGCGCCGAACCGCCCTTGATCTGAAGCTGCATCACTGTGGGACTGGAATCCAGCTCAATCAGGTTTGGCGAGACGTTGCCTGAGAAGACATTTCCCTGAAGATCGATGGCCGGCCCCCTCGCCCATCCCAGATTGACCTTCTTCCCCAGTCGACCGCCCTCTTCCACGATAAAAACGTTGTTCCACACGTGGACGTCCTCGCCGTTGAATTCCACAAACGGGTCCGTGCCATCACTGATAAAGTAGGTGTTGTTATAGATATATACCTCTTGGGACTGCACACGCTTGGGCACCGCAAAATCACTCACAAAAATTGTTTTGCCGGGATAGTTGCTCTTTCCTCCCTCGGGACGCACCACATTCATTCGACGCGAGCCGTCGCCCACACTGATGTTGTACCTCCAGATCACGTTTTTATTCTTACCCAAGATCTCTGTGCCATAGCCTTCGTTGTCTACGAAGAAATTGTACTGAACTAAAATATTCTCGTTCCCGAAGTCCACATGCATCCCTGCCGAATCATTGTGACCGCGAGAAGAAATAGACACGTTTCGTTGCGCCACGATATCTCGGCTGCGAAAGAACCAAGCCCCGCTGCCCCGGTTCACAGAAAGCTCCGGCTCAACCAAAGCCCCCGAGCGTAAAAACGTATTCCCTTCTAGAAGGCCACCCGAAACCCCATTCATGAGAACGCAACTGCCACCCAAATCTTCACACCGATTATTCACAATGCGAATATCTGTATCGTAATCGAGAGGTGTTCCCGTGACGCCCTCCTTCTTCGACGGTCTGTGGCGAATGGCAATCCCGAAACGAGCCGTATGGCGAATCACATTATCGTGAATGTAAACATCGCTCGTATTGACCGCCTGTTTCTTTGACTTAGCCGGAGCGGTCTCAAAACGAATGCCGGTCACGGACGTCTCATTAAAAGATTTTTTAGGCCGAATCGGATAGACCTCTTCGACATTCAAATGATGAAATTCGAACCCTTGTAAAGAACGCTTTCCCGTATTCTTGACAAGGATCCCGTAGGCATTGACATCCGCTTTATCTCGCTTGCTTTTTTTTCGAAAGTTTCGAATCGCGAGGTGACTGATCTCAAGATGGTCTTGATCCTTAATGAGAACAGCCGCCAAAGCCGAGCCGCCCTTTCCCACCGCCCCGTCAATAATCGGTGCAGGACCTTCGCCGTACGATGTAAAATGAATAGGCGCTCCTCGACGACCCGATTCGTCTACCACCAACGGTCCTCGAAATGAATCTCCAGATTTAAGCGACACCGTGTCACCGGGACGGAGCTTTTCTTTTTCCACGCGCTCTAGCCCTGCCCAGGCCGTCGCGGCCGAACGACCATCGTTCCGATCATTCCCACTTGTGGAGCTCACGTAATACTGAGCCTGAGCCATGGCCCAGGCCGGCGCCCCCAGCCACAGAATGCCCAAACTCATCACCCAGACCATTCGGAACCCAAGGCTCTTCATCAAACGACTCCAAGAAGTGTGATCGTGGTCCCAAAGAGGGTCACGCACCGGTTTCAAAAGCTTCGCAGGCCCGCATCTCTTTGCCCAGGAATGCTGCTTCGACGGAAGTTCGAACCCGGTCAAAGCAAAATCTGTCCTAAATATCCCCACGGGTAAGCCCTTGGGCACCTGGCCATATTCCCAACGCCCTCGGCGCGATCGGGTCTGCCCCACACTGGAGAACTTTTTCCTCCCTCAAACTGATCTCCAAAGTCTCTTTTAAGCGTTCTCACACGGCAAGGGGCCCATATACACCCTTTTAAGTTAGGCAGGCTAATGCGTTCGAATGCACTATTAACACTATTAAATAGTCTTAAATGAAACGATAAAATCCTATGAGCCTAAAGAAGCCCGAAAATGCTTAAATTGA
>NZHD01000018.1 GCA_002691205.1 Deltaproteobacteria bacterium
CCAAACCGCAAGTTCAGCCCTCATGGATTGCGTCATACCTTCGCGAGTCTTCACCTGGCCTTCGGTACGAACCTCAAATGGATCCAGAATATGGGCGGATGGTCGAGCGCCAAGCTCCTGCTCGACCTCTACGGGCACTTCCTGCCTACCGAGAGTACGGCCTTCGCAGACGCCATCGACGGCCGCAAACGGCACTATACGGCACCGACTCGGAGAGACGCGGGCGGTGGCGGTATTCCGAAATCGAAAAAAGCCTGCCGAGCCGGGCAGTTCAGTGGTACCCCGAACAGGACTCGACGGGCGGGCTTGAGGCCCTGCCTGGGTCGAGTCTTCAGATAAGTCGGATTGATTCAAGCCTCACGGCTCTTTCTCGCCATCCGAAAGTTCAGTGGTACCCCGAACAGGACTCGAACCTGTGACCCGCTGCTTAGAAGGCAGCTGCTCTATCCAGCTGAGCTACCGGGGCATACCGAAAGGATGAACCAAGCCTCACCGTTCTGAGAATGGCTCGCGATCAATAGATAGCAGGATCGTCGCGAACGCTCCGCCACTGGCAGCGCCTTTTTAGGTCGAAAAATTCGATTGTTGACACTGGGGAACGGCCTCGATAGCTTCCGGCCGCTTGGACGGTGGGCATAGCTCAGCTGGTTAGAGCACCGGATTGTGATTCCGGGGGTCGGGGGTTCAAGTCCCCTTGTCCACCCCAAGCCTTCTCCAAGGCCTGTATTGAAACGATTCAGTCGCCTTCCTCCCCTCTCGGCCTCCTCAGATGGCGCCCAGCTCCCCCCGAGGGTCTCCTTCGTTTCATTTCCGGCACCTCCGGAGGAGCGCTACCATACGATCCTATGAAATTGAGGTGGGTATGAATCGAATCCGTGCGGCACGACAGGCCCTTGGTTGGACACAAGAAGAACTCGCTAAAACGGCCCGCATCTCCGCGCGCACCATTCATGCCGTGGAGCAGGGAAGCCTGTGTCGACAAGCCACCAAGCGCCAGATTCTTCGTGCACTCAGCGTGCCCTGGGAACTCAAGGATGAATATTTCCCACGCGCCCACTCAGTGCGACGAGTTCGACACATGCCCGAATCTCAGAAGGCCTCGAGCGCTTAGAGAACGCTTCTCTCGATCCAATCTCAATTGATCGAACGTATGGCTTTAAGCCCAGCCTCGGATTGTCAGACTCGAGGCGCCTCGTTCGCCATTCGCTAGACTTTTTTCGCCAGCGCTCCGAGCATGCTGCTCGACTCGTCTGACATGAAAGCGAAAGAAGAAGGGGCGCTCAGGCCCTTCTCGAAACGCCTCTGGAGATCCCCCATGCCCGCCCTCGATGGAATTCGTATTCTTGATATGACCCAGTATGAAGCGGGGCCCTCCTGTACCCAGGCGCTCGCATGGTTAGGGGCCGATGTCGTCAAAGTCGAACCTCCCGTGACAGGCGAACCCGGTCGATCTTTGGTGGAGGGCGGAGTTTACTCACCCTACTTCTGTAATTGGAACGCCAACAAACGCAGTGTCGCGCTTGATCTCAATCAACCCGAAGGACGCGAACTGTTTAGAAAAATTCTTCCCCAATATGATGTCTTCATCGAAAACTATGGACCCGGAATCACGAAACGATTTGAAATGGAATACGAGCAACTTCGCGCGATTCACCCGGAAATCATCTATGTCGAGTTGAAGGGGTTCGGAAGCACTGGCCCCTACTCGGACTACAAGTCCTACGACATGGTGGCCCAAGCGGCTTCGGGTGCATTCTCGGTCACGGGCGAGGCCGATGGAATCCCCATGCTTCCTGGACCCACGCTCGGGGATTCTGGAACAGGCACACAAGCGGGCATGGCCATCTTGGCCGCCTACATCCAGCGCCTTCGAACCGGAAAGGGCCAGCATATCGAGCTCTCCATGCAAGAAGCCATGCTCTATTACATGCGCACTCGCCTGGCCTTTCTCGGCAACTGGGGAAAGAACGCTTGCCCCCGAATGGGCAATAGCATGGGAGGGGCGCCCACTGGGCTCTATGCCTGTGCCGGCGGTGGACCCAATGACTACCTCTACCTCATCACTGTGACCCAACGTCATTGGGATGCGCTTTGTCTTGCTATGGAACGACCCGATTTTATCGTCGATGCTCGCTTCGAAACCGGAGAGAAGCGCGTGGAGAATGGTGTCGCACTTCATGAAGAGGTCGAGCTTTGGACAAGAACACTCGACAAGCACGACGCCATGAAACAACTCTGTGATGCGGGAGTACCATGTTCGGCCATCATGGACACTCAAGAACTCTACGAGGACCCACACTTAAAGGAACGCGACTTCATTAAGTATGTCGAGCACCCGGAGTTAGGAGAGGTGCCGCTTTTTGGGTTTGCGACGCGCATGTCGGAAAGTGAAGTGGATCTTGAGCGAGCCCCCTACCTAGGTGAGCACACACATGAAGTTTTGGCCCAAGACCTCGGAATCGATGCCGACGAAATCGCCCGTCTTCAGAAAAAAGGCTTAATCGGCACTTCGCCGAAAACAAAAGAAAAATTCTGGCGCAAAATCTCGTCATGGACAAAAAGAAATCTCAAAGATTAAAAGCGCAATCGCCTAATTATAAGATTGCAGCCCATGGGGCTCACTGAACCAGCGGAGGTTCCACCATTCCCGGATTTATCGTACGACTCGCCATCAACATACTTGCACTTTGGGTAGCGGACGCCCTTGTCCCCGGCATGCGAATCGCAGGGGCCGGCACCTTTATTCTCGCGGGTCTACTCCTGGGTGTCGTGAATGCGCTTGTTAGACCCGTCTTACTGCTCCTCACCCTTCCCTTCACTGTCCTGACGCTCGGACTCTTCGTGCTCGTCATTAATGCGGCCATGCTGGGTCTGGTCTCCGTCTTTCTAGAGAACTTTACCCTCAACGGATTCCCTTCGGCTTTTTGGGGGGCGCTGGTTGTGAGCCTCACGAGCGGCTTGACTTCTTACCTCATCGGCCCGACGGGCTCTGTGGATATGATGGTTGTACGGTCATCTAAGAGAAGAGAATAAAGTCTCCCTACGGCCTCCTCCTTCCCCCACTGAAAAAGCTCTTAGACGTTTCGTTCAGACTTCGGATCTTCCATTCCTCTCTGGGGTTCGGAGACGCTAAGACTCGAGCAACTTTTCTTTCATTGCTCGTAAGTCTCCCTCATTCAAGCCTACGTGCATCGCCCACCCCTCCACGGAGTCATGCTCTTCCTTCACTTTTCGCAAAAAGGTTTCCATACAGGCTGGATCTGCGTCGTAGGCCCCTTCGGGCAAACTGCCCATAAAGGCTTGATAAGTGTTGGCTTGATCGAGACGCTGATTAATTAAATCAATATTTTGACGGCTGAACGCATAATCGGCGACAATGGTGTCTTCGGGAACACCCAACAGCGAAAGTAAAATGGCCGAGATCACACCCGTCCGGTCTTTGCCAGCTGCACAGTGAAAAACAGCCGGAGCGTCTTCATGAGCCAGCAACCGAATCACCTCTGCGATGGGCTGCTGAGCAAACGTCAACATCAGAAAATAAAGCTCCCCCATATCCGCAGGCATCTCAAAGGTCGCCTTTGCATCAGCACTCGAAGATACGCCCGCAAAAAGCGGTACGTGATGGATCGTGACCTGCTCCGCAATCGGGCCCCGGCCCACCTCATCAACTTCCTCTTGAGATCGAAGGTCGATCACATGTCCTAATTCAATCTCATCCGAAAGTTTATTCAAATCGGCGGGAGTGAGGTGTTGCAAGCCGTCAGATCGAAAAACAAGGCCGGTTCGAAACCTTTGGCCCTCGGCCGTCATATAACCGCCGAGATCTCGAAAATTAAAGCACCCCTCGAGTTCAACCCAGCTGGCCAATTGCGTCTGATTGCTCATTCCACACTCCTAAAATCTGGTCTTTGATCGCTTAAAACGAGACGATTTAGCGTAGCGCGTCGATTTAAAACCGCTGAGGCGCCCACTTATTACGCACTTCTAACCCTTTAGAAATCCATAATTCACTTCTCCCTCTAACACGCCTCTGGTTTTACGTGAAGCAAAGCAATATGATCACCCGAGGAGATTCGTATGATAAAAGCGCCCCCTCGCGAGATCGTTGAAATGAAACACTACGTGTCTCCGAAGGCGGTCGTCGATGAGCTGAAGCCTGAATATCCGGTGTATTGCGTTCGTCCATCGGCCATCCACACGCCTGCAAAAACCTTTGTTCATCATTTTCCGGGCGACACCCTCTATGCGGTCAAATGCAACCCCATGCCGCATATGTTGCAAGAGCTTTTTGAGGCCGGAATCCGGCACTTCGACACAGCCTCCCTCGCCGAAATCTCTCTCGTCTCTCACCTTCTGCCTGAAGCCGATTGCTACTTCATGCATCCCGTCAAAGCGAGATCTGCTATCCGCGAAGCCCACGAAACGCATGGGGTTCGACACTACGTCGTCGATCATGTCGATGAACTGCAAAAGATCAGTGAAATTATCACGCCCTCTAAAGACATTATCATTGTCGTGCGACTCGCCCTTCACCACAAAGCGGCCATGTACGACTTGTCTAAAAAGTTCGGAGCCAGTGTCGACGTGGTGCTGGAACTCCTCGCCGATGCCGATCGGAGAGGTTTTTCCTCTGGCGTTTGCTTCCACGTCGGTTCTCAATGCGTCGACGCCGATGCCTTCCGAGTTGGGGTCGAGCTCGTACGAGAAGTCATCCAGCGCACAGAAGTCTCCTTACGGTGCGTCGATATCGGCGGCGGCTTCCCAGGCCATTATTTAAATAATCCTGTGGCCTCCTTAGAGGACTATATCCAGACGATCACGCAAACTATAAACAGCCTGAAACTCCCAGAAGATTGCAGAGTGATCTGCGAACCCGGAAGGGGGCTCGCTTCAGAAGGCGAGTCTTTAATCGTTCAAGTACATCTGCGAAAGGGCAACGCTCTTTACATCAACGACGGGCTCTACGGCAGTATGAATGAGGAAGCCGAGGGGCTGCAGCGCCTGAACCGAATGGTCCCCACTCGAGCGTTCTCCTCGAAAAGGAAACCCTTCATCCTCAATGGCCCGACCTGTGATTCAGAAGATGCTCTACCCAAACCCGTTGAATTGCCCGAAGACATCAATGAAGGGGACTGGATCGAGTTCGGCGGTGTAGGCGCCTATGGAGCGGCCTGCAGGACAGCCTTTAACGGCTTCTACGCAGACACCTTCGTCACCGTCGAAGACGAATTTGTCGCTGATCTCTCCGAATCTACGACTTAAATCGCCTCTCGGTAAAAACGGCGCTGCTCACGCCTCTTCGAGAACAGACTCCGGGTCTTCGATATGGCTGGCCACAAGGTTCCAGAAACCAATTCGAGGCGTATTGATGCGCACAAGATCCGCTTTCGCGTAGAGGGCAGATTCTCTCGAGATCGGCTTGGCCTTCTTCGCTTTCATTTGCACCTCGACCACCCGCTCAAGGTGGACAAAGCTGCCCACCGTTTCATCAACTCGGGACGCAGCGGTCAGAAGTCCGTGATTCCGGAGAACGGCAGCGCGCTTGTCTCCCAAAGCCTCCGCAATTCTCCGCCCTCCTTCGACGTCTTGGACCTGCACCTCTTCATCATCAAAAATCACATGGTCCTCATAGAAAAGGCAGGACTCTTGAGAGATGGGCTCAATCGGCCGGACTTCAGCTGAAAATGGCGTTCCCCAACCCGTATGGACGTGAGCGGCGCTCACGACATCCGGACGTGCCGCCAATACAGGGTGATGAATGTAATACGCGGCCATATTGATGGGCCCCTCCCCTTCGATCAATTCACCCTGGGGTCCCATTAAAACAAGTTGAGAAACGCGGGCTCGATGAAAAGGAACCCCGGCACGCAAAAGCCAAAAGCAATCGGGACGCTCAGGATCACGAGCACTAATGTGTCCGTCGCCCAAATCACCCCACCGCTGCGCAGCAAAGATTCGATAGCCCAGCGCGAGTGTTGCTTTGCGAAACAACCGCTTCTCTTCAATCGATTCGGGTTCACGACCTGCGACAGCTCTAAAATCCATTTAAATTCCCTTTTCAAGAACGGCGAGACGGAGGTGCTTTGGGAAGCGCCCCTACGACCACACCTTGACCCAAATCGATGAGACAAAGTTCAACACAAAAAAGGGCTATTCGAAGCCCTTTACTTTAGTTTACTTTACTTGGGCGACTAACAATAACTCACATCTGATGCACCATGAGGCCCTGCCTGATTTTCCACGAGCCCCCATAGGGCGACTGCGCACAGCCATCGCCTCAAACTTTCGGCTCTTGATATGGATCTTTAAGTCAGCGATCTTTTCTCAAAGACGTTACGAACGGAAGCGAATTGTCTAAATCCACTCGTCATCTTCACATCCTCGAGCTGGAAGGCTCCGCGGCCGGAGGCTATGCGGGCCAGCTCTTCGTCCATCGCGGGGCAAAGGTGATTAAACTTGTCTCGTCTAAGAGTCCTTTAAACCGGGAAGCCGCATCTCAAAAAGACACACGCCAACGAAACCTGCAGGCGACCGGGTACCTCGATCGGGGCAAAGAGAGAAGGACTCTTCACGAAGAGCCCCATGAGTCTCAAAAAGAACTCGTCGAATGCCTTGACTGGGCCGACGTCCTTCTTGAAAGCTCTGCCCCTGAACCGCTCACTCCGCTCTCACACGCTTCAGATTTTCCAAATCTTATCCGTGTTCAGATTTCACCTTTCGGATCGACGGGACCCTACGCGGATTTTCAAAGCAATGCCTTCACAGACGATGCTTTGGGCGGACACCTTTATTTGAACGGAGAGCCCAGCCGTGCACCGCTTCCTCGACCGGGCCTCCAGTCCCACTACCAAGCGGGTCTTCATGGTTTCATTGGCGCTCTCTCGGCTTTAAGAGCCCGCGAACAATCTGGAAAAGGTCAGAGGGTAGAAGTCAGTCACTTTGAAGCCATGGCTTCGCTTCACCAACATACCCTCACCATGTGGACACATGGGCGCCACATTCTAAAAAGAGAGGGCAACCGTCAACCAGGGCCCTGGCATCCAGCTGGAATCTACCCCTGCCAAGATGGATACATCATGCTGGTGCTCTCCTCGTCGTCGCACCGCGATCGATTTTTCGTCCATGCCGATCTCCCTGAAATCCTTGCCGATCCGCGTTTTTCTGACGATCTTCAGATTGGTCAGAACAAAGAGGCCTTTGATCAAGCCCTTACACCCTGGCTGAGCAACCACACCGTGAGCGAAATCATGGCCATTGCCGAACGCAGTGAAACGCCGGCCAGCCCCGTAAACTCTCTTGAGGATGTTTTAGAAAACCCCCACCTCAAAGAGCGTGACTACTGGCAAAGCGTTGAAGGTGCACGCGTTCCCAAGAGAGCGTTCTCAATCCAGAAGAAGACCCAGTCGAAAACGACTCGGAGTCAGGCTCCTTTAAACTCGACCCGCTCGAGCCCAACGAGCCCAAATCAAAATGCAGCCCCTTTGAACGGAGTTCGTGTTCTCGATCTCTCTCGACTCTGGGCCGGTCCCCTCGCTGGACGTATCCTTGCCGACCTCGGGGCCGATGTCATTCAAATAGAATCACCGGATGCTCGAGGGGGGCGCATCACACCTCCCGCATTGGGCCCCATTTCCCATCTCTTCCCTGACGATCTCGTTGGAGAACATCCTTGGAACAGGATCGGATCCCTTAATAAGCTGATTCGAAACAAGAGAAGCCTGACTCTAGATCTCAAAAAAGAAGAAGCCAAAGAACTCTTTGAGCGATTAGTGATCGAGGCCGATGTCGTGCTTGAAAATTTCAGCCCACGCGTGATGCCTCAACTCGGCTTAGACTTTGAGTCGCTCTCGCAACTCAATCCAAAACTGATCTATACGGCCCTCTCGGGCTACGGAAACTCGGGCCCCCACCGTGACCGGGTCGCCCTGGGCCCCGTCATTGAGGCCGAGAGCGGCGCCTCATACGACATGCGCTACTCCTTAAAAGACTCGCCCTATCGCTCGGGCGTCGCTTGGGCTGACCCCATCGCTGGGCTCCATGCCGTCGCGGCAACCCTAATCGCTCTTCAGGATCAAACCGCCGACTCTTCGCCTACGGCGCGTTATGTAGAGGTGCCCATGCTTGAGTCCATGATCTCGGTCATGGGAGAGCCTCTCCTTGAAATCCAGAAACGGAAAGACAGACCTCCATCAAACGAAATCAAGGGCGCTGAACCAGCCCCTCAAGGCATATATCCGTGCCAAGGCGAGGACCGATGGCTCGCTCTCAGCATCGAAAGCAATCGGCAATGGCGCGTGCTCTGTGGCCTTTGTGGATTTAAAGAGTGGGAAACCCTGTCTCCAAAAGAGCGCCATGAAAAGCGTTCATCCATCGATCTCGCCCTATCTCGCTGGACCCAGTCTCAAACATCCACTGAACTTGAATTACAGCTTCAGTCTCAAGGGATCATCGCAGCTGCAGTGCGAAATTCACGAGATCTCATCCATGACCCACAGCTCGCGCATGGACTTTTTTGGGCCCGCCTGCGCCACCCTGATTCGGGAGTCCACACTGAGCCCGGTTGCCCCATTCGACTCAGCCGAAACCCAGTCGACTACCGCCGACCGGCCCCCTGCCTGGGTGAACACAACGAAGAGGTTTTAAAAGAATGGTTGGGCGCCAAGACCGACCTTATCTCCGAACTGAAAGAGAAAGAAATTCTCGTTCAGAAACCTTCTTAGCCTGTCTAACATCGTACCGGGAAGGATTCCGCTACAATTACGACTTTCAAGAGGAACTCGTTCTTGCGGGATGACGCTGCGCAGGGCAGTCTTCTGGCTATCACAAACTCAGTCGAACGCTTCACATCCCTCCACTTCTGCCGAATCGAGGTCGATCTCTTGTCCCTTTCTCCGCGTACGACCCCAGGCTCTACTCGTTCGAAATCATTCCTATTGATCTTCATCGCCTTAGTCCTAGCTCTCGGATGCAGTGACGAAACCAATGCTCCTTCCGAACCCACCTACGTCCCGGCCAGTTTTAACGTCGAAGAAGGCCGCGATCAGCTCACGGTCATCGGAGCCACACCGGGCATGGAGCTCGCACTTTTCGACAGCCAAGGGCTCAAAATCAGCGAGGGCATCGCTGACGATCAAGGTCAGTTGATCTTCTCCGGCCTTGAAACCGGCGCCGGCTATGTCATCCGGGAAACCTCGGGGCCGGAACGACAAGAAACCGAAAGTCTGACGGCTTTTGCCGCCGCGCGTTTCTCGGTCCGAGAAAGTGTGGGACAGCTGCACATCACCGACGCCAGCGAAGGGGATACACTGACCCTCTACTCAAACCAAGGTGATCTGGTCGATGAAGGAACCGTCGATGTCTGGGGCAGCTTGATCTTTCGCCAAATCCCGCCCGGCGTGGGCTACGTGATCCAAACCGTAGAGGATGGAACTCCGAGAAGCACCGAGCCTCTCCGCGTGATGTCAGCCGAGGAGAGTCTGCCTGCGCCTGAATTTTACTCGAATCAAGTTCTAAACCGGGGGTTCAACTACATCAAGACTCGAGACGGAACCCAACTCTCCGCCTATGTCTACTTGCCCGGTCCCGTTGAAGAAGGCCCCTACGATGTATTCATCAACTACTCGGGCTATGAGCCCTCGAAAACCGGCGCCCCTTATGACTCAACATTTGCGACGGTCTGCGAAAACCTGGGGTCCCTTGCCGATGATGACCCCCTGAAACCCTTGGAACCTATCGTGAACGCTCTGCCGGTTCTTTGCGATGCACCCGGCCATCCGTCAGGCCTCATCGCAGGCGTTTTCGGTTTTGCCAGTGTGGGCGTCAACATGCGCGGAACAGGTTGCTCAGGGGGGGCCTACGACTTCTTTGAGGAACTCCAAATTCTCGACGGCTATGACTTAATTGAAGTCATCGCTTCACAACCCTGGGTCAAGCACGGACAAGTCCTTTTGGGGGGACTCTCCTACCCTGGGATCACCTCGCTATTCGTCGCACAGACGCAGCCCCCTGGACTCGCCGCCATTACTCCTCTGTCCGTCTTGGCCGACACCGCGACTTCCACGTTGGCCCCAGGCGGCATTCGAAACGAGGGATTCGCGATCAACTGGGCGGAGAATGTCTACAACAACGCAGGACCATACGGTCAGAGCTGGAGCTATGATCGGATAGAAGTTGAAGCCGAACTCGGTCTGACCACGTGCGACGACAACCAAAAACTCCACGCCCAGGCCGTGGACGCTGTCGCGAAGGCTCGCCAATACCCTTACTATGAGTCCGCCATCGCCGACCCACTCAGCCCGATTCTCTTCGCTGATCAAATCGACGTGCCTGTGTTTCTATCGTGCCAATGGCAAGACGAACAAACCGGGCCTCACTGCGCCACCCTCCTTGATAAGTTTACAAACTCGCCGGCTCAACGTTTTATTCTCACCAATGGCCTCCATGCGGATGGGTACACGCCCCACGTCATCAATGAATGGGTTTCGTTTCTTAATCTCTATGGATCCCGCGAGATTCCTTCTGTGACGCCCGAGGTCAAGCTCTACTCTTCGCTGCTCTTCGCAGGATTCTTGGGAACAAGCATTCCGCTTCCCACCCTCCCCTTTAGCGACGAAGACATTCCCGGGATCACGTATGAAGAGGCCAAAGAGGGCTTTGAATCTCAACCGCCTGTGCGCGTCATTTTCGACAACGGATACGCCCAACAACTGATCGATACCGACTCCATCGGCGCGCCTGTTGGGGCTTTCGATATTGAGTTCAGTCAATATCCGCCTGAAGAGACCAGCCCACTGCGTCTTTATATGAATGCCGACGGCTCTTTGCGCCCTACAGAACCGGAGGAAGATCAATCCGCTTCAAGCTTTCTTCATGACCCGGAGGCTGGCAACAGGACCTTCGGCGGAAGCCAGCCTTTCTACACCTGGCGCAATACACCCGCGGACAGTGCCGTGGTCTTCCTAAGCGACCCTCTTGACCAAGATCTTGTGATGCTCGGCAGCGGCAGTGTTGACCTATACCTTCAGTCAGACTCCGAAGAAGCTGAGCTTGAGGTCACCCTGAGCGAAGTCCGGCCTGACGGCAATGAACTCTACGTACAAGGGGGTTGGCTCAGAGCGACTCAGCGGCATCTGGCGCCCAACGCCACCGAGTTGCGACCGATCAAAAATCACTTCGAAGAAGACGCTCGCCCCTTGCCCGCTGGCGAGTGGGAGCTGACCCGAGTCGAGATCATGCCCTTCGGTCATGTCTTTAGATCGGGCTCGCGAATCCAAATTCAAGTGGATACGCCGGGGGATAGCCGAGAAGAATGGCGCTTCTTCCTTCTCGAGACCGGAACTGACATACGCCACCGGATTGCCCATCAATCCACGCACCCCTCCAGCATCGTCCTGCCCGTGATCCCAGAGGCCTTGGTGCCCACCGGATTGCCCACCTGTCCTTCACTGCGCGGCCAGCCCTGTCGCAGTTACGAACCCTATGTCAATACACTGGAGCCGTAAGCGAAATCGAGATCATCTCTCGGGACTTGAGACTTAGACGGGCGTCGCCCCTCTCTCGACCAGATCAGCGAGAGCCCCATGTACAGACTCGACAATCCGATCGGCATCCTCTCGTGCGAGGATCAACGGAGGGCTGATCAAAAGGACATTGCATCGTCCCGGGATCGTATTGGTGTTTCGACCCAACAAAACCCCTCGATCTAAAGCATGAGCCAATATCTTTGTCATATCCGACTCCGCCAGAGGGACTTTGCTGTCCCGGTCAACGACCAGTTCAACCCCTGTCAAAAGCCCCATTCCCCGAATTTCACCCACATGGGGGTGAGCACCCACGGCACTCTCAAGCTCGGCTCGGAGATACTCCCCCACCTTCAACGCGTTGGTGGGAAGGTCTTCTTCCTCAACAATTTGAATGTTTCGCATGGCCACTGCAGCCGCAACGGGGTGGCCTCCGAAAGTATTGATCTGACGAAAGTGAGAGGTGTCGCCGGCCTCTCCCAAGAAGCTCTCAAAGATGTCCTTCCGCGCGAAAGTCGCCGCCACTGGCATGTACCCACTCGCCAAACCTTTTGCAAAGGTGATGATGTCGGGTTGGGTCTTCCAATGCAGATGCGCAAACATCGCGCCGGTTCGCCCAAAGCCTGAAACCACCTCGTCAAAAATTAACAAGACACCGTACCGATCACAGATTTCCCGAACGAGAGGCAGGTAATTATCAGGCGGAACGAGAACGCCTCCTCCCGAAATCAAGGGCTCCATAATAACCGCAGCCACCGTCTCGGCTCCCTCGTAGATAATCGTCTCTTCAAGAAGCCGGGCACATTCTTCACCATGATCCTCAAGAGAAAGCTTGGGATGAGCTCGATACGGGTACGGCGGCATGACGTGCACAAAGCCAGGCGGGCCGGGCTCATACCCAATCTTTCGCTCGGCCTGGCCTGTCGCCGCCATCGCCCCCATGGTGTTGCCGTGATAGGCCCTATATCGAGAGATGATTTTAAAGCGACGCTCTCCCCCCTGGCCACTCTGAAGATGGTGCTGGCGCGCAATTTTAAAGGCTGTCTCATTCGCCTCTGAGCCACTCGACGAAAAATACACATGCCCATCCATCCCCAGCATGGCTTTCAACTTGTTGGCAAAATCGGAAACAGGCTCAGCCGTCATGACCGGCGAGATATACGGAAGCTTTGACATTTGCTCATGCGCAGCATCTGCCAATTCCTGGCGCCCGTAGCCCACATTCACACACCAAAGACCTGCCAGCGTATCTAAATACGTTTTTCCACTTTCATCTGTGAAATAGCAGCCTTTGGCCTCCACCATGCAAAGCCTGGGCTTTCCGCGGAGCAAAGCATGTTGGGTAAGCGGTCTCCAGAGATGATCGGGCATTGCGAGGGACTCTGATTGACTCATACCTTCTTCCTTTGCTGTAGAGAATTCAAGAACGGCGGCATCCGATACAATACGACTCGTTCGTGACAAATTCTAATAAAACTGTCCTGAGCATGCATTAAAAATAAAGAATCGTTGCGCTTGACTTCAGTTCACTTAGAGGGATTCAACACCTTGCCCATCAGAGCTAATTCCTGATCTGCATCGGGCAGTCTCTTTGAGTCTCGCGAAAGGAGCCACCAGGTCTGTCGCGGATGCTCCCACGAAGTGGGTTGCCCATGGAGTGATGCTCCCTCAATTAACTGATACACACTCTCCGGTGAATGCCCGACACATTCGGGGTAAGTCCAGCCGTCAGCGGGGCGAACTTCCTGGGGCGTATCCGGGTGGATAAACGTAACCGCCGCTAATCCGTTTGGACTTAAACTCTCCGCGAAAGCGCTCAAGCCTTTCCGAACAAGGTCCACGCCGCAATGTGAAAAGATAGATTGCGCGACGATATAGTCGAATTCAACTCCAAACACACTGCAATCAAAATTATCATGATGACTAAATTCTGGGCGCTTGATCTGAATCTGATCAGCACCTATTTCTTTTCTGATCGCTTCTTCAATGAGCCAAGAATTGGGCTCAATTCCGTAGTAGTGCCCAGGGAGCAAATAAGGAATGAAGAATCGGCCGGCACGCAACGAGCCGCAACCGAAATCCAGAAGCCTATGATGGTCGCGTAAGCCGAGCGCACAAAGCAATCTAAACTGAGTGGCTCCCATATAATCATAGTCGCTTGGAGGACCGACATAAGCCGTATAATGGTCGCTTCCTGGAGCCAGGGAACGCGCTTTTTCAGAGGAAATCCGTCGGGTAGACATGGTCGCCATAGGCTAACGTAATTAGGAATCTCCGCAGCGCTACTCTTTTCTCATTGTGACCATAAAAATTAAAAACGCTGCCATCTAAGTATCTAAGTCGCCAGACCATAAAAAGTCGTTGGCGAATGAAAGTCATTCTTCAGTGAGCCAGGCATACCTCATACGCGAGCGACCTGATATGAAGCCTAGGAAATGGCCTCATGCCGACTAAGCGTCATCCCTCTCATCACGCGTTAAGGACTCTCCTGGGACCCATCCTTTGTTTGTTGGAGGCTCGTCAAATCGTCTACCAACTCACGCGGAAACGAATCGTCCTCCGCTATCGAGGTTCTTTTTTAGGGCTTCTCTGGACGTTTATTCTGCCTGGCCTCACTCTGGCCATTTACACTTTGGTGTTTGGCGTCGTGCTGCGCTCTCGATGGTCTCCAGATGAGTCAAGCACAACCCAATACGCGCTTCTGCTTTACTTAGGCCTGTGTGTCTATTGGTTTGTCTCAGACTGTTTAGGTGAAGCTCCGTCGCTCATTCGCAATCACGTCAACTACGTGAAGAAAGTCGTCTTCCCACTTGAGGTACTGCCCTGGATCAGCGTTCTTGATGGGCTCTTTCAAAGCGCCATTCGAATCAGCGTCTTCTTAATCGCATATTTCGTCTTCTACGGTATTCCTCCGTGGACCCTGGTGCTCCTTCCTCTTGTTTGGCTTCCAATCTGCTTTTGGACCTTAGGAATCTCCTGGGTGCTGGCCGCCACCGGCGTCTTCGTCCGAGACTTACGCGAAATCGTGGGACTTATTCTCATCGGATTTATGTTTTTAAGCCCAATCTTCTACTCCCTAGATCGCGTCCCCGAGTCAGCCCGTTTTCTGCTCCAACTCAACCCCATCACACTTCCCGTCTTGCAGACCCGAGATGTCCTTTACTATGGAGTCATCCCTGACCCCGCTCTTTGGAGCATCATCACTTTCGCTTCGATTCTCTTTGCCTGGGCAGGCCATGCCCTCTTCATGAAGAGCCGAGGGGCATTCGCCGATGTCATCTGAAATTGCCGTTGAAGTCAAAGCCGTTTCGAAGCGATATCTCCTACAAACGACACCGACAAAACATCTGAAGTCACGCATTTTCAAAAACCAAATTGAAGACTCATCTCAACATTGGGCCCTTAAGAACGTTTCACTGGAGCTTCATCGCGGGGAAACCCTCGGCATTATGGGGCGAAATGGCTGCGGAAAATCAACGCTGCTGGAAATTATTGCGGGCACCCTCACCGCCACTTCCGGAGAGGTTCAGATTAACGGCGTTTTAGCTGCCCTCTTAGAACTCGGAGCCGGCTTTGACCCCGAACTCAGCGGTCGCGAAAATGTCTACATCTACGGCTCACTGCTGGGTATGAGTCGGCGAGACATTGAACTGCGTTTCCATGAAATTATCGCTTTCGCCGAACTCGAATCGTACATCGACGAACCCGTCAAAACATATTCCAGTGGGATGTTTATGCGACTGGCCTTTTCCGTCGCCGTTAGCTCTACACCTGAGATTCTTGTGGTCGATGAAGCTTTAGCCGTCGGCGATGAAGCCTTCCAGCGACGATGCTTTGCGCGCATTGAAGCTCTCAAGGAATCTGGAGTTTCTATTCTGTTTGTCTCACACTCTGCAGGCATCGTTCTTGAACTCTGCGATCGAGCCCTTCTCCTCGATCGGGGTGAATCTCTTCTGCTGGGCCCACCCCGAGAAGTGGTCTCTCAATATCATCGACTGGTTTATGCACCCGCGGCCGAACAAGAATCGATACGAGCCGAAATTCTTGCAGGGTCTTCCGCACCTCCTGACTCTGAGGGAAACCCAACGAAAGAGCCCTCCGCAGATCCGAACGCACAAAAAGTGGAGTCGCTCGAGCAAGAGCGCCTTGAACCAAACCTCTTGTCTAAGAGTCGTCTCGAATATGTCTCGCGCGGTGCACGCATCAACCACTGCGCGATTGTCTCACCCGAGGGCGCCCCGCTAAATATTTTAAAAAGAGGAAAGCTCTACTACCTAGAGGTCAAAGCCACCTTTCAAAAACCCGCCTACAACGTCCGCTGCGGCATGCTTATAAAAACGGTCGTGGGCACTGAACTAGGCGGCATCGTCTCCGCGCCCCCGAGCGAAGGAATCGAACATATCTCTCAGGGCACATCGATCACGGCTCGAATTCCGTTCCGCCCCCGACTCACCTCCGACACGTACTTCTCAAATGTCGGCATTGTGGCGGCTTCGCCCGAAGGTGAAGTCTTTCTTCACCGCATCAGCGATGCACTGACATTCAGAATCCTTCAAGAGCGAAATTCTGTCATTACCAGTTCCGTAGACTTTTCAGCGAGCGAAAAGTCCACGATCAAAATTGAGGATTGATTCCATCCAGGTCTGTAAACCGATTCGCGATTCAGCCCAAGGACTCGCCGGATCGAACGAAACGTGCAGATCCGAATAAGAATCGATCAAAAAGAGCCTAAAGATTCAAACCATCGTAATAATGGGAAAGATAGTTTTCATAACGGGCAAAAGTCAAAGAATCGGAAGAAGGTTCTCGAGATCGAGGAACCCGTAGACCGAGCAAATGGTCATTAATTTCTGCGGCTGACAATCGAAGCGAAATCAATTCACCGAAATCAGCCGCTCGAATACGCTCCGCCACAGCACCCAGGTCAAACGCCACCGGATACAGTTGGCCTTCGAAGGCCGCAGAGAGCGTGTAGCAAAATGTCTCAGGCCAGACCGAAGGCAAGAAGGCTACCTGACACCGCGCCTCAATCAGCTCTGACTGTAGGTTCTCCTCAGCGTAGCTTCCTCCGATGGAGACGGCGCCGGTTGACAACAGCGCCGAATCTCGGTCTGTGTATCCAATGATATGAAAATGCAGGGGTAAATCGCGCTTCGCCGCATCCATGGCACACTCTTCAAGAACAGCAGCCCCTTTGTGCAATCCAATGGCTCCAATCACGGCAACCCTAAGGGGATCCCCTTCTTCCGCCTCCAGTGAGACGCCCACCCCCGCGCCCTCCGATTCCGGGTGGGGCCTTAGACACCAGTCCACCCCAGGCATTTGATCATGCATGCGTTGGACGACATCCTCACTCGGAACAAAAACACGTCGGGCTCTTTGAAGAAAAGCCAAAGATTCAGCACGCCATTCTTCCACGTTGACCTCAAAGCCCAGTTCACTTCCGTTACGTCTCACGCAGGCGTTGCAGGCCTCCGGTTCCGGTGATCCGCAATAAGCATCGCTGTCGTTCACCATATTGATCCTCGGACAGATCATAAAATAATCATGAATCGAAACATCGGCGGTTACACCCAAAGTCTCGGCCAAATCACGAATCACCAAATCGAAACCAATCAGGTGATGAAAATGAATATGTCCTACAGGGACAAGACGGAGTACCTCTACTAATTCGTCAAAATTCGACGAGAGATCGAAAACTAGATTAGAAAGTTCAGGCCCCCGGTACCGCTTCAGTTCTACTCGACCCTCCGCATTGCTCTTCAAGATCAGAACGGGCGTTCCTTCCGCTTCAAGAGAAGCCGAAAGCTCTTGGACGTGCCGCTCCGTCCCTCCTCCCCAAAAATGCGTGACCATCAGGACAGCTCTTTTGCCGCCTTCGGCCAAGTACCCAGCCTGGATTCGCTGGCGAAGCCAGCGGATCGGATCATTTGCGATGAAATGGTGAACCGACTCCTCGTAATCAGGATAACGACGCTTTAATTCACCCAGCCCCTGACGAATTAAATCTTCTTTTGATTCCAGAAACGAGGAACCCCCTTCATGGGCTACGAAAACATCGGCCGCGAGTAAATTCCGATACCCCATGGCCTCCGCACGGAGGGAAAAGTCATTTTCCTCGCCATAGCCTTTTTCAAAACTCTCCGAATCAAAATTTCCGACTTCATCTAGAGCCTGGCGGCGGATATACATACAGAAACCAACCGCTGTCGGCAGCGTGCACGATAAACCTGCGTTCGCTGACGCCGCTCGGCCATCGAGTTCGGAAAGCGCAGATAGGTCAGGCATAGAAGCTGCTTGGCAAATCGTCGGGTAACTACAAATTTCACCATTGTTTGAAAAGGGCGTGACCGTGGCGATCTTCCAATCACTGAGAGCCGCCCTGCGCAAACGATCGATCCAGTCACCGTGCACCAAGGTGTCTGAATTCAGCAGAACAACATCTCGGTCACCATTCAGCGCCATTCCCCGATTCACGCTGGATGGAAACCCCAGGTTTACTTCATTGCGAATCAGCTTAATCTCGCCTCGCTCAAAAAGTACGTCCAACGCACGTTTCAACTCCACATCACTACTCGCGTCGTCCACAACGATGACGTCGAATTGCGCCCAGGCTTGATTGGCCGTTCTAAGAACGGATTCGATACACCGAAGGGTTGCCTCTCGCGCATTGTGGACCGGTATCACGACATCCAAGATACGCCCCACCCGAGGATCCTCAGCGGGCAGAGCGCTCAATGCATGGGCGATCGGCGAGTGGTTCAGTCCCTCGAGAAAGAAGAGAACTTCTGAGAGACGACCTTGAAGCAACTCAAGTGGCGTCAGGGTTTTCTTTCTAAAACTGAGTACTCGACGAAAATTGACTGTTTTTCGAGCCACCCAAAATGCTTGGCTTGCAAGGAGCTGCCCTAAGACTTGACTCGTTTCCCTCGCAGTGAACGCCAAAGTCTCCACAGGGATGTGGTTTTTTTGAGATTCGGCATACAACTCATTCAACAGTTTTTGCAAATGCAAAGAGCCATCGAGCCACTCTCTTCTAAGAGTGAATGAGATCACCCTCTGAATCAGAGAGGTCATCTTCCACGTGTTCGAATCTCGAAGGACTCGGCAGGCTTCGGTGAGTTCGGTCACCACATACGACATGTGCGCATGCAACCAATCAGTGAGTTCGGCCTGGGTTTTGCGGTTCTCAAACTCGTGGCGATCTACCGCGAACTGCGCTCCTGCCAATTCCTCACGCAAGCCCTCTTCAAATTGTGCTCGGGCGGAGTCTTCCTGTGCTCTTTCACTCAGATGACTCTGCTGTAATGCCTGTAGGTCATGAGCGTACCGCGCGGCTGATTCCTTTTGTTGAATCGAAAAGTTTGATCTCTCTTGCGAAATTTTTTCATTCGCCTCTCTTAGAGAAACCTCGTAAGACTCCAAGTTCTTCTGAATGCTGATCGCCTCTGCTTGAGCCGCCTTCAGCCCCTCCTGAACCCCAGTCAACTCCCCTTTCTTTGCGAGGAATCTCTCTCGGGTGGCCCCCAATTCTGCGTGAGCTTCGGAGAGAGCCTCCCGATTTGAATCAAAAACTTGCCGCTCGTTTTTAAGAACGCCCTGTAACATTTCGATTTCTGAACCCGCCGTCACAAGCTGCCCATCGCGCTCTTCAAGAGAGCTTGTTCGGGTCTCCAGGTCCCGAGTCAAGCTCAGAGTCTTGACTCGCTGTGCTTCTAACTGAACGTCTAGATCATCGAGGTGAGCGAAAAGAGGAGCGATCTCTTTTAACTGCTTGGAAAATCGAGCGAAGGCGCGTTGAAGTTGAACACGGGAGGGATTGGCCTGATCTCGTGAAAAAGCATGAAGGAGTCCGAATGCTTTTCGCGCAAGCAACGAAAGGTCAGAGTCAAGTTCGAGGTCCTCAACTTCAAACTTCGAATTCCTGAACTGGCTATCTAAAAATGCCTTCGAAAAGGCTTCGGCATCCACCCCGTTCTCTTGGGACCCAGGTATTTCAAGCGCATTCGAAAGCCGAGAGAGTTCAGAAGCGGGTTGAGCGAGCAAACGATCAAAATCAATACAAACCAAAGACTTACCCTGACTGTGCATGACGGCCTCGGTCATGTGTAGAAGCCAGAGCAGGTACGACTTAACGGGCACAAATCCATTCCGCCGCTTCAGTGACCGAGCCACGCTCAACGGGTTTCGAATGGCGAGGACGTATGAATCCTCTCGCCCAACACGGGCCATAACCCTTTGCCAAAACGGAAGCAACCGCGCGGTTCGGGGATTTTTGAATCCCCACACCCCAACGTCACCGAAACGCGAACGAAGGGTCTCTGCCGCTTTGAGTTCGAGCTCATGCAACGCTGGACGATCCCATTCACTGGGCTCGATTAAACGCAAGGAATCCCAACGCATGCCAAGTTCGGCCAACACGGAATCCGAGATTTCCAGCAACGGGACATCCTCAAAATATCCCCGCGGGTTCTCGTCCGCGTGCGCCGAAAGGAGTTCGTTCCCCAGTTCGACCCCAAGTTCCTGAAGGGCCCGAGCGATCACACTGGTCCCGCTCCGGTGCATTCCCAGCACTAAAATCGCAGAGTCTTGTTTTACAGTCTTGCTCATAGAAAACCCGTGTTCAAAAGCCCTCGGTGCTTCTCGTCCAGCCGATAAGGTCGCGTAAAACGTATCCTCTAAGTGTGCTCACGCCGATGCTCGTTCATCTGATCAAAAATCTTGCAGAACGATTAGCTCCCTGGAGGGGGGATTTCTCATCAGAAGTTGAACGAACGATCTTTCCCGTTCCATCAAAAGTGACTTTAAAAATGCCTTGATTGTGTTGAACCAGAACAGAGTCAGACCCCTTCAACGACCCCACATCAAAACCTCCGGGATCTCTGTCGCGCAAGGTCCCGGAATCCTCAAGACTGAGGTATGATAGCAGCTTGATAACAAAGGCTCTGAAGAGCCGCAGTTTTGGGGTTGAGTCGAAAAGACTCTAGGTTTGACGTCTCATGCTGACTTTTGAGTGCATGGATTTCAAAAAGAACACACATTTTATGGAGGCCACGATGGTCAAGACAATGCGTCAAGTCACGTTTTTAATCGTTCTCGCGGGATCGCTTGTTGCCGCTCAAATCGCTTTCGCGGGACCCACTGGTTTCGCAGGAGACAGCGTTTCGGTTGTCCGGG
>NZHD01000019.1 GCA_002691205.1 Deltaproteobacteria bacterium
GGACCCCAGCCCTCTCAGGGGAGCCCCTGTGTCCCCTCTTTAGCCTGTACCGGACATGGTCAAGGGTGTAGAATGGGCCTTTGAAATTCCTATCCGCTGCCATATCTTCTCTGCACTGGTGCAATGTCGAATTTCTGGGACAAACCCATGGCGGGGCAATTTGGATGAACGTGATTCTTTTTAGAGTCGTATCAACCCTTTGCTTCACCGCCATCCTGCTGCTCTCCTACGGGCTCCACGACCCAACTCAATACCAGTATCGAGATGACGGAGTCATTACGATGAGCGTAGGCCGAAACTTGATTGACTTTGGATTTCTCGGAGTGAGCCCGTCCGGGCCCCGAGTGGAGGCTTCCTCCAGTCCATTGCAGACCTTTGTCTATGCTGGAGCCTACGCGTTAACCGGCCTTAATTACTCGACGTATTCCTGGTTACAAACCAGCGTTGCGACCTTTGTCGTGGGATGGATCCTGAGCCTCTTTTTTCAACCGGGTATCAAAAGCTTCGCCATGTTGATGTTAGGTGCTCTGTCGCTGAGTTTTCTCTATCCATTCTTTTTTTGGCATGCCTCTGGCATGGAAAACGCCTTGACCCATGTCTTATTTCTTCTCACGATCTACCTCTTATATCGATTCGATCGCGATCAGAAGATCTCTTACTCAGCAGGTTTCCTGATTTTTCTGGCGACTCTTTGCCGCCTGGATAGCATGATCTACATCGGCCCAATGCTTGCCTTCTACTCGGCCTATTCGTTTAAGTCCAAGCGGTCGATTGAACCCCTGTGGTTTTCGATTTTCGTTTTCGCGTGCTGGATCGCTTTTAATCTTTGGCGATCTTTCTATTTTGGCGGCATTGTTCCCAATACTGCTCGCGCACAGGGGATTTCGATCGACGAAAGTCTCGTTCGGCTGATCACTTTCGATGCGGAGCAGTGGAAAACGGGATTTGAGTTTTCAATTAAGATATTTATGCGGCACGGTGGGTGGCTACTTTTCCTGTTGATTCCGATACACAAAGGAATCTCAGCAGATCTGAGGAGATACAACCTTCGATTTGTTTGGCGGCTCGCTTTGATTCTCGTAATCATTGGGAGCCTCTCCCCCTATCTGTTCGGTGAATCGCGAATTGATCCCTACAGGACAACAAGTTATCTCGCAATTTGTATTGTCCTGCTCATGATGTTGAGTGTGATTCATCGACCTGCGAATGAATTGCGTCGCTGGCTTTTTTACGCACTTCCGTTGACGATTGTAGTCTTTGCTCTGGGCGCAAAAGGGCCCTATATGCTGGGTTGGCCGACGGAGGGTTTTGAAAACCTTCGGCTGATACTCACCCGCGAGGCGGAGAAAAACAATATTCACAGGGCAACCATCTCGAACCCTGATCTCGGCGCATTGAGTTGGCACAAGCAATTCAATATCGTGGATCTCGGTCGGTTGGGAAGTCCTGTGATGGCTCAACTTAAGGACGATCCAGATGGTCTGAAAGCCTATTACCTCGATTACGTACAACCTGACTTCATCGCAGCCCATTCACCCTGGCTCGACTGGTACTGCGAAAGTGTGTTTGATACGGAGCGTTTCGATGAGCTCTATGTGTCCATGGGATCCGGTTTGACGGGAAGAGCAGCATGCCGTTCAACCTCCATGGTCAGTGGGATCTGGATCAGGCGTGATATACAGGTCGAAAGCTCATCTCCTGAACGCGCTCTATTGGATGACCTTCAGCTTGAATTGAATGCCCAGCGAATTCGAGATGAGCTCGCGAGATGCAAGGCAAACTCCATTTCATGCGAATACGTGGCGAGAACGGTATTCCGTTTCGTCCCGGAGCTTCGAAAAGCAGGTGAGCTTGCTGACTTCGCGAATCTCTTCGAAGACCCTCTCGATAGAGCTTTTCTCTACAGCTTTCAGAATTCACTCGAGGCCAATCAATTCGAGGCGAGACAACTGGCTGCAGTCAAGTGAATAGGACGACTCGGCTGAGTCTGGGGGGGCTCCGCAGCTTCGCCCGGTGGGATCCGCGCCCCTGCCCATCGATCGAATGGATCAGTACCCTTACACCCAATGGGCCTCACACCCGGACAGCTCAACGAATACGCACGAGACGGATTTATCCTGCTCAAGGGGCTGATCTCTGAGGACGACGTTGCGCTTTGGTCACGCCGATTCGAAGACCTGGTGCTCGGGAAGGTTGAGCGTCCCAAGAAACTCGTGATCATGAAAGACGTATTCGTCGCCAAGGGGGAGGTCATTCCGGCGAGTCCCCTGCATGCGATCACCAAGATTCTGAGCTTCGAAGAAGACCCCGTCCTCTGGCAGTACACCCTCGATGAGGCACTTCTGGACGTGGTGAAGTCCATCGCCGGTCCGAGACTGTTCACAATCTCATCAAACGTATTCAACAAGCCACCCGGACTCAGCAGTCGCCGCCGACGGACCCCAGCCCTCTCAGGGGAGCCCCTGTGTCCCCTCTTTAGCCTGTACCGGACATGGTCAAGGGTGTAAGAATGGGCCTTTGAAATTCCTATCCCCACTCCCATCTCCTGATGCCCCAAAAGCACTAATTCCACCGACTGTTCCTGCAAGGGAGCCGAGCTGTGTGGATGATGCCGTTCCCAATTGCGATCTGACATCTTCGTGGCCGCAGGGGAGGTTGAAGTTCACTTCGGTGCGGGGCATAGTTCGCGATTCAATCGGAGAAGCGAATAACCGGGAGAACACACGATGGCAGACTCGAAGAGCGGTGTCGGCGGACAGGGCGATCAGATGATCCGCATCGACATGACGACACAAACGGCGACAACCGAAGCCTTCCCCGAAGCCTGGCGTTTTCTCGGAGGACGTTCACTTTCGGCGCGCATCATGCTCGAGGAATGCGACCCCGGCTGCGATCCACTCGGTCCCGACAATCTGTTGATCCTGGCCCCTGGCGTGCTCGCTGGCACAGCGGCTCCGACATCTGGGCGCCTCTCGGTGGGTGGAAAGAGCCCATTGACCGGTGCAATCAAGGAAGCCAATACCGGAGGCGAGCCCGGTCAACACCTCACCAAGCTCGGCTACCGCGTCATCATTGTCAAAGGCCAGCCGGCAGATCCAGAGGCGCGATATGGCCTCGAAGTCGATGAAGATGGTGTCCGAATAGTCCCGGCTGACGATTTAAAGGGGCTCTGGAATTACCCGACCTGTGAGGCCCTGTCGAAGAACTACTCAAAGACGGCGTCGTTCATTACGTGCGGCCCCGCCGGAGAACTTCAGCTCAAGGGTGCATCGGTTGCTACGACAGATCAAGACAATCGATATCCAACTCGCCATGCGGCACGCGGTGGACTGGGAGCGGTGATGGGGTCGAAGGGACTGAAGTTCGTATGTCTTGAACCGGGCAAGTCCCGTGCGCGCCAGGCGGTGGATGCTGCTGAATTCAAGAGTCTGATCAAGAACTTCAGCAAGGCCTACCTCGCCGGCCCTCAAGCCATGAGCGGTGGCACCGCCACCACGGTGGAGATGGCGAACTCAATGCATACCTTCCCATCGCGCAATCGGATCTCGGGTCAATTCGAACACGCCGCAGCACTGGATGGCAAGAATATTCACGAGAACTTCGCCAAGCGCGGTGGCGGAATGCACAATTGCCTCACCGGTTGCATCGTGCAATGCAGCAATGTGATTCACGATGAGGCGGGAGACTATGTGACTTCGGCGCTCGAGTTCGAAACGATCACGATGCTCGGCGCCAACTGTGCAATCGGCAGCCTTGATGAGGTGGCGCAGCTCGACCGCCTGTCTGATGACGTCGGTTTGGACACGATCGAAGTAGGCGCTGCGATCGGCGTCTATATGGATGCGGGAAAGATGGAGTTCGGCGATGCCGAAGGTGCGAAGGCGCTGTTCAAGCAAATTGCGGATGGGACCGACCTCGGCAAAATGATTGGCAACGGCCCCGACACTGTGGGCAAGGCGACGGGACACAAGAGAATTCCCACCGTTCGAGGCCAGGCCATCCCGGCATGGGATCCGCGTCCGTTGCAAGCGACTGGAGTGACCTATGCCACGAGCGCGATGGGGGCCGATCACACCGCGGGACTCGTCGTGACGCCAGGCTCACCCGAGGATGATTGGGCTGCTGCCTCGCAGAAATCCCAGATGGTCAATGCCATTTGCGATGCCTCGGGATTCTGCATGTTCATCGGTGCCACCGTGGAGCAAATCCGATGTTTCTATGCAGCCTACTTCGGAGAAGCCCTCGACGGGCAGTGGATTTCCGACTACGGCTGGCAGACCCTGCAGGACGAATGGGAATTCAACAAGCGCGCCGGTTTCACCGAAGCCGATGACGTGATGTGTGAATGTATGGAGACAGACGGCGTCGGCGTCAACGGAGACCAGGTCTTTACCGCGAGTGCAGAGACGATCAAGGCGGTATTCACTCGCAGTGTGACACCCGAAGAACTCTGCAGCGGTATAGCGACAGGGTAACGGGGACCGGTCTGCTGGTGGGTTCAGAGTTGGGCGTGCTTGCGCTCCTGCCTAGGAAAACGAAACAAAAACGAAATAGAAAAAGCCTCCGATGAACCCTAAGCGATTCTCAATGCGAAGAGCGATGACGATGGGGAGTGCGTGGCGAATTGGAGAATCCATTACGGCGCCACGATGGCCCGGTTTACCCGTGCTTGCACGAACTCCCCTAGTAGTGCATTACTTCAACTGGGTAAAATCTATGATCGCCAAAATACTAAGTGCATGTCGCAGCGACTCCATCACTCAAACCAAGCAATCGGCCACTACGTGAATCGCAAAATCAAGAAAGACCGAGAAGAGAGAGCTCCCCTCACCCTCACCGAGAAGGTACGATGGCGGATCGAAAATGATCGGAATCCCCTCTTTCCCCATCTTCTGGACAAAGTGGCTGTTCGAAAATTCGCGACAGATCGTGGGGTACAGGTGCCGGAACTGTTGGCGGTATCCCGCAAGCCGACCAAAAGGATGCTTCGAAATCTACCAAGCGATTACTATCTCAAAGCGAGCCACGGATGCGGTTGGAATTTTCGTGTAAAGGACGGCCTGGGGTATAGGCAACTCGGCGACGTACTCCACGAGCCAAGCCTGTGCGAGCGCCCGTCATCACCTCGGCAGATAATTCAGGAATGTAAGTCCTGGCTCAAGTGTGACTTCAGTCAATTCCACGGGGAGTGGGCGTATTCGAAGATTCCTCCGCGAATTTTCGCTGAAGAAATCCTCCATCAGGCGGGGGGGGGTGCCCTCGTCGATTATAAGTGTTTCGCATTCGATGGTGAAGTGGCCCTGATCTATGGCATCGATGAGCCAACGCGGTGGAGCAACGGGGGCAGCGAGTTTCGCGATCGGAATTGGAAACGCGTAAACCTCACGCAGTGCAGGGATCCGTGGGCGGATCCTCCGCTACAAAGGCCGGAAGCACTTGATGAAATTCTCGCCGCAGCGAAAAGGCTGGGAAAAGGGCTCGAATTTTGTCGGATCGATCTCTACTCCACTACCAAAGGAGTCGTCTTCGGCGAAATGACCCTCTATCCTCAAGCCGGCTACGACCCGATCACCGGATGCCCCGATTTTGACCGCTGGCTTGGAGATCTTTGGACTCTACCGGGACAGGCTGTCTTGGCTGATGAAACAAACGTGGAAAAACTTCGTACGAATCCTCAATCCTTTGACCGAACGTCACAGGATCCGGGTCTAGAAGATGATTGAATCAGGCCAAAAAAAAGTCCTTTTCGGCATATCGTTTGACGGAGTGCCTATGTCGGGCCTGATCGTGGAGTTCATCAAATCAGCCGAAGTATTTCATGAGTGCGGTTACGAAATATTTTTCGACCTGGGATATGACATCAAAGCGGACAAATACAACTTCCACAAAGAATACGATGAGTCATCTCGTTGGCTACCCGAATGGATTCAACTGAAACGAACGTGCACATCATCCGATATCGCCGGCTACAACCGTGACTCTGTTGATTATGTACTGAAAAACGTCATCCCATGCACAGACGGTGGGGCCGAACTGAAAGATGAATGGCGAGAAATAGACAGCTTGAGCCAAGTCATCAAGGACAGGATTCTGGAAGTCTGGCGCGACCTGGAGGTTTCTTTCGTCATGGTCGAAAACGGAACCCTCCCAGAAAACATAATTTTTACGAATGCACTCTGCAACGCCATAGAAGAATACGGCAAAGAGCAGGGGCTCGATAGATTCGTGATGTGGCGAGACCATGACTTGATGTGGTGGAGTGAGCCCGGCAAATACGGCGAAGAACCCTATCTGACAACGCCCCGCCTGCGGCAATCACCGTATATCCAATACGTAGTTCTGCATGACCTCGCCAAGGAGAAACTCTCCGAATGGTCACCGGGGGCCAATGTTGTCGTGTTACCCAACACCTTCGACTTCAGCCCGCTGGCCATCGACGCCGAGAATCAGTCCTTCAGGCAGGATTTTGGCATCCCCGAAGACGCTCTCCTCATCGGACGTTGTACGAGAATCATCGTTCAAAAGCGGATCGATCGAGATATTGATCTGCTTGCACGACTCAATAGAATTGCACTCGAGCAGGGATTGGAGCGAGAGATCCACTTATTCGTTGCAGGCAATGTGGATGAGGACAAAGATGAGTTTCATAGGCTCAAGAAAATGGCTTCCGAACTCGGTGTAGGCGATCGAGTCACCTTCGGAAATGAATTGCGTTCACATGGAAAAGTCCATGGACCCAGTCAAAATCAAGCCAGATATTCGATCGCCGACCTGCTGAGCCACTGCCAGCTCAACTCATTCCTGACGTCGTACGACTATGAGGGCTTTGGCAATCCCATCGGTGAATCGGTGGCTTCTGGAGTCCCCTACATCACTACTTCGTACGAGCTTTATGACAGCATCTATCGTCAGTTGGGACTCAGGGCGCCTGTACTCGGGATTTCGGAGGAAGAGGATGGCCTCGCGGACGAGAACTTCGTTCGGGAGGTATATTCGTTGCTCACCGATGACGGGAAACGAGACAGCATCGCGCACCAGAACTACCGATGCGGACAAGAACACCTTGCTCTGACGCAGCTTGAAAACCGGTTGAAAAGTCTGTTCTCGCTCTGAGAAGGTCACCCTTCACCCTGAGCCATGTCCGGTGCAACCAGAAGAGGGAGGACCGAGGCTGTCTTCTCAGGGCTGGGTCAGCGGGTAAGCGGACGGAAGCCTGTTGAGCGTCGCGCTAGTCATCGCAATCCTCAATCGATTCAATCCAGGAGCGCAGCATCTGCACTGCCTCGTCATCGATCAAATACGTACCGAGGGGTGGCATTTGAAATGAGTCGCGCCGATCCATCCTCAGCAGCAAAACGGAAAGGTCGGGACGGCCTGGGCTCAAGATCCGGAGCTGTGGATCAGCGATACCGAGATCGCCCCGCTGAGGTTCAACATCACAGATGCCCATCTGTGATGTTTCTGTGGAAAATCGCAAGTCGATCCGGCTCGGCGTCGGCCCGGCGGGTTGATGACAGTGCGCGCAGTTCGCCTGCAAGTAGGACCTCGCGCGCCGTGCCAAATCACCGGCACCCAGCGGGTCACTGAGATCTGTAAATTCTTGGACTTTGATCAAGTCGATGCTCTCTTCGAAACGCCCGGCATCATGAAGGCGCTCCAGCTGATTGCGCACGCCATCTCCAATTCCGGCATCGAAGGGGAAGTCGATCTGCGACGCAGTCAAACCCAGGCTGCGGCCTGCCACGGACGTGTGACACTGCTTGCACTGACTCGTTGAGGGGTAACTCCAGAGCCGCCCTCCGTCGAGCGACGTCTCCAGCCCGTCCAAGAGTAGCTCGGCATCACTTCGATCATCCTTCCAGCGATAGGAGGCGCCCACCCAGCCCTCCGCGCTTCGCCTGAATATCCGTGTCTCGTGAATTTCATTGTCGTAGTCAAAATGTTTGACCAACGCCGTTTCAAGCGGAAGGTCGAGGTGGCCCGACTCAGCGACAGCGATCCGACCATCTTCGGGCAGGATCATAAAGCGCTCCTTGTTCGCTCCGTCCGACCAGAGAGCTGCCTGCGGTTTGAAAGCGATACTCCCAGATCGCCCGCGAGTCAGATCCAGAGGATCGAACAAACCCGTTTCAGAAAGCAAGGCGGGTGGGGTCTCAGCCGCCGATGGGCGCCGCACCAACTTGAAGAGCTGGCCCTCGTAGCTCCTCGAAAAAGCGACAAGGTAGAGCTCTCCTTGAGGGGACTCGGCGAACGATACGATGAAATGACTTGAATCCCACTCAGAGCGAATCTCCGGTTGTTCCTCCGACTCCGTGTCGAAGCTCATCACCAGACCGGATACGAAATCAGCAAAAAAATAGCGTCCCTGGTAGCTGTCGAGTTCGTCGCCTCGGTACACGAAGCCACCCGTCACCGAGGCTCCTAGACTACGCCCATAGTCGACGATGGGTTCGATCAGCCCACTTTGGTCGCATCCTTCACCCTCGCTACAGCGGGTACCCTCGATGAACGGCCATCCATAATTGAGACCGGCAGCGATTCTGTTGATCTCTTCTCTTCGGCTCTCGCCGACATCACCGAGCCAGATTGATCCCTCCAACCGGTCGAAGCTGAAACGCCAACCGTTCCTCAGTCCGAAAGCGAATACCTCGGGCGCACCGCCCCCCATGACAAATGGGTTGTCTACGGGAATCGAGTAGACGGATCCGCGATCAAAATCAGGCGAGTCAATATTCAGTCGCAAGAGTGCCCCACTTAGCGTTGTGGTGTCCTGAGCTTGATCAAAGGGATCGCCGCAACACCCCCCATCCCCCAC